>DATAED010000085.1:0-8809 GCA_036258195.1 Ktedonobacterales bacterium
GATTCGTCTGCCTCCGTGGCCACCCCAACGGCCGCATTCTCAGCGCTGGCGGGATCAGCGTCGGCGCCGTCCCACATCTCGCGCTCGATGTCGGCGCGTTCATCCAGCGTTGTGAGCCGCAGGCACAGGCGAAACGGCGCCTGCTCTCCTGGTTCGAGCCGCCGCAGCCAGCGTTCGACGCCCTCCGCGAGCGTGCGGGAGTCCATGGATTTGAGATAGATCTGCGTGGAGCGCGAGTTGAGCGCATCGAACCAACGACTGGTCATCGTCCCGTCAGCGTACGGGGAGCCATAGGAGTAGTAATAGGTCGGCAGCACATGCCCGCCCGGCCGCATGCTGAGATACGATTGCGAAGTGCGCGCCCAGGCTGCGATCAGAGCATTGAGCGATGCGCTGGTGAAGGCGTCGAGCGTCTCGGCTGGCCGCGCAGGCGCGAGATAGATGGCAGCGGCGTTGCGCGACTCATCAACCTCCCAGTAGTCCCTCGGCGCTCTCCAACCATGTGACAGGCGCGGACGATCAGCGGCGGCGCGCGCTGCGTCGGGCATGGCGGCGACCAGCGTGTCGTAGCGCAGTTGATCGCCTTCATCCAGGGGGGCCAGCCGCCACTCGCCGACCAGCATCGAGCTGGGATAGCCAAACTCATCGACATGCGTCGCGCTGACGCTCGGGACGTAGCGCTGGCGCAGCGCCAGTCGCATGAGGAACTGCGCAGTGGCGGCCCAGAATCGCAGGTCGTCGCCCAGCGGCATTGGGCTTGTGTCGAGCCTGCGCTGCGTCGTGAACGGGCTAATCTGGAGCGCCGCCGCCGCTGCCTCCGCGCCAGTTTCGCTGGGCAGCCCGGCCAGCAGCGTGCAGGCGCTCTCTGGCTGGAGCAGCAGCGCGTTGACGCGCCAGACGCTCATGACTGCGCCGTCAATCCCCTCTGGCTCTGGCGCCCACCCACGTGCGACATAGGTCGGCGAGGGAACCGGCCGCACGCCAAGCCGCGGCAGCCACAGCTCGATCCGCTCCACTGGCGCGGAGGTGCGCGGCGCGACGCCGGGGCGAGCGGTGCGCCAGAGCCGCTCCAGCGCATCGAGTAGCTCCTCGCGGCGGGCGCAGAATGGATGACTGCGGTAGCCAGACGCTGGCTCGGCGGGATCCGTCTGTGGGGCGCGGCGCTTGACGGGCCTGGCCTCCGCCTCGGCCCAGATCGCCAGGCGTCCGCCGGACACATTGAGCCACGCGCCATGCAGGACGAGTCCTCGCGCAGTGGACGTGGGCTGAGATGGCGAGATGCGTGATGTAGCCAGCCTGCTCACAACGTCAGCGCCGCCTCCCCTGCGCCAGCGGTGGCGCGCTCGTCGCCCGTCAGCGCGCGATAGACGAGCTGCTGGAAGTGGCGTAGCGCGCTCTCCTGGCGCAGCATCAGCCGCCCCTGCTCGAAATAGCCCGTGCTGAGACCGCGCTGCACCGACTCGCACAGCGTTTCATCCTCCGCCTGCACCTGGTCGATGAAGCCGATGAAGTCCGCCTCTTCGTCTGCGGACACGCTATCGAGGAAGCAGTAATCCTTCACCACCAGCGTGCGATCAACGGCCAGCGGGATGAAGTGGTTGATCGAGACGTTGCCGTGGCCGGGGTAGACGTTGAGAGTGAAATTGGGCCAGAGATAGGCGTAGAAGCCAGCCTGCACATCCCCCTCGATGGCATACTGCGCCGCTGGCTGCGCTCCGGCCTCCTGCACTGCTGAGGCCCTGGCGGAGTCTTTGAGCGCGCCAGCCTGCACGGAGCACCATTCATACTCCGTGATGGCGTACGTGTTCGTGTCGATCAGGCTGCTGAAGCCCTTGTGCGCGACCGGGCAGTGGTAGCACTCCAGATAGTTATCGACCACGACCTTCCAGTTGGCGGCCACGTCGCAGGTGTGGCGGGCGCGTCGATGCAGGGCATCGAGCTGCGCGCCGGATGCCGCCGTGAGCTGCGGCAGCTCGCCCAGCACGCTGGCCAGCGGCGGGGCATCGTGGCGAGCCAGATGCACGAAAATCAGCGGCCCCCATAGCTCCACCGGAATCGCGATCAGCCCGTACTGCTCCGGCGCGAAGTCCGGCTCGTCTTTGGCCCCTGGCGCCGCCCGCAGCGAGCCATCCAGATTGTATGTCCAGGCGTGGTAGTGGCATTGCAGCGTCTGGCCGCGCCCACACTCCGTCAGCACCAGCTCGGAGCCACGATGGCGGCAGATATTGACGAAGGCGTGGATCTCTCCCGACTGGTCGCGCGTGAGGACGAGCGGCGTATCGCCGACCCGCGTGGTGAAATACGCGCCGCGCTCGGCCAGTTGCTCGGCATAGCCTGCGAACTGCCATGAGCGGCGGAAGATGCGCGCCCGCTCCACATCGAAAAGCGTGGCATCGGTGTACCACGCGGCGGGCAGAGTGAACCCCTGCCGCAGCGACTCCAGCAGCGCAGCGTCCGCGCGTGGCGGCACATCAGGCGTCACATGATTCATACGGCGCTCCTCCAATAATCTGCGCGCACCCGCCTCAACGTAGCATCACCTCAACGGCGCACTCACACGGCCCAGCGCAGGCCGGGCATTGGTAGCCTCTGGCCACGCTATCCTGATACCAGAAACGCTCGATGCGTTGCGCGCTGCGAAAGCCCAGCGCCGCCAGCGCGCCGCAGAGCTGGCAGCCCGCGCGCTGATTGACCCATGCCAGCGAGTAATAGCCCTGCGCGCCGTGGTCGGCCAGCGCCTGCATGCCAGCGGCGATCAGGCTGCGCGCGGCTCCCCGTCCACGCGCGGCGGGCGCGACGACGATGGACTTGATGAAGCCCACCGGCGCGCGCTCCAACCGCTGGATCGCCGGATCAGCACAGACCAGTTCGTAGCTCTCCAGAAAGGATGCGCGGAGGGCCTCTGCTGCGAGGACCTCGACCAGCAGGGCGGCGACGACCTCCTCGGTGGCGTCGTCCGTAGCTACCAGCGCACGCTGGAACGGCTCGCGCGCAGCCGAAGTAGCAGCGAGCTCAGCAGCGGACGCCACAAAGCGCAGCAGCGCCTCGCGCGTGATGTAGCCCTCGCCGAGGCCATCCTGCAGCAGCGCCAGCGTCTGCGCGATGCGGTGTTCGGAGGGAGCAGCAGCGCCGCCCAGCGCGCTGATGGTCGTAGACGCGAACGGCATGGCCAACCTCTCCTGCCGCGACGGAACCGACGTCGCTCCAATAGCTTCAGTATATCAAGCGCCACCAGTCGCTGGCGCGCGGGCACGGGGCGCGTTTGACAGCGCGACGCTGGTGTGTGATTCTTCCCTTGCGCGACACGATGGGCGCCAGTTGAGAAGGAGCGACGCGGTGGCTGACGATGTCACAACCCACACCCCGGCGGATGACGCCACCCGCACGGCCCCACAGCCTGCCTCTCCTCAGCCTGCGCCGCCACCCGCCACGCCGCGCCTGCCAACTGCGCTGCTCTACGACGTGGCCTTCCTCGATCATCTGACACCGCACGGCTTCCCTGAGACGCCGGAGCGGCTGCGCTTCGCAAAGGAGATGATCGATGTCCTCATCCACGAAGGGACGATCCCGCAGGAGCTGGTGCTGAGCCTGCCGCCACGCGCCGCCACTGAGCTGGAACTGGCCGCCGTGCACGACGCGACCTATATTCGCCGCGTGCAGCGCGCGGTGGAGAAGCAGGCCGATGAGGACGCCATGAGCGGCGAAGCGGGCGTGCGCGAGCTGGATCACGAGGTCTTCATCTCGGCGGGGAGCTGGCAGGCCGCGACGCTGGCCGCCGGGGCGACGCTGGTCGGGCTGGACGCCATCGCCGAGGGGCGCGCGCGCAACGCCTATGCGCTGGTGCGTCCGCCGGGACACCACGCGCGACCGGGTACGGGCATGGGTTTCTGTGTCTTCAACAATATCGCCGTCGCCGCGCGCTATGCGCAGCAGCGCCACGGCTGGCGCAAAGTGCTGATCGTGGATTACGACGTCCACCATGGCAACGGCACCGAGGAGATGTTCTACGACGACCCGGATGTGGTCTACTTCTCTACCCACCAGTATCCGTGGTATCCCGGATCGGGCGCGTCGAGCGAGCGCGGCGCAGGCGCGGGCCTCGGCGCAAACGTCAACGTGCCGCTGCCGGCTGGCTCCGGCTGGAGCGTCTACGACCCGATCTTCCGCCAGGTGCTCTGGCCCGTCGCCGACCGCATCAAGCCCGATGTCATCCTGCTCTCGGCGGGCTTCGACGCGCACTGGCGCGACCCTCTCGGCGAGATGCGGCTCTCCACCCCCGACTTCTCAGACCTGACTCTGGAGGTCATCGAGATGGCGGAGCGCTACTGCGATAGCCGCCTGCTGGTCGTGCAGGAGGGCGGCTATAACCTCAACGCGATGGCCCAGTGCGCCTCGACCGTGCTGGTGGCGCTGACAGGCAGCGACGGCATCGTGGATAATCTGGGCCAGCCGCCGCCTATGGAGTCCCGCTGGAACGAAGAGGCTATCATCCAGGCGCTCTACGATCTGCATGGGCTGGCGGGCTATCGCCGCAAAGCGCGCCGCCCAGTGGTGCGCGCGGACTACGCGCCCCCGCCGCCCGAGCCGAAGGACGAGTAGGGCGCGGCCCCTCACTTCAGCCTTCTCCCAGAGGGAGAGGGAGCACGAGCGTGACCGTGTGCGCCGCAACTCCGCTTCGTGTCTCGTCTCGTCCCAGCCTGCGCAGGCGGGCTTTGCGGCCGCAGGCCCGTAGCTGCGGGTTTACCCGCCCGTTTCTCCCCCGCCCGTTTCCCCTGCCCGCGCTCACCGCGACGCCCGCCAACCATCCGACGCCCGCACCTGCGCTTGCCGCTGCGGGCCATCTGCCCGCTGGATGTGATAGGGTATAAGTGACATATCGCATAGCATGCGAGACGGCGCGTGGCGCGACGGCGCGTCTGGCGCGGCAGATCGACGAGGCTTGGACGGGGCGTGAGCGCATGGCGAAACACGAAGAGATCGCGACCACCGGCACATCCAGGCGCCTGCTCGCCCTGCAACAGATCAACGCTGCCGTCAACTCCGCGCTGGACATCGACCAGACATTGAAAGTGACGGCGCAGGCCGTCGCCAGCGCGCTCGAAGCTGACCTCTGCACCATCTTCCTCTTCGATGAATTCACCCAGGAGCTGGAGCTGCACGCCACCAGCGATCCCTCGCCCTATGTCACGCCGCACTACCGCGCGCAGTTGGGGCGCGGCTTCACTGGTCTGGTCGCCGAGCGCGGGCGCCCCCTGCGCGAGACCGATCTGGCGGCCAATCCAGAGCGCTACGGCGACGAGGCCAACCGCTACGAGTCGCCGCCGCGCGGGCTGATCTCCATGCCGATCATCTACTTCATGGTCGAGCGGCTGGAGGGCGTCATCAATGTGCAGATGAACACGCCGCGCGCCTTCAGCGACGACGACCTGGCCTTCATGGAGGTGATGGGTGGCCAGCTCGCCATGAGCATCGAGAACATGCGGCTGCACGAGGCCACTGATCAGGAGCTGCGCCGCAAGGTCAACGAGCTGGCCACCCTGCACAATGTCTCCGCGCTGGTTGCCTCGTCGCTCGTGCTGGACACCGTGTTGCGCACCATCGTGGAGAAGGCCGTGCTGCTCAGCGGCGCGCATCGCTCCGTGCTCTTCGAGCTGCAGCCCAGCGAGCGGCGGCTGCGCGCGGTGGCCTGGCATGGCTTCGAGGATAGCTTCGAGCAGAGCGCCGTGACGCGCGCCAGCATCCTCGTCGGCCAGTGCTGCGCAGGCAAGGTAATTGAAACGGGCGAGCCGAGCAGCGGCATCGACTGCATGCGCTCGGATAGCGGGTGTTTCCTGCATGGGCTGAGCGACGAGGTGTTGGGCGATCAGCACGCCGTACTCTGTGTGCCGCTGATCACCGTACATGGGCCGCTCGGCGCGCTGTGCGTCTACAGCAACCAGCGCCACATGCTCAGCCAGCACCAGCTCCAGCTCGTGATGACCTTCGCCAATGTCGCCGCCATCGCGATGGAGAACGCGCGTCTCTTCGAGCAGACGCGCGAGGATCTTCGCAAGCGCGAGACGCTGATGCGTGAGATGCACCACCGCGTCAAGAACAATCTGGCGCAGGTCGCAGCCATCCTGAATATGCAGCAGCGCCGCTCGCGCAGCGAGGAGGCCAGCGAGATTCTGGCCGAGACGGTGCGGCGCATCCAGGGCATCGCCGCCACGCATGATCTGCTCTCCATGGGAGAGGTGGGCATGGCGCCGGTGGATGAGATTGCGCGCAAGATCGTCGGGGTGGTCAAGGGTAACTTCCTGCCGCTCGACCTTCAGTTGCGCTTCCATGTCGGCGCCGCGCCCTACCTGCTGCCCAGCGAGCAGGCGACGACGCTGGCCATCGTGCTGAATGAGCTGATCTCCAACGCCATCGAGCACGGCTTCGCGCAGTGCGATGGCGGCGAGATTCGTATCAGCGGCGCGCGCGATGGCGACCTGATCACTGTGCATATCGCCGACGACGGCGCGGGCGTGCCAGCGGGTTTCTCCCTCGACTCCGCCGAGGGGCTGGGGTTGCAGCTGGTGCGCGGCCTGGTGCGCTCCGACCTGCGTGGCTCCGCCTCGATCTTCATGACGGATGGCTCGCCCGACGCCCACGGCGAGGACGACGCGGAGGAGAGCGATCCGCCAGATGACGGCAAGCCACGTCGCTGGACGGTCGTCGAGCTGCGCTTCCCGGCCTCGCTCGTGAAGCTGGGCGCGCCAGAGTCGGCCCGCAGCGGCTCCGACCGCGCCCAGATGAACTGAGCCTGATTACGCTCTGCCCACCCGTGTGGTGATGAACTCCGCCATCTCGTCCACCGCCTCGCAGGCTTCCGGCAGGAAGGTGAAGAGCGGGAAGGCGTGGAACATGCCGTCCCAGATGCGCAGTGTCACCGCGACGCCCGCCTGCCGGGCGCGCTCGGCCAGCTTGCGCGAGTCGTCCAGCAGCACCTCGCAATCGCCGACGTGAATCAGCAGCGGCGGCAGGCCACGCAGATCGGCGAAGAGCGGCGAGGCCAGTGGATTGTGCGGGTCAGCGCCCGCCAAGTAGCGCCTGCCACCCTCGGCGATGTGCGCGCCCACCAGCATCGGATCGACATCGGCGCGCGTGACGGCGGTGGCGCTGCCACCGGTGAGGTCGGTCCAGGGGGAAGCCAGCGCCGCGCCAGCGGGCAGCGGCAGGCCAGCGTCGCGCGCCGCCAGCAGCGTCGCCAGCGCCAGCCCACCGCCCGCCGACTCGCCTGCGACGACGATGCGCTCAGGCCGCACGCCCTGCTCCAGCAGCCAGCGGTAGCCTGAGAGGGCATCCTCCACGGCGGCGGGGAACGGGCATTCCGGAGCGAGGCGATAGTCGAGCCAGAGCGCGCGGGTGCGCGTCTGGCGGGTCAGCCGCTCCAGCAGGTCGCGGTAGGTGGTCATGGAGCCAAAGGTGTAGCCGCCGCCGTGCAGATAATAGACGACCGCATCGGAGCGCACGCCCGCTGGGGTGAGCCAGGCCGCTGGCGAGTCGCCCGCCACCACTGGCGTGATGGCCACGCCGCGCCGCTGCCGACGCGCCACCTGGCTGATGCCGCCGCCACGGGGATCAGCGCGCCCGGTCTGGCGAAATGACCTGCCCAGCCAGCGCCGGAAGCCCAGTGTCTTCATCAGCCGGATGGCGATACGCGATTGCAGGCTGACCATCGGCGCTCATCCTCCATTCCGCGCTCTCACCCGCGCGTCTAGTTGCTGGCTGGCTCCTGCTCGTTTGCGGCGGCGAGGCGCTTGGCGCGGGCGCGGCCCTGCGCGGCTCCCGGACGCCCGCCCAGCCAGCCGATCAGCGCCGAGATGATGAGGTAGAGCACGACGGAGATCAGGCCGATGACGATCTGCTGGCCGAGGGTCGCGCCGCCCGCGCCAAGCCGCATGCGCCCGCCATAGGAGTAGATGGAGATGAGCGCGCCGTACACGACGAACGTGACCATCCCCGCGATGGCGCCGTAGCCCGCCTGGCGTGTCTCGCGTCCGGCGTAGAAGCCCGAAGCGGAGAAGGCGAAGACGATCAGCAGCAGCTCCAGGCAGCCCAGCGTGATCTGGCCGGGATGATTCAGGTCTATCTGGCCTGGGCCAAACGCGACCTGGCTGACAATGGTGATGAGCTGCGCGACGAGATAAATGGCGACGCCGACGAGCGCGCCCCACTTGGCGGCGGAGAGCATGACGCGGTATTTCTCCTCAGTCGCTCCGCGCGCACAACGGGCGCAGACGGCGACGCTGCTATGATGTCAATGGCGACCTCACCCCCTGGCTCCCTCTCCCACGGGGAGAAGGGGAAGCGGAGTGAAACCCTCGCCGATGATTATAACGTGAAGGGCGCAGCGCATGCGTGAGGGCGCATATCGGCGTACTTTCGCCTGCCGCCGTTTGGGTGTACCATGGGGCCAGGCGTCGCGATGGGGCGCGCCTGATCGGTGACGATGTGGTCCAGCCGCCGGGGTCGGTGGCGCGCTCGTGGGCGCGCCGCGACGGCGCGCGGCCTAGTTCCTGAGGAGATGCGGCCCCGCGCGGGGCTGTGGGAGCTCTATGCGGTACTACAACTCAATCCTGGAGACCATCGGCAATACCCCGCTGGTGCGTCTGAACAAAGTGGCGCAGGGCGTGCAGCCGCTGCTGCTGGCCAAAATCGAGGCGCTCAACCCCGGTGGCAGCGTCAAGGATCGCATCGGCGTGGGGCTGATCGAGTCGATGGAGCGCAGCGGCAAGCTCAAGCCGGGCGGCACGATTGTCGAGCCGACCAGCGGCAACACCGG
>DATAED010000086.1:0-1871 GCA_036258195.1 Ktedonobacterales bacterium
TCTCCTCCTCGATCTGGAGCGCTGCGTTCAGCGCGCGATCAGCCCGCGTTCAGTGCGCGCCATCCACCTGGCGCTCACGCCGCAGACAGGCGATCACGCCAGCGACGAGCGCGAGTACGGCGAACGGTATGGATGGGATGAGCGTCATCCGCACGCTCACGGTTGGCGCAAAGGCGGCGAGCAGCACGATCATCGTCGCGCAGCCCAGCAGCAGTGTCCGACCGCGCCTTCGCTCTCCGCTGAGGTCGAGCCAGACGCCCCACAGCACGCCTGCGAAGAGCAGCGTCGTCGTGATGGTAGGCAGGCCCGTCAGCAGACGAATCAATTGCGGGCTGATACTGTAGCCGCCGGGCGCCAGATAGTCGGCGTAGACCGCCGCCATGTTCAGCCAGCCGGGCGAGCTGATCGACGAAACAAAGGTCGCAATCAGGCCCACGACACCCGCCACGACGCCCAGCCAGCCTTCGAGCCACCGCATACGCGCCATCCTTCCCGCTTTCCCGCTGTGGGCTGCGAGCGCCCTGGTCATCCTCAGAGCGCCGTCGCTGGCAGCTTACTCCGGCGTCGGGCGAGTGTCAATGCCGTGGCTCACAGTCGCGGGCGCTGCGTCTGGTCGCGCGGGATGTCGAAGGGCGAAGGCGGGCGTAGCGAGGAAGATCACGACGGCGAAGAAGAGCAGCGCGGTGGCGAAGAACGCCATTTCCTGATTGCCGGGGAATGAGCCCAGGAGGGAGAGGATGAACCCGCAGCCATAGGCTGGCAGACTGATCACCGCCAGCACGATGAACGCCACCACCCAGCGCGACGCGCGTCGCTGGCTTGCGGCGACCACACCGAGGATCGCGTCGATGACCCCCAGGAACGGCATGGCTACCAGGACGAACGTCGTGATCACGCCGAGGGTCTGCTCGTCGGGCAGTTGTTGCGTCACCTGCGATGGCAGCGCAAGGAAGGTCGCTTCGACGACCGCGCAGAGCAGGCCAAGTCCTGAGAGGATAAGGATTGCGCGTTTCATCTGCATGCCCCCTTCCACGCGGTGGCCGCTCAGGAGCAGCCGCAGCGCTCGCCTGCGCTTGTTAACGCGCTGGAGGGCGTTCTGTTCGTGGAATCAGGCGGTGTCCCGGCTGGCGATGCTCGCGGCCATGATGCTGTTTCACTGGTAGATTGGGTCATCGCCGGGCGAGCGCCCTCACCCCAGCCCTCTCTCAGAGGGAGAGGGAGCGGAGGGTGATCGTGGGCCAGGCGCCGTGTAGCTCCCCTCTCTCGCGTAGCGGGGGAGGGGTTGGGGGTGGGGGCCAGCCCGCGCGCCACCGGATGGCCCGATCAACACGGTATCGTTCATCATGGCCGCGACTCTGTACAGTCCCGGCTCACAGCGTGGGGATGCGCTCGATCACGCCGAGCAGCGCGGCCTGGCCCTCCGCGCGCACGCGGTCGCGCCAGCGGGGATGGCACACGATGCGGATGCGGCGCTGGCGGCGCTCGTAGACGCCAAGGTCTTCGGCGCGCTGCCCGGTCGCCTCGGTCCAGGTCATCAGCGAGCGCATGCCCAGCGGCGGCGCGCTGAAGCAGACCAGCGTCTCCATCTCCCATTTTTCGGGCTTGGGGATGTCCACCAACACCTCATAGGGGCGCAGTTCATCGCCCAGCGCCTCGCTCAGCGCCGCCGCCAGCGCGATCTCCACGCGCCGCCGCTTGGCCTGATCCCAGAAGAGCGTATCGAGGAGGTGATAGGGTTTGCCCGCCTGCGCGCTGACCTCCAGCGCCGTCTTGTAGGGCAGGCGTCCGCGCAGCGCCCCCACCAGCGCGCGGGTGGCCTCAGGCTGCTCTCCGCCCCCCAGGAAGGCCAGCAGCGAGGCGTCGTCGTGGCC
>DATAED010000087.1:0-2261 GCA_036258195.1 Ktedonobacterales bacterium
CCGGCCCGTAGCCCGCTGCCGGCGCGCGCGTCCAAAGACTGGGACGAAGGCTACCGCGTGGTCAACGAAGCCGTGGCCGAGGCCGTCATCGATGAGCTGGACTCCGCTGGCGACGCCACGCCGGTCATGTTCCATGATTACCACCTCTATCTGGCGCCGCAGATCGTGCGCGAGCAGCGACCCTGGGCGCACATGACCCACTTCGTCCACATCCCCTGGCCAGAGGCTCGCTACTGGGAACTGGCGCCAGAAGTGATCGCGAAGGGCGTCTTCTCCGGGCTGGCCGCCAACGACGTGATCGGCTTCCAGACCGAGCGCGACGCGCGCAACTTCCTGGATGGCGCGCAGCGCTTCCTGCCGGACGTGGCTGCGGCCAGCGCGGCGCCGGGCGAGGTGGGCGCGCTGCTGGTGGAAGGTCGCCGCGTGAGCGCGCGCGTCTATCCCATCGCCGTCGCGCCGACGGAGGTCTATGAGCAGGCCAACGCCGAGCCAGACGCCGAGACAGCGCAGTTATTGGCGCAGGCGCGGCCAACCCCCGATCACAAGCTGATCTTGCGGGTGGATCGCGTCGAGCCGACCAAGAATATCGTGGCGGGCTTCCGCGCCTATGAGCGGCTGCTGCAGCGCAACAAGCGGCTGCGCGGCCATGTGACCTTCCTGGCGCTGCTGGTGCCATCGCGCGAGGGGCTGGCCGAATATCGCGCGGTGATGCGCAAGACCCAGCAGACCATCGAGCGCATCAATCAGCGCTACGGCACGGAGACCTGGCAGCCCATCATCGCCGTCTTTGGCAACGACCGCGCTCGCGCGCTGGCCTGCATGCGCCAGTACGACGCGCTGCTGGTCAATCCGCTGCTGGACGGCATGAATCTGGTCGTGAAAGAAGGCGCGCTGGTCAATGAGCGCGCGGGCGTGACGATTCTCTCGCGCACAGCGGGCGCCTTCGAGCAGCTCGGTGAGTTTGTGCTGGGCGTGCCGCCAACGGACATCGTGGCGATGAGCGAGAAGCTGCTGGAGGCGCTGACCATGTCGCCGCGTGAGCGCCGCGAGCGCTCCTCGGCCATGCTGCGGCTGCTGCTGAAGGAGAGCGCGACGACCTGGCTGCAGGCGCAACTGCGCGACCTGAAGGCACAGACGGGTCGCCCGCAGGTGGTCTACCGTACCGACACAGTGGCGCCGAGCCGCCTGGCAGGCCTGCCCGGCGCCGATACGCTGGCCCGCGAGACGCTGATGGCCGCGCGCCATGCGCTGCCGACGCCCGCCAGCTCCACCAGCGAGGCGCACGTCTGAGTTGACAGCCGCAACAATCGAACACTGATCTGGCCCCGGTCGGCTCCTCTGCTCTGAGGGGAGCCGCGCCAGGGCCAACTTATTGGTGTGCGAGCATCAGCCCGTCGGCGCCTCCTCCAGCAGATCGAGCCACGCGTGCTGGGGGTGGACGATGGCCAGGGCAGTCTTGAGCCAGCGCCGACGCTCCTGATCGAGGGCAGGCAGGGCCGCGAGGAAGTCAGCCTCATCCTTGGGGCGGGGATGCCTGGCTTTGTAGAATAGCTGAATCTCGGGAGCCAGGTACGGAATCCCCTCGGCGCTGATACCCCCGATTGCCGCAAGCGGGCGCGTGATGGCCGGTGAGCGGCGACAGAGCCACACATCCTCGCGCGTATCAGCCACCATGAGCTGCAGCGCCCACGGCTGCGTCGGCGTCGGACGACACCAGATGTCGTGGATGGCAGGATCAAGCGCCTCGCCACGTCGCCACGTGCGGAAGGGCCAGGTTTCATCGCGTGGGGGCAGCAGCGCCGCCTGCACATCCCACGTGTCGAGGAAAGCTCGCACGTCGCCCTGATCGCGACGCAGGATGTGCACGTCGATATCCTGATGCTCGCGCGTCTGCCTGCCCAGGAAGAGATCGATGGCCCACCCACCCGCAATCCACCAGGGGGCAGGCAGACGCGCGAAGAGCGCCGCGACCTGCTGCGGACTCCACGGGCGCCACTGCTCCCAGAGTTGCGCCGTGTCAGCCATCGGCGACCCCCGTCAGTCTCTCCGCGCACCGCTCAACCGTCTCTGCCATGCTCACTCGCGGATGATCTCGCCGTTGTTGGTGATGGCGGGGTCGGGCGTGTAGGCGGGATACTCCAGCTCCCAGATGTGGCCCGGCTCCTCGCGCGCCTCCCAGCGGCGCAGCGCATCCAGCAGCACGGCGCGCTGGATGTCGGGCCGGTCGGGCAGCCCCAGTGAATCGCCGAGCGTGAAGCGGG
>DATAED010000088.1:0-6598 GCA_036258195.1 Ktedonobacterales bacterium
CTGTCGCTGCTGCTGCTGGTCTTCATCGGCGGCGTCTCGTCGCTGGCGCTGGAGATGCTCGGCCCCCGGCTGATGGCGCCGTTCTTTGGCACCTCGCTGTTCATCTGGGCTAACCAGATCGGCTTCACGCTGATCTACCTCTCACTGGGCTACTATATCGGCGGGCGTGTAGCCGACCGACATCCGAGCATGCGCCTGCTCTGCGCGCTCACCGCCGCCGCCGCCATCTTCACCGGGCTGATCCCGTTCATCAGCGGGCCAGTGCTGAACGCCGCCGCCGTCGCGCTGAATAGCGAGATTCCCAATGTCTTCGTTGGCTCGCTCTTCGCCGTCGTGCTGCTCTTCTCCGTGCCGACCATCCTGCTGGGCATGGTCTCACCGTTCGCCATCCGGCTGACGGTCAGCGGGGTCGGCTCGGCGGGCCGCATCGCGGGCAATCTCTATGCCCTCTCGACCGTCGGCAGCATCATTGGCGCCTTCCTGCCCGTGCTCGTGCTGATTCCCGACCTCGGCGTGCGGCGCAGCTTCTTCCTGGTCTCCGTCACGCTGCTGGCCGTCTCGCTGCTGGGGCTGCGCGGCGGCGAGCGCATCGGCGTGGCCGTCCCTGGCGTGCTGCTGCTCTTTCCGCTGCTGCTGCCGCAGCTCGTCTCGCTCGGCCCGCTCAAGGGTGTCTCTGGCATCGGCTATGGCACGGTCGTGGATGAGCGCGAGTCGCTCTACAACTTCATTCAGGTCGTGCGCGGGCCGGACGGCTCGATGAATCTGCTGCTCAATGAGGGGCATGCCATCCACTCGATGTACCTACCGGGGCGTGTGTTGAACGGCGCATCGTGGTATACCGATTATGCGCTGGCGGCGCCGCTCTTCGCCGCGCATGGCGTCAGCGACACACGCCCACGCCTGGCGGTAGTGGGGCTGGCGGCTGGCACCGTCGCCAAGCAGTACACGGCGGTCTACGGCCCGACACCCATCGACGGCGTGGAGATTGATCCGGACATCGTGGCGGTCGGGCGGCAGTATTTCGCCATGAACGAGCCGAATCTGCATGTGACCATCGCCGATGGACGCACGTTCATGCGGTTCGCCCACGCGACCTATGACGTGGTGATGGTGGACGCCTATAAGCCGCCCTACATCCCATTTCAGCTCACGACGACGGAGTTCTTTCAGGAGAGCAAAGCGCACATGGCGCCTGACGGCGTGATCGTGCTGAACACCAGCCATGTCGGCAATGACTACCGGCTCGTGCATGCGTTCGTCAATACGCTCGCGCAGGTGTTTCCGTCGGTCTATACGCTCGACGTACCCGGCGCGCTCAATACGGAGATCTACGCGACGGTGACGCCGACGACGCTCAGCCAGGTGCAGGCGCATCTGGCCGCCGCCGCGCAGGCCAATGGCGGCGGCTCGCCACTGAATATCGTGGCGGGCGAGTCGCTGCCGCTCGTGCAGACCGCGCATGCGCAGCGCGGCGGCCTCGTCTTCACCGACGATGAGGCGCCCGTCGAGCAGATCAGCGACCAGCTCATCATCGATTACATACAGCATTAGCGACCACGCGACGCGAGATGCGATGCGACCAGCAACAAGGAACCAGGGGATCAGGGAGATAGCGGACATGAGTGTGATGGCGATAGTCGGCGCCCAGTGGGGCGACGAGGGCAAAGGCAAGATCGTCGACGAGCTGGCAGACCACGCCGATTACGTGGTGCGCTATCAGGGTGGCGCCAATGCGGGCCATCGCGTCGTCTACGGTACCGAGGAGTTCGCCTTTCACCTCGTGCCGTCTGGCATCCTGCATCCCGGCGTCAAGTGCGTCATCGGCAACGGCGTGGTGGTCGACCCGAAGGCGCTGATCGCCGAGATGGATCAACTACGCGCCCGCGACATCGACATGAGCCGCCTCTACATCAGCGACCGCGCGCACGTCGTGATGCCCTACCACATCCTGCTGGATCGCGTGGAGGAGGAGAGCCGCGGCGCGGACAAGATCGGCGCGACGCTGCGCGGCATCGGCCCGGCCTACGTGGACAAGTTCTCGCGCGTGGGCATCCGCATGGCCGACCTGCTCGACCCCGATACCTTCCGCTCCAAGCTGGCCTCCACCCTGGCGCAGAAGAACCGCATGATCACCGAGATCTACGGTGAGCAGCCGCTCTCGCTGGAAGAGATTCACACCGAGTACGTTGGCTACGCGCAGCGCCTGCGCTCGCACGTCACCGATACGCAGACGATGCTGCAACAGGCGGCGGCGGATGGCGAGGCGCTGCTGCTGGAGGGCGCGCAGGCGGCGCTGCTGGATGTGGACTTCGGCACCTATCCCTACGTCACGTCGTCCTCGACCGTGGCGGGCAATGCCTCGACCGGCGCGGGCCTCTCGCCCAAGAGCGTGAAGCACACCATGGGTGTCTACAAGACGTACATCACGCGGGTAGGCGCCGGGCCGATGCCGACAGAGCTGCACGACAAGGATGGCGACCGTCTGCGCGAGCTGGGGCACGAGTATGGCACGACGACTGGCCGCCCGCGCCGCTGCGGCTGGTTCGATGCGGTGGCGGGGCGCTTCGTCTCGCGGCTGAACGGCCTCGATAGCCTGGCCATCATGAAGCTGGACGTGCTGGACTCCTTCGAGACGATCAAGATCTGCACCGGCTACCGCATCGGCGAGCAGGCCATCCACTCGATGCCCGCCAATCTGAACGAGGTCAACATGTGCGAGCCAGTCTACGAGGAGTGGCCGGGCTGGCAGACCTCCACAGTGGGCGCGACACGCTGGAACGACCTGCCCGAGAACGCGCGCAAGTACCTCAGCCGTATCGAGGAGCTGCTGGAGACACCGCTGGCGCTGATCTCGGTCGGCGCCGGGCGCGGCCAGACCATCCACATGCGCGACCTGCCGCTGAAGTAGGGGACGACCTCACCCCCAGCCCCCTCTCCCGCGAGGAGAGGGGGTTTTCAACATGAACAGGAGAAGCTGTCTGATGTCCACACCTTCTGACGCTACCAGTGTCTCCGTGGAGTTCCCGCTGATCGAGAGCCGCGCGCTGGCAGGCGCCCCGCTCCACGATCCCGCCGTGCGCGCCCTGCCAGTGATCCTGCCGCCAGGCTACAGTCGCTCGGAGCGCCGCTATCCGGTGATCGTCGGCCTGACAGGCTTCACCGGCCGCGGCGCCATGCTGCTCAACGACGATGCCTGGCAGCCCAATCTCGCGCAACGTCTCGACCGGCTCTATGCCGAGGGCATGCCGCATGCGATCTTCGTGCTGCCAGACTGCTTCACGCGCTACGGCGGCAGCCAGTACATCAACTCCGGCGCCACAGGCCGCTATGAGGACTACGTGATCGACGAGCTCATTCCCTGGGTGGATGCGCACTACCGCACCATTGCAACTCCAGCGGGGCGCGCGGTCTTCGGCAAGTCCAGCGGCGGGTACGGCTCGATGATCTATGGCCTGCGCCATCCTGATGTCTTCGCGGCGATTGCCTGCCACAGCGGGGACATGGCCTTCGATCTGTGCTATGCGCCCGATTTCCCCGATACCTGCCTGGCCTTCGCGCGCGTGGGCGGAGTCGCGGCCTGGTGGGAGCAGTTCGCTGCCCAGGTCAAGAAGAACCCATCCGACTTCAAGGCGCTCAACATCCTGGCGATGGCGGCGTGCTACTCGCCGGAGCCAGCCGAGCCGCTCGGCATCGCCTTCCCCATGGATTTCGCTACCTGCGAGCGCAAGCCCGACGTGTGGGCGCGCTGGCTGGAGTGGGATCCCATCGAGATGCTCGCCGCACACGCCGATCACCTGCGCCAGCTCAAGTTGCTCTACATGGACTGCGGCGCGCAAGACCAATTCAACCTCCAATTCGGTGCGCGCCAGATGTCCCACCGGCTGACGGCGCTGGGCATCGCGCACGAGTACGAGGAGTTCGACGACACCCACAACAACATCCAGTATCGCTACGACGTGTCGTTGCCGAAGCTGGCACGCGCGTTGGCCGCCGAGTAGCTGACCTCGCCCCCAAACCTCCTCTCCCGCGAGGAGAGGGGGCTTTTCAGCACGCTGCCAACTGCTGCTCCAGGCTGGCGAGTGACAGTTTGATCTCTTGTTGCGGCTGGCCGGGGCCGGGTTCGTTCGCAGAGCTGGCGGCCTGAAGCTGCACCATGCCGTGAGCGTCGATGGGGAATGCGTCGTAGACGACCAGCCAATCGGTGGTCTTGCCTTGACTCGCGGGTTTGAGGCCAGGGCTGAACACCACAATGTAGTGTCCACCATCCCGAAGAATGGGGAACGACTCAATCGCAATGCTATCTGATCCGACCTGGCCGCCATTCGTAACAAATTCCTTTGTCGGCGCTGGCCGATGGTCGATCAGAGGATGATTTTGCGTGAAACGCAGCGGGGTGTAGATGCGATATCCCTGCGTGAGAACGGCGTTGCTGCCGGAGATCAGTGGATGCTGCCCATTGGGCGTGTTCCAGTGCGGTTCTCCGTGCGAGCCGACGATGACCTCGCTGATGAGGATCGCTGAGCACATGCTCTGCGGCGTCGTGTATTCGTAGCGATCCGCGTTCATCTTCAAATGGATGGCGGGATAGGCGGCCTGCCCTGATGCAGGGGCGCCGCATGCAGCGACAGCGAGCGATATCACCAACGCCAGCGCTGCCAGGGCTTTTTGCACATGGGCCGTCGCTATCTGCGCCACAACGTCGCTCCCTGGTGTGGCAGTCCAATTCAACACGCGCCAGCCAATCAGGCGGGGATAGCATCAGTATACATGGACTTTAGGCGATTGTCGCCCCGCTGAAGCGCGTCGCCACTCGCTGCGCCAGTCTGCATGACAGCAGGGCTGCGTACCCTGCGTGCGTATAGGTCTATGTCACCCACACGGATGTGGCGCTAGAGACTCACCTACGCCGTCGTAGCCACTTCTCTCTCAAGCACGACCTGCACGCGAGATCGGCGCGCAGACAGCGGATTGGAGAAACGAATGGACTACGACGCGCTTATCGTTGGCTCCCGTGTGGCGGGCGCCAGCCTCGCGCTCCTGCTCGGGGAGCGCGGCCATCGCGTTCTGATGGTCGACCGCGACGCCTTTCCCAGCGACACACTCTCCACGCATTTCATGGCGCGCAACGGTGTCGTCGCGCTGGAGCGGCTGGGCGTGCTGGCGGATGTCGAGGCCGCCGGCTTCCGCCGCATCACGCGGGCGCGCACCTGGGTCGAAGATCTGCTCTTTGAGGGGCCGGCCGGCCCGGAGGGAGCCTATTCACTGGCTCCCCGGCGCGATGTGCTCGACTCCACACTGATACGCCATGCCATTGAGCATGGCGGCGTCGAGTTCCAGGAACAGACACACGTGGAAGGGCTGATCGAAGAGCATGGGCGCGTCGTCGGCGCCACGCTCCGCAGCAGCGGTGGAGCGCCCCGCCGGGTGCGCGCCCAATGGATTGTCGGCGCTGACGGCAAATACTCCAAGGTCGCCGAGTGGGTCAACGCGGAGCGCTACGAAGTCCTGCCAGCCCAACGGCCCGGCTACTATGGCCACTTCCATGGGTTCACGCCCCTCTCAGAGGCGGCTGTGGAGCTGCTATTCGCGCAGAATCAGGTGGGCTTCGTGTTCCCGATGCGACCCGACGAGGACTGCCTCGCGCTGGAGGTTCAGCCAGAGGACTACGAAGCGTTTCGCGCCAATCCGCGAGCAGAGTTCGAGAGACGCTTTCGCGCGCTGCCCGGCATGGCGGATCGCCTGCAGGGCGCTCAGCTCGAGGGCAAGCTGTATGGCACACGCGGCATCGAAAACGCCCTGCGCAAGCCTTATGGCCCCGGCTGGGCGCTGGCAGGTGACGCTGGATACCTGCGCGACCCCATCACCGGCACTGGCATCGCCGACGCGCTCACGCAGTCGTTCCTGCTGGCCGACGCGCTCGATTCCGCCCTGCGCGGCGATGATTGGGAGGCCAGCATGCGCGAGTTCCAGCGCAAGCGCGACGCCGCCATGCTCCCCGGTTATCGCTGGACCATCGCCTCGCTCCAACAGCGCGACGCGCCGCCAGAATCGCTCGCCTGGCTGCGCGGCGCGCTGGCCAATGCCCACCTGGCGCGTCAGGTCATGTACTGGCTCCCGGCTGCGCTCTCTGCTGGCGACCTGCCGCCTCAGCTCCAGCCGATCATGCGAACCATGGCAGCGTTCTTTGGCGCCGAGGCTCAGCGTCAGCCACAGCCAATGGCCGCTCCAGCCTGCTAGCTGCGCTGCGCACATAGCCGCAGACGTTCAGAACAGCGATAGCGTGGCGGCCCCTCTCTGATGAGAGAGACCACCACGCTATCGCTGTTCGCGTTCAGTTGCGCTACGTCAGGCTCGGGGCGTCACAGTAATCGTGCCGACCATGCCCTCGTAGTCATGGAAGACACAGTAGTAGTGATAGACTCCCGGCTGCGTGAAGCGGAATGTCACCGAGGTGGGCAGGCCGAAGCCAGTGAACGCCGCCCCAAAGAGGCCCGAACTGACGTTGTCATCATGGCGTACGTTGTTCAAGTCGCCGTAGCCAAGGATGCCCTGCTCAACGCCGATGGTCACAGTGTGGGGATCGCCCGTCACATTGGTG
>DATAED010000089.1:0-9535 GCA_036258195.1 Ktedonobacterales bacterium
ACACCTGCTCACCGCCGAACAATTCGCGGCGCTGCCACTCGCGGGCCTGCGCTCTGAATTGATCGAGGGAGAGCTGCATACCATGCCGCCGACGTTCGAGGATCATGGCGAGATCACCATGCGATTGAGCGTCATTCTGGGTCAGTACGTCCTTGGTCACCGGCTGGGCAGGCTCTACGCAGTGGAAACGGGCTTCCTGATCGCGCGCAATCCCGATACTGTGCGCGCGCCAGACATCGCCTTCATTCAGCAATCACGGCTGCCAGCAGTGCGCTCCGCTCCACGCTGGGTTCCCATCATTCCTGATCTGGTGGTGGAAGTCGTCTCCTCGAATGATCTTCCGGCGGAGATCGGCGCGAAGGTCGCCATGTGGCTGGCGGCTGGCGTGCGCCTGGTATGGGTGGTCAGCCCACGAGCGCGCACAATTGAGCTGCATGGCCCAACTGCGCCCTCCACGACGCTCACGGAGACTGATACACTCGATGGCGCTGAGGTCATCCCAGGCTTCAGCGCGCCAGTCGCCGACATCTTTGGGTGACGCGACCACAAGGAAAGGAAGCGGGAGAGCCAGCCATGCCCAACATCAGGCGACAACCGCTGCTCACCAGCGTTGTCGGCAGCTATCCCACCGATGGGCTGCCCGCGCGCCGCGCCATCGAGCGCGCCGTGGAAGATCAATTACTGGCCGGGGTGGACGTCATCAGCGACGGGCAGCCGCGCGGCGACATGATCGAGGTCTTCGCCGCGCGCATCCCTGGCATCGAGCGGCGCGACGATGGCGGCTGGGAGGTTGTGGATACGCTGGATTTCCCCGGCATGCCCATCCTGGCGGGCGACTTTACCCTGGCGCGCGAGCTGGCAGCGCGGCGCGCGGAGGTCAAGGGCATCATCACCGGGCCGATCTCGCTGGCGCTCTCGCTGCGGGTCGCGCCCGAAGCGCCCTACAATGCGCCGCACGACCCGCAGTTGATCTTGCGGCTTTCAGAGATTCTGGGGCGCGAGCTGGCGGCCCTGGTAGCGTCTGGCGCGCGGGTGACGCAGGTGGATGAGCCGCTGCTGCCCCGCGCGCTGGCGGGCCTGATTGATATGGAGTTGGCCAGCGATGCGCTGCGCGAGTTTGCCGCGACCCCTATGCTGCCTGTGCTGCATGTCTGCGGCGATGTGCGCGACCTGGCCAACGACCTGCTGCTGCTCAACTTCGCGGTTTACGACATCGAGAACAGCGCCATCCCCAACGCCGCCGCCTTCGATGCCGATCAACTCGACTTCGCCGGGTCGAAAGTCAGCGCGGGCTGCGTGACGACCACCAGCGCTGAGGTCGAGACGGTCGCCGTCATCCGCGAGCGCATCCGCGCGACGATGCAGCAGATCCCGCCGGAGCGGCTGTGGGTCTCGCCTGACTGTGGGCTGCGTCTGCTGCCCCGCGCCGCCGCGCACGAGAAGCTGAAGCGCATGGTCGCCGCCACCCAGGAGCTACGCGCCGAGCTGTGAAGCGACCTCTCCCCCTGTCCCCCTCCCCTCCGGGGAGGGGGGACCTGGAGCAGGGATTCAGCCGGGAGCGACCAGGCGCGACCTCACCCCAACCCCTCTCCCACGGGGCGAGGGGCTTTTGGTTGCCGCTGGGGCAAAGTCACATCGCTTGCCCCGCGCTGTTCGCCCTCAGCCAGGTTCCCCCTCCCCTCGCAGGGGAGGGGGTCAGGGGGAGAGGCTTCGTCCCTTGCGCCGCCCCGACCCGCGTGGTACGCTGGCGACAACAACCGAATCGTGTCACAGCGAAGAACGAGGATAGTACGCGACGCATCCCCTCCAGAGAGTCGGCGGCAGGTGCAAGCCGATGTGTGAAGCGCGCGGAAGCTCCCTCGTGAGCCACGTCAGTGAGCCGTTGCGCCACAAGCGCGAGCGGGGTAGCTGACGGCGGGAACTCCCGTTACAGAGTCGGGGCGTGTTGGCGCCCTCAGAGGCCGCGACCGCGAGGCCGCGACGAAACAAGGTGGTATCGCGAAAAACGCTCGTGCGCTGTTCGCCCTTGTCAGGGTGGATGGCGTTTTTTGTTGCCCATCTGCCCGCCTCTGCTCACCAGCCAGCATCAGCCGGGACAACGGCGATGCGCTCATCGAGAGGAAGTGTGGAACAATGGCGCGAACACCCACGCCGCGGCGAACAACTCGCCAGGCGACCGAGCCAGCGCCCGGTACTCCATCTCCAGCGGCGACCAGACACAAACACAACGCCGACAGCACAACAGCGGCGCCACGCCAGGCGCGTCCGCCGCGCTACGACTTCGCCGCCTTCGAGGCGCGCTGGCGCAAGGAGTGGGAGGCGCACGCGATCTATCGAGCCGATCTGGAGCGCGCGCAGCGTCCCTTCTACAACCTGATGATGTTTCCGTATCCCTCCGCTGAGGGGCTGCATATCGGCAATGTCTACGCCTACGTCGGCTCCGACATCCAGGGGCGGCTGATGGCCATGCGCGGCTACGATGTCTTCGAGCCGATGGGGTTCGACGCCTTCGGCATCCACAGCGAGAACTTCGCCATCAAGCGCGGCGAGCATCCCGCCAAACTGACGGCGCGCAACGTCGAGCGCTTCCGCGAGCGCCAACTGAAGCGCATCGGCAACCGCTTCGACTGGTCGCACGAGGTCAACACCACCGACCCTGCCTACTATCGCTGGACACAGTGGATCTTCATCCAACTGTTCAAGATGGGACTGGCCGAGCGCAAGACCGGCGTCGTCAACTGGTGTCCCAACGACAAGACGGTGCTGGCCGATGAGCAGGTCATCGACGGCCACTGCGAGCGCTGCGGCGCGCTGGTCGAGCGGCGCGAGCTGCCGCACTGGGCGCTGCGCATCACCGCCTATGCCGACCGCCTGCTGGATCACCTGGAGACGCTGGACTGGTCGGAGCGCGTCAAAGCCGCCCAGCGCCACTGGATTGGTCGCTCGCGTGGCGTCGAGTTCACGCTGGCCATCGCGGGGCACGACGATGCACAGGTCAGCGTCTTCACTACGCGACCCGATACCGTCTTCGGCGTCACGTTCGTCGTCCTGTCGCCAGAGCATCCGCTGGTGGAGCGCATCATCACGCCTGCGCGCCACGCGGATGTCGCCGCCTATCGGGCCAGCGCGCCCGCCCGCCGCGCCGAGCGCGAGACCAGGCGCGATGCCGAACGCGAGACGGACGCCGACGCCGAAGCCATCCCGACGGGCGTCTTCACCGGCGCCTATGCCATTCACCCCATCACCAGCGAACAGGTTCCCATCTGGATCGCCGACTATGTGCTGATGGATTACGGCTCTGGCGCCATCATGGCCGTCCCCGCCCACGACGAGCGCGACTGGGCCTTCGCCCATGCGGTGGGTCTGCCTGTGCGCTTCGTCATCCAGCCCGCCGGCGCGGAGGATGACGCCGCGCCTGCCGCGCCGTACAGCGGCGAGGGCAGGCTGGTCAGCTCTGGCGCGTTCACTGGCCAGGCGTCCGCTGCGGCGCGCGAGGCCATCGCGGCGGAGTTCGAGCGGCGCGGCATTGGGCGGGCGGTGGCGCGCTACCACTTGCGCGACTGGCTGATCAGCCGCCAGCGCTACTGGGGCGCGCCCATCCCCATCATCTACTGCCCGCAGCACGGCGCCGTGCCCGTCCCAGACGACCAACTGCCGGTGCGCCTGCCTGATCTGGAGGACTATCAGCCGCAGGGAACGGGTGACTCGCCGCTGGCGCGTGTCGCGAGCTTCGTCCACACCACCTGCCCCGTCTGTGGCCAGCCTGCCACGCGCGACACCGACGTGATGGACAACTTCGTGGATTCGGCGTGGTACTACCTGCGCTACCCCTCCAGCGATGACCACGAGCACGCCTGGAGCGCCGAGCGCACGCGCCGATGGCTGCCCGTCGATCTGTACATTGGTGGGGCCGAGCATAGCGTGCTGCACCTGCTGTACGCGCGCTTCATCGCCATGGCCATGCTCGACGCTGGCTATCTGGACTTCGAGGAACCGTTCAAGCGGTTCCGCGCCCATGGCATGATCACACTGAACGGCGCGAAGATCAGCAAATCAAAGGGCAATGTGGTCAACCCCGACGCCTACATCAGCCGCTATGGGGCTGATGCGTTGCGGGTCTATCTGGTCTTCATGGGGCCATATGAGCTGGGCGGCGACTTCAGCGACCGTGGCATCGCGGGCGTGGTGCGCTTCCTGGAGCGCGTCTGGCGCATCGGCGCCGAGCGCGGCCCGGCCCTGCGCGATGCGGAGCCCAGCGCGGAGGCTCGCCGCGCGCTGAGCCAGGTGATTCAGAAGGTCGGCGACGACACCGCCGCGCTGAAATACAACACCGCCATCGCCGAGCTGATGCGCTACTCTGGCGAGCTGGAGGCGCGCGCTGCGCACGAGGAGATCACGCGCGAGGAGGCGCAGGCGCTGCTGCGGCTGCTGGCGCCCTTCGCGCCCTACATCGCCGAGGAGCTGTGGCGCCGCGTGGGCGGCGAGGGGTTCATCCACCAGCAGCCCTGGCCAGAGGTCGACGTGGCAGCGCTGCGCGCTGAGACCGTTACCATCATCGCGCAGGTCGATGGCAAGCTGCGCGCGCGGCTGACGCTGCCCGCAGGCGCCCCGCGCGATGCGGCGCTGGCGGCGGCGCTGGCGACCGAGACGGTGCGCCGCGCGCTGGGATCAGGCGAGCCGCGCCAGGTGATCTTTGTTCCTGATCGGCTGATCAATCTGGTCACGGCGGGCGAGTAGCGTGCACCCCCACCCACAGCCCCTCCCCGCTGCGGCGGGAGAGGGGAGCCATCGGGCGTCGCACTGCTGGCAATCGAACAGTCGGCCTGGCCATGGGTTCCCCCTCCCCTCGCAGGGGAGGGGGACAGGGGGAGAGGTTCTGTCTGCCGCCTCAGTTGGCGCCGAAGGCAGGCCAGCGGCGGCTCGGCGAGGGATCGTTCTGGGGGGCCAGCACTTCGACGATGCGCCCGGCCAGCGTGTGGATGGCGCGCGAGATGGGCGCGGCCTTCTGCGAGACGATGAACGGCACGCCGCGATTGATGGAGGCGACCACCAGCTTCTCATCCTCTGGGATCTGCGCGAAGAAGCGGCGGCGTAGCTGCGACTCCACCTGATTCGGGCGGATGCCGTAGTAGGTCTCGACGCGATTACAGACCAGCCGCACCTTGGAGAGCGAGATGTTCACCCGCTCGGCAAGCTGGAAGAACTGGCTGACGCGGTGAATCGTCGTCACCTCCAGCGTGGTGAGGGCTACGATGACATCGGCCTCTTCCAGCACGGTGAGCGTGGCCTCGGAGAAGGAACTGCCCGTATCGACCACCACATAGTCAAAGTGATCGCGCAACGCCGCGAGGATCGCCTTGGTGGCGTCCGAGGTGAACAGCTCGGCTGATTCCGGTGAGAGCGGAGCGCGCAGCAGGCCGATCTCGGAGTCGGCGTGCTTGATGACCGTCCCCTCGACGATCTCCTGATCGATGCCGCCCGCGCCCGCCTCGCGCAGCTCGTCAATGCTGGCGCTGGTGTTGACGTTCAGCAGCACATGCGAGTCGCCGTTCTGCAGGTTGGCGTCCACCAGCACGACCGACTTCTGGGTCGCCTGCTGCAGGGCGATGGCCAGATTGGCGGCCAGCACGCTCGTGCCAGCGCCACCCTTGGGGCTGTAGACAGCGACGATCTTGCGCATGCCGCCGCCACCACCGCCACCGCCGCCACTGCCGCTGAATCCGCCTGAGGGGCCGGGCGGGGGGAAGTTCTCGACTGCGCGGCGAATCGTGCGCACCAGCTTCTCGCTGGTAAAGGGCTTGACGAGATAGCCGCGCGCGCCCACCGACATCGCCTGCGAGAAGATCTCTGGGTCAGCCTGCACCGACATCATCACGATGCAGGTGCTGATCTGCCGTCCGATCACCTCAGCGACCTCGACGCCATCCATATCGCGCAGGTTGATATCCATCAGAATGACATCGGGGCGAAGCTGATCGGCCTTCTGAATGGCATCGCGCCCGCTGGAGGCGATACCCACCACGCGGATGTCCTTCTCGAAGTGCAGGAGCTTCTGCACATTCTGCGCGGTCTCCGCCATGTCGTCCACAATTAGCAAACGGATCGTATCCGGCGCGCGTCCATCCGATTGTTGGCCCATCTTCTCTACCCCGTCACAGAAAGTCTTCGCGTCGATCCAGGCGCCCTGGCCTGCCCACCAACCGACGTCACTGGCTCGTCACCGGCTCGCCACACAGCGCATGGCGCCACGCACAGCAATGGCCCGTTCTCCCTCGCTGGGATCACGGGCCATTGCAGCCGCTTGAGGGAATACTTCCGCAGTATACCGCATCATCCGCCCATCCGGCAGCGCCGCAGACAGCCGGGGCAGTGCGAACGACGCGCCCGCTGCCCCGCTGCGACCTAGCGGCCTAGTGGAAGAATTCGTTGATGATCGTACCCGAATTGACCGGCGTGGTAGGCGTCGTCGAGCCGTCACCCGGCTTGCGGATCGCCAACTCGTAGTTGGTGGCGTCGGTGGTCAGCTTGAGCAGCGTCACTGCGGTCTGGCGTGGGGCGACGACGAAGATGTTGTTGCCCTGGACAGCGTACACATACAGATTCTGGAACGTCGCCTGGCTTTCGCAGGGAGGCGCGCCCGAGGGCAGATTAGGCAGGTTGGCGTTGCAGTAGGTGACGATCAGATCGATGTGATCACCTGGCACCATCGCCGGCTTGCCATCCACCTTGATCTCCGCCAGCACGTCGCCGGTCTTGATCTGGCCCGGATTGAGTTGGGTCAGGCTGCCGTTCGCGCTCGTGCCCGCCGCCGCCAGTCGGGGATCGGGATTGCGCAGAATCTCACCAGCGTAGAAGTTGCTGTTGATGGATTGACCATTGAGGAAAGTGTTCAGGTCGGTCTGGCTCTTGAAGATATATGCGTCTTTGGGCGCGAAGTCGGTATTGACCGTCTTCGTCGTAAAGGACGCAGAGATCAGGATGTATTGCGCCTGACTATCGCCGACCTGGCCAGTCTGCGAGGTGGAGAGAATCGAGCCGGCTTGCAGATCAGCCGCAGCGACCACCACCGTCTCGGTTTGCAGCGGAGCGGAGGTGTAGGTGCTAACGACAAAGATCACGATGGCGCCAGCGGCCAGGGCCAGCAACACACCCAAGAGTATGAGTGTGCGCCCCCCAGACGAGCGGGTGCGCATGGGGCGAGCGGGGGCTGCCATGGGGAAGTACCTCCTGGTGCGGTGGGTGACGTGGCCGACGGGGTATCGAGCGGTGTCGGGCTCAGCCGCGACTGCGGGATGTGTCCAGCGCAGGATCCTGGCGCGCTGGCCCTTGAAGGTATCGAACGAAACACAATCGGGTAGCGCCACAACACTATGCCGAGAGCGCTACCCGAACTGGCCAGACGGCGCTGGAACCAGAACGGAACCAGGCCCAACGCCATCTGGAAAGCGTTTGTGACGCTTTAGAGGGCGCTGTTGATGTGCACAAAGATGCTGGAAATGGCCGGGCCAAGCAGCACCAGCGCCGCGATAACCACGATGGCGACCAGGGCAATGATCAGGGCGTACTCTACGAGGCCCTGGCCACGGCTGCTGCGGCGAGAAAGCATGTTCATCGAAGTCCTCCAAACACAAGCAACGGTACGGGCGCTGCTTTTGGCTCGCGCCACAACGTTCGCGGGCATCAGAGCGCAGCGGAATGACCGAGACGCTCGTAGACGCCGCATTTCCTCACAAAGCGATCAGGGGCCTTGCGGACTCCTCGTCGCCCAAAACTACTGTGGGGCAGTGTGACGTGTCTATGCGCATCCCCATCACCCCCTACCACCACAATCCGCCCAACGAACAACGCCGCTCAGACATCACAATGAGTACTTGATTATCGGCGTCGTTCAGATACCTTAACGCGGGCGCCCAATCGCAGTAACGACATGCTTGCTATAGTCCCAAATAGGCCATGAACCGCGCTGTCCACGCCCTGTGCGTCGGTCGCGGCCTCGTCTCATCGCCTGCTCTGGAAGGAGAGCAGGCGCATTTTCGGACGCCGTGACCTTCGTGGCCATCACCTCCTCCCCGTCGCATCAACCCATCTCCCATCGGCCAGGGCGTCGAACTTGTGTCGGTCAGGCGGCGAACGCCAACTACTCGTTCTCCATCTTGATCCAGCCCTTGCGCAGCGCATGGACAACAGCCGCCGTGCGATCGTTGACCGAGAGCTTCTTCAGGATGGACGTGATATGATTCTTTACCGTTTGATCACTTATCCCTAACGACTTGGCAATCTCTTTGTTACTGTTGCCCCGCGCAATGTAATCTAATATCTCAATCTCACGACCAGAGAGCGGCGAGTAGAGCGGCTGCACCTCCGGCGGCTCCTCGGCGGTCATCTCGCGGAAGACGCGCAGCACGCGCTTGGCGACGGTAGGGCGCGAGAGCACGTTGTCGTTGATGATGTAGACGCCACGGCTGACCTTGCGCACGGCGTCCACCAGCTCCTCTGGCGAGATGCCCTTCAGCAGATAGGCTGCTGCGCCTAGCTTCATCGTCTGAAAGAGCTGCTCCTCATCCTCGAAGGCCGTCAGCATGATGATGGCGACGCGCGGGCTGGCGTGGCGCAACTGGCGGGCAAGCTCGAGCGCGTCGTTGGTCGAGAGCAGCGCGTCGATCAGGATGACATCGGGCATGTGCTGTTTCGCGAGATCCAGCCCTTCGCGGCTGCTGGAGCTCTCCGCGATCACCACACAGTCGCCCGCCGCCTCCAGGGTCGCGCGGCAACCCTGACGAAACAACGGATGCTCATCAATCAGCATGATTCGAATCGAGTCCATGGAGCGCCTCTCCCACCACATGTCAGCGCCGCGCCGTACCAGGTGTCCACCGCCTGCTGTTCGCTCTGCGCTCAAGTAGTATATCCACAATTCGCTTGTGTAGCCACAATGGGCTAGGACCCCGGCCACCCTGCGCGCTCGCAGCGCACAAGGAGAGGCGCTGGCTCATTGGCCAGCGCCTCTTTGCGCCGCACGCCGCTAGATGGCGTGGGGCGGCTTGCCCGGCGAGCGCGCAGCCAGGCTCAGCTAGGCAGAGTATTCGCTGAGCAGCTCACGGAACTGCTTGGCCAGCTCGATGGCCTCCTCGAAGGGACGCTGCCAGACGTTGCGCCCGAAGATCAGGCCGGTGGCGCCAGCCTCCATGGCGATGCGGGCTTTCTCGATGACATCGCCCTCGCCCTGCATCTCGCCGCCACTAAAGAGCACCAGCGCGTTGCCCGCCGACTCGACCACCATGCGCGCCGCTTCCTCGCGCGTGGGGTGCATCGTGTTGTACGGCTTAGGCGCCGCCTGATCCTTCTCCGACGCGGCTTTAGGCATGTTGATCTTGACGATGTCCGCGCCCAGCTCCATGGCGACGCGCGCCGCGTAGTCCACCGCGTAAAGGCTGTCGCGCCCGCCCTTGGCGTCGATAGCTTCGCCGCGTGGATACGACCAGACGATAATCGGCATGCCGTACTTCTCGGCGTCCTCGCGTACCCTGCGGAACTG
>DATAED010000090.1:0-3873 GCA_036258195.1 Ktedonobacterales bacterium
CGAGGTCATCCAGCACGAGCAGGCCCGCCTCGCGCACTTTGTCGAACAGCTCGTCGTAGGGCATCTCGCTGCTGGGTGCGAAGGCGGCGCGCAGGTGGTCGAGCAGATCAGGCACAATGCTGAAGAAAACCGATTGGCCGCTGGCGAGTCGCTCGTGCGCGATGGCGGCGGCCAGATGCGTCTTGCCCACACCGTAGCCGCCGCTCAGCACCAGCCAGCCCTGCGGATCCTCGGCATAGTGTTGCGCGACCTCCAGCGCCTCGCGCAGCCCGGGCAACGCAGATTCGAACGTGGCGAAGGTCTTATCGCGGAAGGCGTCCAGACTGGACATGCGCCGCAGATCGGACATGCGCCGATCCTCCATCTGGCGCTCCTTGCAGACGCACGCGACGGCCTGACCGAATGACGGGTCGCCCACCGGCACGTCGAGCCGCACATAGCCCGCGCCGTGGCAATGCGGGCAGACGCCATCGTCGTCGTCGGCGCGGCGCGACTTGCGGGCGGGCGCGCCGCCACTGCTGGTCGCCGCATTGGCTGAGTTGGCCGCATTGGCTGACCCGCTGGCGGCGCGATTGGGCCGCAGGGCGCGCGCGTAGCCCTGCGCGGCCTCGGCCAGCGAGAGCATGCCACTGGAGCCAGCACTCATGCCGCCGCTCCTGCTGCGCTGCTGCGCGGAGGGCGCGGCGCGGCGCAGCGGCTCGCGGCGCACAGGTGGCTCGCCCGACGAGCGCGGAGCCATCGCCGACAGAGCGGACGCTGTTGCGGCGAGCGGCGCGGTCACGCGGGCGCGCGGGCTGGGCAGTTCCAGAATGCGCTCGCTGTCGAGCGCGCCATCAGCCACGCCATCGGTTGCGCTATCGAGCGTGTCGGCGGCGGGGATGCTGCGCTGGGCGACGTCGGGCGCGCTGGTCATGCTGGTCGCAGGCGCGAGCGGCGACGCGGGGCGTGGCGTCCGGCGGGCGAGTGGCCCCGTGATGGGCGCGCGGACGGCCCCAGCCATTCCGGCCATTCCGGCGCCCAGCCCCGGCGTGAGGCGCGGTGTGCGCCTGGGCGCGGCGGGCAGCGGCGCGGGCGTCGTCTGCGCCGCCTGAGCGGCCTGCTGCGTCGACTGCGGCGATTTGCCGGGCTGGCTCTGCGCGCCCGCCTGACCCGCTAGGCGTGGCTGGCCCGCGCTGGGCCGCCCGCGGCGCGCGGCGCCGGTTCCCCGGCGGGCGTTCCTAGCGAGAATATCGCCCATGCGTTCCATACGGGGCGCCTCCCTTCCCATCTATCTCCCACCGCTTCAAGATCGCGCGGATGTAGCTCCACTTGCGTTTGTTCTGCTGGGTGGCCTCGCGAAACGCCGCTTCGATCCAGTCCCAGGGGTAGCGCTCGCCAGCGTCGCGCAGTTCCTCGGCCACCAGCGGCGCCAGCAGGCCGATGTTCTGCTCGTAGAGCGTGAAGATGTTGGGCCGCTCGATCTCGACAGAGAAGCTGTGCGCGCCGTCATCCAGTCCTTCCTCGCCAGACGCTGCGTTGGCGATGGGCCCCTCGACCTCCAGCAGGATCTCTGGTGAGGCGACGCCCTGCAAGAGCTCGGCGACGGCGGCGCGGCTGCGCTCGGTGTTGAAGAAGTACCAGGTGACGATCTCGTCATCAATACGGACGCGCACCCGCAGCAACAGGCCACGCGCCCGTGCCCCCTCCAGGGCGGCGCGTAGGCGCTCCTCGTAGGGGCGCGGGTCGCCACGCCGTCGCAGCCCGCGCCGCAGCAGCGGGTCGGCCAGCAGCTCGCGGTCGCTGGCGCAGCGCGGCTCGCCCACCTTCTGGTAGAGTAGCCAGAAGAGGTGCAGCGTGACCTTGACCTCGTTGACATCTTCCAGCTCGGGCAGCGCCGAGGTGAAGAAGGCGTCGGGCAGCGGCGTGTACGGGTTCGGGCCGGGAGGAAACCCGGCGAAGGCTGGCGGCATGGGGTCTCCTCCTCTCAATACTCCGGCTCGACCTGGCGCAGCTCGAGGTCACGATAGCGGGTCTGGGCGCCCTGGAAGTAGAGGCTGACCAGCCCCACCGGCCCATTGCGGTGCTTGGCGATGATGATGTCCGCGATGTTCTTGCGCTCGCTCTCCGGGTTGTACACGTCGTCGCGGTAGATGAACATGACAATATCGGCGTCTTGCTCGATCGATCCCGATTCACGAAGGTCGCTGAGCTGCGGGTGCTTGTCGGTGCGGCTCTCGACTGCGCGCGAAAGCTGCGAGAGCGCCAGCACTGGCACCTCCAGCTCGCGGGCCAGTTCTTTCAGCCCGCGAGAGATGGCCGAGATCTCCTGCACGCGGTTCTCGTTGCTGCGGCCACTGCTGTTGACCGTCCCCTGCATCAGTTGGAGGTAGTCCACGATGATGAGGTCGAAGCCGCGCTCCATCATCAGGCGGCGCGCTTTGCTGCGCATCTCCATCAGTGAGATGCCGGGGGTATCGTCGATGTAGATGTTGGCCTCGGAGAGATTGACCACCGACTGGCTGATGCGCTCCCACTCCTCATCGTCGATGAAGCCGGTGCGCAGCTTCTGCTGATCGACCATCGCATCCATCGAGAGGAAGCGCGCGATGAGCTGCTCGGCGCTCATCTCCAGGCTGAAGATGGCCACGCCGTGCTTGTAGCGCAACGCCGCATTGTGCGCGACCGAGAGCGCCATCGCCGTGTTGTGGACAATGATGTCCTGAGCGACGAAGTTGGCGCCGTCTGGCACGGTCAGGTCATACACCTGCTGCTCGCCAATCGGCTCAATGGCGATGATCTCATCCCAATAGATGTCTGCGCTGCCACAGCGGCGCAAATGCGCGTCCCCCAGAACCTTGCCGTAGCGCGCCAGACGGTAGCGCGGCAGACCGCGATTGGTGTGCGGATTGTAGCCAGCATATGTGCCCCTGCGCGTGGTTTCGCCGCTGAGCCGCGCCAGCTCGGTCATCGAGAGTCCTTGGCGCGCGGCGGTGATCCGCACGAGCGGCCAGATGTCGCGCGGGGCATGGCCCGCGTTGCCCGGATGCGCGCGCAGGCGCTTCCCGATGCGCGGTAGGATGAATCGCGTCGCCTTCTCGCCAAACCAGCCAATCTGCTCCTGATAGCGCTGGATGGATGCTGGATGGGTGATCTCGACCCTCCACGCGCCTGTGGTCGTCTGATAGCGCTTGGCAATCAGGCCGAAGCGGATGAACGCATGGTGGACATCCGCCGCGAGTTGTGGCGACGCCACGGTAAACTCGATGCGTGGATCACCCGCGACCGGATAGATCGAGCCATCGCAGCTCATCAGTGTGCGCAGGAACTCGGCGAGGCGCGGCTTACTCCATTGCCAGACACACGCAGGGAAGCTCTTCTCTTTGGCGAGCTTGCCCCACAGGCCCAGCTCGCGCAACCAGGTCGTGATGGGATTGGGGCGCTGCGCCACTCCAGGCTGGCGTGGTCGCGCGGCGATATAGGTGATCTTGTCCTGGCGGACGGCGCACTCTGGGAAGCGATCGGTGATGATGCGCTGGAAGTCTGCAATGATCTCAGGATCGGTGTTGGTGAATTCTGGTGATCCGTCGGTCAGGCATCCCTCGGCGATGTAATAGGCCAGCAAGCGCACGAGGGCAGAGGGCCAGGAGCCATCTGAGCCGAATGCGGGAACTGCACACGGCACGGCGATAGCTGATCCCACGGCCAGATCATGCAGCGGTACCCAGCCGTGTGCTGTCAGGAAGGGATGGTGTCCGGTCACTTCGACCATGCGGCCCGTGCGCGTGCGGACACGGTAGCAGGGCTGGACGCCACTATCCACCCAGTCAGCGACGGCGGTTGAGCGGATGGCGCCCTCTTCCGAGCAGCCCAAGACCAGCGATAGCCGTTGCTGTA
>DATAED010000091.1:0-9926 GCA_036258195.1 Ktedonobacterales bacterium
TCGCCCAGCAGCCACGATCTGGTGGCGCATCTGGCCAGCCAGGCCGACGCCACGCTGGTGCTGGAGCCCAACTCGCGCGTGGACAAAGTGACCATCGCGCGCAAGGGCGTCGCCACCTTCCGGCTGGAGGTAACGGGTCTCTCGGCGCATGCGGGCGTCGAGCCAGATAAAGGGCGCAACGCCATCGTCGAGCTGGCGCACCGCGCGCTGGCCGTCCACGCGCTCAATGGAACCATCCCCGGCGTGACGCTGAATGTCGGCGTCATCTCCGGCGGCGAGCGCCCCAATGTGGTCGCCGACTCGGCGTATACGCTGGTCGACGTGCGCGCGCCTAGTCGCGAGGGCGGCGCGGCGGTGGAGGCAGCGCTGCGCAGCGTGGCCGAGGCGGCGCCGACCGTTGCTGGCACGGAGACGCGGCTCTCGGGCGGCTTCGTGCATCAGCCCTTCACGCAGAGCGCGGCCAGCGCGCGGCTCTTCGCGCTGGCGGAGGGGGTGGCGCGCGAGCTAGGCTATACGCTGGTGGGCGGCGCGACGGGCGGCGGCTCCGATGGCAACACCGCCGCCGCTGTGGACGCCGCCACCCTCGATGGCCTCGGCCCGACGGGCGCCCACGCCCACAATCCGGAGGAATACATCGAGATTGACAGCATCGCGCCACGCATCGCCCTGCTCGGCGGCATCATCGGCGCAGTCGGAGCGGCAAGCTGAAAGCCAACCGCAGTCCACGTCAGGAGGCGGCGTCATGCCTCATACCATCCGGGTCATGATCTTTCGGGACGGCGACCAGTGGACGGCGCTGGCGCTCGATGTGGAGGTCGCCACCTGTGGCGCGACGCCCGAGGAGGCGCACGCCGCCATCCAGGAGGCGCTGGAGCTCTACTTCGAGGATGACGAAGATGGCCTGCCGGTAGAGGTCGTGCTGTCGCTGCAGGATGGGAGGCTCACCCATGACTGACCAGGGCCACGCGCCCGACCTCTTCTCCGCCGACGACGCTTACCACGTCCCCTACGCCGCGCGCATGGACGCCTTCATGCAGGCCGGGCTGGCGGCGGGGCTGACACCCGCACGCGATGACGCAGAAACGCTGGCGCTCGTGCTGGTGGACGCGCAACACGACTTCATTGATCCCGCAGGGACGCTGGCCGTTCCCGGCGCGCAGGATGACCTGGCGCGGCTGCTGGGCTGGTTCTATCGCTATGCGGATCGCGTGACGCAGGTCTACGCCTCGCTCGACACCCACCTCCCCAGTCACATCTTCTACAGCGCCTGGTGGATTGATCCGCGCACAGGCCAGCATCCGCAGCCGTTCACTGCCATCACCGTCGAGGATGTCGCGCGCGGCGTCTGGGCGCCGACCGTCGAGCTGGAGTGGTCAGCGCGCTACCTGAGTGCGCTGCGCGAACAGGCCCGCAAGGATCTGATGATCTGGCCCGCGCACACGATGGAGGGTACGCTGGGTCACATGCTCTCGGCTCCGCTGAGCGAGGCCATCGCCTGGCACAGCGCCGCGCGGCAGACGCAGCCGATCTACATCAGCAAGGGGCGCACGGCGCGCACGGAGTTCTACGGCATGTTCGGCGCGGAGGTTCCCGACCCTGCGGACGCCAGCAGCAGCCTCAACACACCGCTGCTTGACGCCGTGCTGCGCCACGACCGCATCTACATCGCTGGCGAGGCCAAGTCGCACTGTGTGCTGGAGACGGCGCGCCAGCTCGTCGCGTATGTTGGCGACGATCCTCAGACGCTGGGTCGCATCCACCTCCTGCGCGACTGCATGAGCGCCGTCGCCCACCCCAGCATCGACTTCGACGCGCTGGCCGAGGCGAAGTTCGCCCAGATGGCGCAGCGCGGCGTGCGGCTCGTCACGAGCGCCGATGCGCTGGAGTGACGCAGCATCGCGCAAACAGAAGCCCCTGCTCCCATCACGAGAGCGGGGGCGAACGGGTCGGCGAATCCGCAGCCGCGCGCTACATATAGCGGTCGTAGCGCGGGCCAGCGATGAAGGTCTTGGCGCTGTTGTAGGCCAGAATCATCAGCCCGACCCAGGCGACGAAGGTGACGATGCCGATCAGCACGCCAATCGCGCCGAAGCCGAAGCCGAGAATGCCGCCGACCACCCAGATGTGGCTCAGCGCACCGCCCAGCAGCGAGACCAGCCAGCCGATGATGCTCAGTGCGCCGAAGACGATGGTCGATTGCGCCGCGTGCCGCCGCACTGTCTCGTTGCGCCGCTCGATCAGCAGGAAGATGATTCCCGTGATCCAGCCGCCGACATAGGTCAGCACGCGCTCCCAGCGCTCTGGTATGCCGAGCACGGTTGGGGCGGAGTAGTTGCTCTGATTGTAGTTGTACATGACGCTCCCTGGCTCCCATGTAGCGACGTCCGCTGGCCTGCCCTTCCGTTGGCGCCTCATCGTCAACCGCCGCTATAGAGCCTACGCCCCAGCCCCCCGTGCGGTTGCGTCCACCTGAGCGCGTTGAGCGCGCCAGCATCATCCTGCATCCGCCAGAACCCGCCCGTCCCATGTGCTATCATGATGGGCGTACACAGGCCGCGCCCAGACAGCGCTGTGCTTCACAACGGGCGGCCAGTTCCTGTTCCCCTCTCCCTGTGGGAGAGGGGTCGGGGGGTGAGGTTCCGCAGAGAGGATGCCGTATGGATGGCCTGGTGAAGCGCGAGATGCTCTCGGCGCGCGTGCGCGCGATCAAGCCGTCGGGGATCCGCAAGTTCTTCGACATCGCCGCGACCATGCCCGATGTCATCTCATTGGGCGTCGGCGAGCCAGATTTCGTCACGCCAGAGCACATCAGCCAGGCCGCCATCGCCGCCATCCAGCAGCATGAGACGCACTACACCTCCAACTATGGCACGCTGGAGCTGCGTGAGGCCATCGCCGGGCTGCTCAATCGCCGCTACGGCATCAGCTACAACCCGAAGAGCGAGATTCTCGTCTCGGTCGGCGTCAGCGAGGCGATTGATGCGACGCTGCGCGCCGTGCTCGACCCCGGCGACGAGGTGCTGGTACCCGACCCTGGCTACGTCGCCTACGAGGCCGATGTGACGCTGGCGGGCGGCGTGGTCGTCCCGGTTCCCACGCGCGTCGAAGACCAGTTCGAAATCAAGGCGGCAGCCATCGAGGCGGCGCTGACACCGCGCTCCAAGGTCATCCTGCTGGGCAACCCGAACAACCCCACCGGCGCTGTCATCGCCCGCGACGAGCTGGAGAAGATCGCCGCGCTGGCGCAGACGCGCGACCTGCTGGTCATCAGCGACGAGGTCTATTCGCGGCTGGTCTATGGCGACGAGCACGTCTGCATCGCCGCGCTGCCCGGCATGCGCGAGCGCGCCGTGCTGGTGGACGGCTTCTCGAAGGCCTATGCCATGACCGGCTGGCGTGTCGGCTATGTCTGCGCGCCCACGCATCTGCTGGAGGCTATCCTGAAGGTACACCAGTACGCCATCATGTGCGCCGCCACCATGAGCCAGGCGGCGGCGCTGGAGGCCGTCCTGCACGGCGAGGACGACGTGCGCGCGATGGTGGCCAGCTACGATCAGCGCCGCAAGCTGATGGTCTCCGGCTTCAACAGCATTGGGCTGACCAGCTATGAGCCACGCGGCGCCTTCTATGTCTTCCCATCCATCGCCGCCACTGGCCTGACTTCCGATGAGTTCGCCGAAAAGCTGCTGCGCGAGGAGCAGGTGGCCGTGGTGCCGGGGTCGGCGTTCGGCGCGGCGGGCGAGGGCTTCGTGCGCTGCACGTATTGCGCCGCCCAGGATAAGATCGAGCAGGCCATCGAGCGCATGGGCCGCTTCGTGCGCGCCCACAGCCGCTAGCGTCCGCGCACATCCGCCCAGCCCGCGCGTACAGAGCGATTAGCCAGAGTTGAGAAAGTAGTAGCGCATGACCACCGCCGAAGCCAACGCCGCGACCGCCTACGAAACCGTGATTGGGCTGGAAGTCCATTCGCAGCTCCTGACGGCCAGCAAGATGTTCTGCCGCTGCCCGGCGGACTACGCCAACGCGGCGCCCAATACGCACTGCTGCCCGATCTGCATGGGCTTCCCTGGCGTGCTGCCCGTCATCAACGAGCAGGCGGTGGACTACCTCATCATGACGGCGCTGGCCCTACACTGCACGATTCCGGACTTCTCGAAGTTCGACCGCAAGAACTACTTCTATCCCGACCTACCCAAGGGCTATCAAATCTCGCAATATGATCGCCCGCTGAGCCAGAACGGCTACCTCACCATCAACCTGCACGGCGCGGAGAAGCGCATCGGCATCACGCGCGTGCATCTGGAGGAGGACACCGGTCGTCTGGCGCACATCAACGAGGATGGCGATAGCTACAGCCTGGTCGATCTCAACCGCGCTGGCGTGCCGCTGATGGAGATCGTCAGCGAGCCTGATATGCGCAGCCCGGAAGAGGCGCGGCTCTACATGGAGAAGCTGCGCTCGATTCTGGTCTATCTGGGCGTCAGCTCCGGCAAGATGGAAGAGGCGGCGCTGCGCTGCGATGCCAACATTTCGGTGCGCCCGCGCGGCCAGCGGGAGTTTGGCGTCAAGACCGAGATCAAGAACATGAACTCGTTCCGCGCCGTCGAGCGCGCGCTGACCTACGAGGCGCAGCGGCAGATCGCGGAGCTGGAGTCCGGGCGCAAGATCGTACAGTCCACGCGCGGATGGATCGAGGACAAGGGCATCACGGTCTTGCAGCGCGTCAAAGAGAACTCCGACGACTACCGCTACTTCCCGGAGCCAGACCTGCCACCGCTGGTCATCAGCCGCAAGTGGGTCGAGGGGCTGCGCGCCAGACTGCCCGAGCTGCCCGACACCGCTCGCGAGCGCTTCGAGCGCGACTACGGCCTCTCGTCCTACGACGCCGAGCAACTGACGGCAGAGCGCGCGCTGGCGGAGTATTTCGAGGCGACGCTGAAGGCGGGCAAGGCCAGGGATGCGCAGGCGCGCGCCAAGGCCGCCGCCAACTGGATCGTGGGCGACCTGCGCCGTCTGCTGAACTCCGCCAGCCTCGACATCGCCGCGAGCAAGGTATCGTCCGCTGGGCTGGCCGAACTGCTGGACATGATCGACGCGGGAACTATCAGCGGCAAGCAAGCGAAAGACGTGCTGGAGAAAGCCTTTGCTAGCGGCCAATCGCCCAAAGCAGTGGTCGAGGCCGAGGGCATCTCGCAATTGAGCGATACGAGCGAGCTGGAGTCGATCGTGGACGCGATCATCGCTGAGAACCCGAAGGCGGTGGAAGACTTCCACGCGGGCAAGGCGTCGGCGGTGCAATTCCTGATGGGGCAGGTGATGAAGCGCACGAAGGGGCGCGCACGCCCCGATGTCGTGATTCCCCTGCTGCAGAGCAAACTCGGCCAGGCCTGAGCCAGTCCTGAGCGAGAGCCTGGCTCGGCCAGACCAGCGGGCGCGTGTGCGGCGTGCCCGCCATCGCGTAGTGGCGAGGAGGCAGCGGCGTATGCGCGACGATTCATCGGGCAAGGGACAGCCCAATCTGTGGAACACAGCCCTGGAGCAGTTCGAGGTGGCGGCGGATCACCTCGACATCAGCCGCAATGTGCGCGCGACACTGCGCATGGCCGAGCGCGAGCTGATCGTCAACTTTCCCGTGCGCATGGATGACGGCGACGTGCGCATGTTCACGGGCTATCGGGTGCAGCACAACATCACGCGCGGCCCCGCCAAGGGCGGCGTGCGCTACACCGACGACCTGACGCTGGACGACGTGCGCGCGCTGGCCATGTGGATGACCTGGAAATGCGCCGTGGTAGACATCCCTTTTGGCGGCGCCAAGGGCGGCGTGGTCGTCGATCCGCACAAACTGAGCGCGCACGAGCTGGAGCGCCTGACGCGTCGCTACGCCACCGAGGTTTCCATCCTGATCGGCCCTAATAGCGACATCCCCGCGCCCGACATCAATACCGACGCGCAGATTATGGCGTGGATCATGGATACCTATTCGATGCACCAGGGCTACTCGGTGCCAGCGGTCGTGACGGGCAAGCCGCTGGCCATCGGCGGCAGCGAGGGGCGCAACGAGGCCCCAGCCGAGAGCGTGATGATGGTGCTGCGGCGCGCGGCGGAAGACGCCCATCTCTCGCTGAAGGGCGCGGCGGTGGCGTTGCAGGGCTTCGGCCATGTCGGAGGCATCACTGCGGAATATCTGCATGCCGAGGGCGCGCGCGTGGTGGCCGTCAGCGATACCAGTGGCGGCGTCTACCATCGCGACGGACTGGACATCGCCGCGCTGGCCCGCCACAAGCGCGAGACGGGCAAGGTGCGTGGCTTTTCTGGAGCGCAGAAGGAGCTGAGCGGGGCCGAGGCGCTGGAGGTGGAGTGCGACGTGCTGATCCCCGCTGCCTGCGAGAATCAGCTCACCAGCGAGAACGCCGGTCGCCTCCAGGCGCGGCTGATCGTGGAAGCGGCTAATGGCCCGACAACGCCGGCCGCCGACCACATCCTGCACGAGCGCGGCGTCACGGTCGTGCCAGACATCCTGGCAAACGCGGGCGGAGTCGCGGTGAGCTACTTCGAGTGGGTGCAAGACCTCCAGAGCTTTTTCTGGGACGAGCAGGAGATCGAGCTGAAGCTGGATCGCGTGATGGATCTGGCCTACGCGGGCGTGCAGCGCATGGCTCGCCAGCACGAGGTCGATCAGCGCATGGCGGCGCAGATGGTGGCCATCAAACGCATCGCCGACTCGACGGATGTGCGCGGGATTTACCCATAAGGGGCGACCTCTCCCCCTGACCCCCTCCCTGAAGGGGAGGGGGAACCCAGGCGAGGCCTACTGCCGAATGGCAGAGGGAGAGCGGGCCATCGGCTGGCAACCGAGCAGTGCGATAACACTGGCCAGCGCCTCAATTTCTGGCCTGGGTTCCCCCTCCCTCGGAGGGGAGGGGGTCAGGGGGAGAGGTTCCGCTCGCCTCAGATTCCCCTTGCCATGCGGGAGAGCCTGGGGCGCGCTTACGCTCCCGCCTGCGGCTGCTCTGGCGGCAGGCTGGCGTAGTACGCCTCCAGCGCGGCGCGATCTTCCTCGGAAAGCGTCGTCTCGAACTCGCGCTCCAGCTTGCCCTTCTTCAGCGCGATGTCCCAGCAGGAGCGGCGCGCGCAGACATAGGCGCCGCGCCCGGACTTCTTGCTGGTAGGATCCAGCAGGATGTGCCCATCCGGCGTGCGCACGACACGGATCAGCTCGCGCTTGGGCCGTATCTGCTTGCACGCGATGCAGGTACGCTGGGGGATATGCTTCTGGCGCGGCGGCGCTTTGCGTTTGCGCGGCGCCTGGCCATCTGCGACCATGGTCTTCGTCTACTTTCTGTGTGTCTCGCGCGGCGGGCTGGCCCCTCCCCCGCTTCGCGAGAGAGGGGAGCTATTCGGAAGGTTCCGGCTTGCCCTGCGCCGCATCCTCTGGCCCGGGTTCCCCCTCCCTGGAGGGGAGGGGGTCAGGGGGAGAGGTTACGCCATCGCGCCGTCGGCTGGGGCTGGCTCGCCCTGCGCCTCCGCCGCTTCCGCCGCGACGGCTGGCTCGCCGCTCGGCTCGCTGGCGCGGTCGCCGGGGCGCGCCACATCGACGCGCCAACCCGTCAGCTTGGCGGCCAGCCGCGCGTTCTGCCCTTCCTTGCCGATGGCCAGCGAGAGCTGCTTCTCTTGCACTGTCACCAGCGCCGTGTGGTCAGACTCGCGCAGCTCGACATGCAGCGGCTTCACCGGGCTGAGCGCATTCGACACGAACTGCGCCGGATCCGGATTCCAGACGATGATGTCGATCTTCTCGCCATTCAGCTCGTTGATGACGTTGTTGATGCGTGCGCCGCGCACGCCGACGCACGCGCCAATCGGATCGATGTTATCCTCGCGCGCCCAGACGGCCACCTTCGAGCGGCTGCCCGGCTCCCGCGCGATAGCCTTGATCTCTACGCGCCCCTCGAAAATCTCCGGCACCTCCAGCTCGAAGAGCCGCTTGATGATGTTGCGGTGGGTGCGCGAGACCAGCGCCTGCACGCCACGCCCGCCGCCGCGCTTCAGCTCGTAGATGTAGACCCGCACGCGCTGATTGGGACGCAGACGCTCGCCGGGAATCTGCTCCTTCTCATCGAGCAGCCCCTCGATCTTGCCCAGGTCGAGCAGGTATGAGCCGCCAGCACGGTCATCGCGGCGCAGCACGGTTCCGACCGCCAGATCATCCTTCAGGTCTTTGTACGACTCGAAGAGATGCTCCAGCTCGGCCTCGCGGATGCGCTGCAAGATGATCTGCTTGGCGGTCTGCGTCGGTATCTTGTTGAAGATTTGCGGCGAGTCCACCTCGACATGCTGGCCCAGCGCGGCGTGCTCGTCGAGCTGCTGCGCATCGGCCAGTGAGATTTCGGTGGAGGGGTCTTGCGCCTGCGCGACGACACGCCGGTTCTCCCAGACGTGCACCTTGCCGTTGGCCTCGACCTCCACGCGGATGTTTTCGCCGCCGCCGCTGCCCTTGCGGTAAGCGGCCAGAAGCGCGTTGGCGATGGCTTCCATCACCCGCTCCTGTGGCAGACCCTTCTCATGGATGAGCTGGGCGATGGCCGCTTGAAACTCCGTTAACATAATGTATCCCTCCAAATGAGCGCGGCGCGTCGGCGCGATTCACCTTCCCGACGGAGGGCGCGTGCTGCGTGGCGCGAAAGGCGTCTTGCCTGTGACGAAACCCTGGACGACGACCCGGACAACGGCCCGCTGGAGCAACGCTCCAGAATAAGACGGAGGCGCGAGAAGTAATCCCACGCCTCTTTCGAGTTCCGTATACGGCTACACGCAAGGCGTGGCGTCCACTGACGCACGCTCTCTGGTATCCCGGCCTCGCCACGCGATGGCGAGGCCCCGACAGATACCGCACGCTTCTGCCCACATGTACACGAAAAAGTGGGCGAAACCCACTTTCTCTCTCTGCGCTCAGTTCCACCGCAGTATACCACCGCGAGGGATGCAACTGCAAACTGGCCTTGCTTGCTGCGACGCGGCTCTGCAGACCGCGTCCACACGCGCAGCATCAGCGTTCAGGCCTACATTCGGGCCAGTGATCAGGCCAGCGTTCAGGCCAGCAGATCGTGGTGAAAATAGCCATGCGCGACGCCCGCCACTGGCCCCGTCAGCAGCGCATGGCCATCGGGCAGAAAGGCGACGCGCAGGCTGCCGCCGGGCATGCGTACCTCGACCTGATCGTCGACCAGCCCCAGGCGACGCGCGGCGCTGGCGGCGGCGCAACTGCTGGAGCCAGAGGCCAGCGTGTAGCCCGCGCCTCGCTCCCAGATCCGAATCTCCAGCGCAGCGCGGCTCAGCGGACGCGCGAGCTGCACATTCGTGCGGTTGGGGAAGCATTCGGCGCGCTCCAGCAGCGGGCCGAGGCGCTGGGCGTTCGCGGCGCTGACCTCCACGCCAAAGACGACGCAGTGCGGATTGCCCATCGAGACGCACGTCACGCGCAGTTCTTCGCCGCCGATGGCCAGCGGCTCATCCACTACCTCGCGATCCGGCCCCGTCATCGGGAGGTCGCCGCTGCGAAATGAGGGCGCGCCCATATCGACCTCGATCATGGACGCGGCGGCGTCGAGCGCGCGCGCCGTGACTACCCCACCGCGTGTGCTGATCTGAAACGGCTGGTCGCTGGCGTATCCCGCCTCAAAGGCGTAGCGGGCGAAGATGCGGATGCCGTTGCCGCTCTTCTCGGCCTCGGAGCCATCGGGATTGTAGATGCGCACGCTCATGCGCCCGTCGGCCTCCCACAGCGGGCCGACCACAATGCCATCCGCGCCGACGCCGTCGTGCCGCTCGCAGATGGCGCGGATGCGCTGCGGCGTCAGGTCGCGCGCGGCGGGCAGCCCGGCGGGATCGAGCACGAGATAGTCGTTGCCCAGCGCCGAATATTT
>DATAED010000092.1:0-7643 GCA_036258195.1 Ktedonobacterales bacterium
CCGCGCTGGGCCTGCCACTGGGCAGCGCGGATATGGTGGCGCCTGCGGCAGTGATGGTGAACACGCTGGGCGTGCGCAGCGCTCTCGCCGAGGCGCGCGGCATAGCGCAGGCGCTGGCGATTCCCGGCGCGCATGTACACGTCTACGGCAAGCTGGCCTCGCGCGTAGGCCGCAAGATGGGCCACATCACGGCGCTTGGCGCGAGCGTCGCCGACGCCGAAGCCACCGCCCGCGCCGCCGCCGACGCGCTGGACTTGTAGCACACGCTATAATGGTTGCGCCAGCGAGCGTCCTGTCATTCCTCGCGGGCGACCGGAGAGCTGGTGTACAAGTTCAAACGCTTGCGGGCGCTGCTGACATCGCTGTCTGCCACGCGGCCATCAGAGCAGCAGCAGTTTCTACAATGGCTGCGGGTCGTCCTGGGTTACGCTGTCTACGTCGGCGCCGCCCTAGCCGTGCTCTTCAGGACGCCGCACGACTGGCCAATCACCTGGCAGGACGTCATCGTCCACGACGAAATCGCGCGCTCGTTCCTGCTCTCCTGCTACCTGGCTTTTGTTTCCGGCTACTCGATGCTGTACGTCGTGCTCGCTGGCGTCCGACTCTCCAGCAAACGGATGCTGCCTCTGCCTGATCTTGCGCCTGCGCTCCTGAAGGCGACGCGCGAGCGCGACCCACGCATCGTACGAGTGGCGCAGGAAGAGCGACCGCAACCGGGAGGCGCAGATGAGGCTAGCGCGCTCTCAAACACCACGCTCAAGGTAGCGTCGCCGGAAGTACTCGCTGGCTCGCTCTGGATGACTCTTGGCTTATTTGCTGTTGGCCTGATTCCGTTGGCGTTCCCTGTCATTATTCTATGGTCCGTTGTCGCAGCCTGGTCGTCCCTGGCGACGCCTGAGCCGAATGCTCAAGCGGCAGGGATTTACGTCATTGTGCGGATCACGGGCATTATCGCGCCGCTGGTGGTGATGGGGTTCTTAGCCGTCCAGCGCTCCTGGACACTCTGGCGAACGCGCGTGCATGGCGCCGTCGTAGAGATCGGCGCGGAGGGGATGGCGGTTCGCGATTACCAGACACACTGGCGGCGGCGGTTTATACTGTGGAGCGATGTCGTCTCGCTGCTGCGCTTCACCTACACCGACGCCTACATTCGTCCGTGTACCGTCTATCTGCTGGATACTGGCAGCCAGACATTCCTCTGGGAGTCTCCGGCAGACATGCGCTATGTGTCGCAGAAGCGCCTTGCCCGCATCGCCGAGCGGCAGGCGCAGGCCAGACGGCTACTGACAGCTATCGAGATGGCGACCAGCCTGCCGCTCCTCGACATCACCAGTGTGATCAGCGCGGTAACCAAGATCGATCCGGATCCCTACTCCACGAGTGAAGAGCCAGACGCGAAGGATGTCGAGTTGCTGGAATACGTTGAAGGTGTCACATCGCCAAAAGCCCTGAAGTCCGTCGCGCCACCACCGACAACCGCGGAACGCTGGCGACGTGGGCTGCTCTCGGCGCTGGCCTGCCTGGTACTGGTAGCCGCTATGATTGGAATCATTGGAATCGCAGGTGGATACAATCCCTAGCGCGACGAGCGCCAAGGGTTGGGGGTACAGTTCACCTTTACGGCGCCACGGTCAGGCGCATCAATTGGGTGATGTCGGCGGCGCCGAAGAGCAGGCGGATAAAGGGGCTGGCGAATTTCGGCGCCCAGCGGTGCTGCGGGTCGTCTTCGATGCGCGGGTTGGCCAGCCTCACACGCTTGCCGCGCGTCACCACCTCGCAGCCGCCCGCCGCCAGCACATTCTTCGCCCAGTCAGTGTTGGGGCCGTAGGTCAGCGCGATCACGTAGTCGTCGCCATCGGGAAAGATGTTGATCGGGGTCGTGTAGACGCGGCCAGACGTGCGCCCCACATGCGTCAGGATGCCGAAGCCTGGCAGCCTATCGGCGAACGGTCTGGTGACGCGGTTGGTCACGTGGCGGTTGAAGCGCGCCATGCTTTTCGAGATCGGCACCCTTGATTATCTCCTTGCTAACTATGCGCGCTCCTGGCGCAGCGAGATCGCCGAGATGACCACCATCAGGATCGCGAAGCCGACCAGGAAGGCCAGATCGGGCCAGATGTCTGAGAAGCCCAGCCCCTTCAGCATCACATCTCTCAGCGCGAAGTTGGCCCAGGTCAGCGGCATGATGTAGGCGAGCTGCTTCAGCACAACGGGCAGCGTGTTGACCGGGAAGAACAACCCGCCCAGCAGCGCCTGCGGCACGATCAGCAGCGGGATGAACTGGATCACCTGCAGCTCGTTGCGGGCAAAGGCCGAGGCGAAGATGCCCATATTCACGCCGCCGATGGTCAGCGCCAGCGTCACCAGGAAGAGCAGCCACAGATTGCCCGCATAGTGGACACGCAGCACGTAGATTACGAATCCCAGAATCACCAGCGATTGCAGCGTGGCGAAGAGCATGAAGCCGAGCACGTAGCCCAGCGTCAGTTCCGTGCGGCTCAGCGGCGAGACCAGGATGCGCTCCAGTGTCCCCTGGCTGCGCTCGCGCAGGAACGCCACCGAGGCCAGCAGGAAGACGAAGAAGAACGCGAAGAGGCCGATGAAGAGGGGCGCCAGCGCATCCGTCTGTGTGTATTGCGGGCCGCCGTAGAGGTAGCTGGTGTGCAGCGCGACCGGCGCCGCACTGGGATCGCCCGGCTGCGCGCCTGCGGATCGATTCAGCGACACCAGCGCGAATGTCACCAGCGTCTTGGCCTGCTCTGCCGCCGGGGGATTCGAGCCATCCAGCCGCAGCGTGACGCTGGGTTGCGCGCCGACTGAGGTTGCGGAGACGAAATCGGGCGGGAAGATCAGCGCGGCGTTGGCGTCACCCGCCCTGAGCTTGGCGTCTACCTGGTCAGCGTCGATGTAGATGACCTGCACACCCTTGGCCTTTGCCAGCCCCTTCGAGATGGCTTGCTGGATGGCATCGTGGCCCAGCCCTGGTGGCGGCACGACCGCCAGCGTCAGGCTGTTCGAGCCGCTGCTGCCCAGCACGAAGTTGAGAAGCGTCATGATCAAAAGCGGCGCCAGGAAGAGCAGCGCGAGCGTCCGTTTGTCGCGCACGAACTGCCGCACGATGCGGATGGCCAGCGCCAGGGTGCGCCGAATCGAGGCAAACATGGGGGCTATCTCCTCCAGCGGCTACTGCTGCGCCAGCGGGCGCGCGGCGCCTGCCGCATCTGCGGATGCGTCGCGGCGGGCGTAGTAGAGGAAGGCATGGTCGAAGTCCTGCTGGCCAGAGGCGGCCAGCAGCGCGGCGGGCGTGTCGAGCGCAATCAGCTTGCCGAAGCGCAGCAGCGCCAGCCGATGGCAGCGCGTCGCCTCCTCCAGCGTGTGGGTGGAGACCATGATGGTCACACCTTGCTGGTTGAGCCGCGCGAAGTAGTCCCAGAACTCCAGCCGCAACTCCGGATCGATGCCGACGGTCGGCTCATCCAGAAACAGCACGCGCGGCTGGTGGATCAGCGCGGCAGCCAGCGAGATGCGCTGGCGCATGCCGCCGCTCAGCACGCCGACGGCGACGCCGCGCCGGTCGGCCAGATCGACCAACTCCAGCGTCTCGCCGATGCGCTGCGCCAGCCTTTTGCCGCGCAGACCATAGAGTGCGCCGAAGAAGGCCAGGTTCTCTTGCACGCTGAGGTCGGAGTAGAGCACGCTGGCCTGCGACATGTAGCCCACCTGGCGCGACACGGCGCGATTGGGCATGCGCTGGCCCAGCAGCAGCGCCTCGCCCGAGGTGGGCGCCGCGATGCCCAGCAGCGTGCGGATGAGCGTGGTCTTGCCGGAGCCATTCGGGCCGATCAGGCCGAATGTCTCGCCTGCGTTGACCTCTATCGAGACGTCGTCGAGCGCGCGGGTCTTGCCAAAGACCTTGACGAGATGGCGCGTCGTGACCAGGGCCGCGCCAGCGGCAGAAGAGTCCACCATCAGATCAGCCTCCTGTGTGCGAATCGGGCGGGGCATCGGCGCCAATGGGGCGCGCGAGGATGCCCTGAAGCAGCGCGTCCACCGCCCCGGTGATGTACGGCTCAGGCGGCAGCGCCACCAGCCCCGCGACGATGACATTGGAGATGAAGAGCTGGCCGACCACCAGCGAATCGTGCGGGCGCAGCTCGCCAGCGGCGACGCGCGATTGCAGATAGCGTCCCAGCATCGCCAGCGCCTGCTCGCGGATCAGCATGCCCATCCCCAGCATCTCTGGCCGCCAGATCAGCTCGCGCAGCAGCAGCCGCGCCAGCGTCCGCCGCTCCTGGATCAGCCCATAAGCGCGCTGGGCGAGCAACAGCAGCGTCTCGCGCGCGGGCCGGTCGGGCGGGGTGGCCAGCAGCTCAGTGAGCATCGGCAGTGGGCCGTGTCGCTCGATGATGGCCGCCAGCAGCGACTCTTTGGTTGGGAAGTAGTGGTAGAGCAGCCCCTGCGCCACGCCCGCCGCATGCGCGATGTCGGCCACGCGCGTCGCCTCGAAGCCATGCGCGCTGAAGAGGTCGAGCGCGGCGTCGATCAACTGCGCGCGGCGCTGCTCGGCCTGCCGCTGGCGCTTCGTGCCTGTATCGCTCATCGCCATTCTCATTGACTGAGTGTTCATTCAACAATTGAGAGCAAGTATACGGATGCGCGGGTCGGCTGTCAAGGGTCGTGACGAGGGAGCTCTATGTCCTTCCGAGTGAACGTGTGAGTGAAGTTGCCCCGGCTTGGGGAACAGTTGATCGATAGGCCACAATCGCTCTATTGGCGGCATCCCTCCGCTCATACTCGGCGGGCGAGGGAAGACACTGATCTCACTTCACCATCACGCCGCCTTCGTCACGGTTCTCCCACAGTACGCCTTGGGAACCGACACGCTCCGCCAGGCGTTCCACACCATCTTCCAGGATCCCAAGGCCGGCCTCAGAGACAACGCTCAGGCAAGATTTTCCGGGTGGTAGAATGAGTCGCGCCTTCGGTTGGCGCGGCTCCATGGTGAATCCGGTATAGAGGGAGATTTCTATCTGTGAAGCGTGTCCAGGGAAATAGTCTGCTAATCTCTTCCCACCCAGAGTCCAGGCAGAGCCTGGTGGGGCATGGGAGCCATAAACATGGGGTATGGTGAGCGCGCGATCGCAGCAGTCAACTGGCAGGCCCTCGAGGTCTCGGGAGGGAGGACTGCCGATGATCTCCCAGCCGCCCTGCTAGCCTTGTTTCGGAGCACGACGGACGCCGAGGCTGAGCAAGTCTGGTGGAAGAGCTTCGAGAACAAGGTGTTTGCGCAGAATACCATCTACGGGGCCGCTGAAGCGACCATCAACGTCTTGCTGGCGGCGCTGGCCGACGAGCGTCCACAGCACGTAAGGGGTCGGATTCTCGAACTCCTCTTCTTTCTGCTCAATGGCGGATCTGACGACGATCCGACCTTGGCGGAGCGTTGCCGCGAGCAGGCGCGCCAGGGGCTATGGCTGCTCGCTCAGGAGGCGCGGGTGGCGAGCGAACTCGATCGGGATAGGGTACTGGATGTGATCGAGTGCATTGATTTGCAGCGCGCCGATTTCGTGCGCGCCGCGCTCACCTCTTCACATTGAACTGACCGGAATGTAGCATGCACACCTCCCTTCCTACGAGGGAGGTGTGCATGTTTTCGAGGGTCAATCTGAGCACCGGGGCGATGGCGAGCGGCAGCCGCTGCGCCTTCGCCGACGGCAACCCGAGCAGTACTCTCGTCGGGCCCGTCGGCAGTCTGGTCGGCGAGAGCCTGCGCAACCTCGCGCGTGATCTCGAGACGCTCGCCGCCGGGGTCGCCGCAGTCGTCACCTGCGCCCTGGCCGGTGTAGGCTCCCAGACCATCGACTGCGCAGAGGTTGGCTCGTGCTCGCCCGGATCCTTGCGTCGGCGAGCATCGGCGCCCTCACTGGCGTGATCATTGCGAACGTGGCCGATCGCGTCGGCAGCCCGCGCAGCCCGCCACGCTACCCTCGCTTGGGCAAGGGGTCATCGTGACGGGCAATGGCGCGCTGGCCGAACTCGTCTGGTCGGATTCCCACACCGCCGAACGCCCGGTGGTGACAGCCGCTGCGCCAGCGACGCTGCCCCAGACGCCGCCACAGGTGACCATGAAGCCGCTGGGCGCGCCGTCCGGTGTCGCGCTGGCTCCGAATCAGACGCCAGGGATCGTGACGCTCCCCGATGGCGAGCGCTACATCTTCGTGCGTGGGCAGGATGGCGCGCTCTACTCCGCCTATGTCGCGCCCTTGCGCGCCAATCAGACCAGTCAGGCTGGAGAGCAGGCATCCTCGACCATGGTGGCGTGGCAGGCGCTGGGAACGCCGCCAGGCGTGACGCTGACCAGCGAGGCGATGGCGCTGTGGACGAGCCGCGAGGGCGTCGTGGTGGGCGCGCTGGGCAGCGACGGCGCGTATTGGCTGTGCAGCGGGCCAGCGGGCATGCTCGGCGTCTGGACATCGCTCGGGCGACCCACCGCGACGACCGCCTTTCAAGGCGACCCAATTCTCACGCTGTCCACTGACAGTGGCGCCACACCAGTCACCGAGCCTGAGCGACGGGCGCTGGCGCTGGGCGCCGATGGACGGTTCTACGAGGCCGACTGGAGTGCGCAGGGCGCCGCCGCTTCACCAGCCGCGGACGGTACTCCCGCTGCTACCGCAGCCGTTATGCCCACCACTACGGCAGCCGCAGCAGCGAGCATGCCGCCGGGGTGGAGCGCCTGGACGCCAATCGCATTCCCCGACGTCACGAGCGCACTGGTGGGTCGTGTGATCGTCGCCACCAGCTTTTCAAGCTCCACGGCAGGGACGGCTGCGCCCGATGAGTTGGATCTGCTCGCTACCGATGCAATGAGGCAGGACTGGCTGCTGCGGAGTGGGGCGGGTCATGAATCCCAGGAAGCCAGTGGCTCCTGGTCCTGGAGCGTTGCGCCGCTACGGCTGCGTACGTCGACCAGTGTCATGGTGGCGGCGGTTACTGAACCGATCGTTCCACACAGCGCGACGCCTGAGACATGTCCAACGATCACGCTGCACGTCAATACTGCGGATCCGGTGAACCCGGTCGGCGCTGCTGGGAGCAGAAGCGCTGCTCCCAGCGCTGCTCCCAGCGCTACGCCCGGCGCTACGCCCAGCGCCACGACTCTGCCTCCAACATCAACCAGTTCCCGCAACTCGATCAATCAGGTGACCAACATGGCGCCGATTCCAGTACCAACACAGGCGCACGTGAGCGTGGGCGACAGCCCTGTTGACGCTGCTGGTGGAGCGCCACACGCAGACGAGACGCCCATGAGCGGCAGTTGGATGTCGCTTGGGATGGTGGCCCTTGCGCCCGCGCCTTCCGCTACCCTGAAGTGCGCCCCCAAACTTGGACAGGAGGTCTAGGGTATGCTTAGTCCAAGTGGAGGGTTGCATCATGCCAACACGACGCCAATTTACGGCCGAGTTCAAGGCGCAGTGCGTCTTCGAGATGCTCAGCGGCAGCAAGTCTGCCGCCGCCATCAGCCGCGAATACCAGTTCAAGCCCGATCTGCTGACGCGCTGGAAAGCCGACTTCGTGAGCCATGCCGCCGAGCTGTTCGGGGGGAGCGCCACGCAGCAGCACGCCGCGCAACGGGCCGCGCA
>DATAED010000093.1:0-6817 GCA_036258195.1 Ktedonobacterales bacterium
TAGGCGATGTTCGCGCCGACGCTCAGATGTGGGAAGAGCGCGTAGCTCTGCGGCACATAGCCGACCCGCCGAAGCTGCGGGGCCAGCGCCAGCCCAACCTGCGCGTCGGCCAGCGGGCGGCCATTCAGATGGATCGCGCCGCGCTGGATGCTCGCCAGCCCGGCGATGGCCTGGAGCGTCAGCGTCTTGCCCGCGCCCGATGGCCCCAGCAGCGCCGTGATGCCCGGCGGCGCGCTGAGGCGGGCGCGCAACGAGAAGGCGCCGCGCGCCAGCTCGAAGTCGGCGCGCAGCCCCTCCTGCTCGTTCGCGGCGGCCACTGCGGATGGCTCTGACATCAGGGCAGACCTCCCGGCAGGCGCGTGTGGCGCGTCAGCAGCAGGGTGATGGCGATGACAATGGCGCAGACCAGCAGCGCCACCAGCGCCAGCGGCAGCGCGGCGGGCGTGCCGAGTCCGGTGAGCTGCACATAGACATAGACGGGCAGCGTGTAGGGATGATAGGCCATCACGGCGGTCGCGCCGAACTCGCCAAAGGCGCGCAGCCACGTCAGCGCCAGCCCGGCCAGCGCGCCGCTCCACGCCTGCGGCAGGCTGATCGTCCAGAAGACGCGCCAGTGTGAGGCGCCCAGCGTCTGCGCGACCGATTCGGTCTGCGGATCGACCGCCTCGAAGGCCGAGCGCGCCGCTACCACGGCGAACGGCGCCGCCACGAAACTCTGCGCCAGCACGACGCCCGCCAGCGAGTCGGAGAGCTCGATGCCGTGCGCAGCGAAGAACGCGCCGACCGGCCCATACGGCCCGTAGACGAGCAACTGCGCGATGCCGCTGACGACGGCGGGAAAGACCAGCGGCACGAAGATCAATCCGGTGACGAGCGGGCGCAAGGGAAACCGCCAGCGCGCCAGCGCATAGGCCAGCGGCACACCAACCAGCGCGACGAGCGCCGTGGTGATGGTGGCTGCCAGCGCCGAGACGCGCGTGGCGTCCAGCGCCAGCGGATCGCTGAGCGCGGCGGGAACCAGCGGCCACGGCTCGGCCAACAGCAACTCTACCAGCGGCGCGATGAGATAGACCAGCGCCAGCGCCGCCAGCAGCCAGAGCGTCACCACGCCCGGCTCGATGCGCCATCGCCCGCTGGCTCGCACTCCCACCGCTGGCGCACGCTCACCGAGCATCATGCGCCTACCAGCGCTTTCAGACTGGCGGGCAGCGCTGCTGCGTCGCCTGTCAGTTTCGGCGACGTCACGGTGAAGCCGTCCGCCGCCAGCGCGCTCTTGCCGCTGCCGCCCAGCAGATAGGTCACGAACGCCTCGGCGCCCGCTTCATTGCGCACCGTGCTGGGAATAGTGACGCTGAAGGCGATTGGCCCACCGTGATGCGTCACGCCCCTGGCGTCCACGTAGGTGGCGGCGTGATACGCGCTGGCCAGCGCGGCGTCGCCGAGGTTGATCTGCGACGGCAGGGTGATGTAGGGCAATCCAGCGTCCTTCACTTCATTCAGGTAGAAGAAGCCCGCGTCGAGCTGGCCCGCCGTCAGCCGCGCCACCAGCTCCTCCTCCGGGAAGATCTGGCTGGCGTTCTCGGCGTCGCCCAGCAGCCGCTGCGACAGCCCCGGCTGCGCGTAGTAGCGCGCGGCGAGCTGGAGTGTGTAGAGCGTATTAACGCCCTTGGGGTCGAGCTTCGGATCAGTGCGGCCCAGCCGCAGCCCCGGCGTCTCCAGCGCCTGATACCACGGCGTCTGCCCGCTGGCCGCCGCTTCGAGCTGCGCGGCAAACTGGCTCTTGGGGCTGAAGCCGATCACCATGCTGGTCGTGGCGTAGGTGACATACCAGCGCACGATATTGCTGTTAGCGGCGCCCTGCAGCGGCGTGTAGGCCGCCGACGACGCGCTGATGAAGATATCCGGGCTGATGAGCTTGCTCTTGATCTGATTGGCCAGCGCCGTCGAGCCTGCGCCCTCGCCCTCGAAGGTGTAGCCTGTCGCCTGCGCGAAGGCCGGCCCCAGCTTGTGCTCCATCAGATTCACCAGCGAGCCAGCGTAGGCCACGTTGACCTTGCCCTTGGCGCTGCCCGCGCCGCCGGAAGGCGCGCACCCTGCGACCGCCATTGCCACCGCCGCCAGCAGCGCCACAACCTGTATCGCCAGCGCTCGCCTGCGCGTCATGGTCGCCTCCTCGCTTACACCCAGATACTCAATCAATGAGTATTTATGTGGTGAGTATAGAGAGAAACCCGCCACGAGCGCAAGCCGTCGCGGTATGCTTGAATCGTCAGCGCTGACATGACGCCAGATGGCGCGCAGTACATAGCATGGAGAGATTGCGAGGCCACCTCATGATGGATCTGCTCGACCGGCTCGCCCGCGAGGCGCCGCCGCCTACCGCCCGCATCACCTATGGGCCAGCGCCGCAGCAGTTCGGCGATCTGCGCCTGCCGGACTCGTCGGTCAGCTCCCGGCCCTTCCCTATCGTCATCGTCATCCACGGCGGCTACTACCGGGCGCGCTACGATCTGGGCTACTTCGGGTCGGCCTGCGGCGCGCTGGCGCAGGCGGGCTTGGCCACCTGGAACATCGAGTATCGGCGGCTGGGCAATCCGGATGGCGGCTGGCCCGGCACGTTCGAGGATGTGGCCAGCGCCGCCGATGCGCTGCGCTGGCTGGCGGGGCAGTACCCGCTCGACCTCAGCCGCACGCTGGCGCTGGGGCATTCCGCAGGCGGGCAACTGGCGCTGTGGCTGGCGGCGCGTCCACGGCTGGCCAGCGGCTCCGCGCTGTGGCGCGACGATCCGCTGCCCATCCACGGGGTCGTCTCGCTGGCGGGGGTCGCCGACCTGCGGCGCGCCTGGGAGCTGCGCCTGAGCGACAACGTCACGGAAGCGCTGCTGGCCGCCACGCCCGACCATGCGCCCGACCGCTACGCCGCGGCTTCGCCCTACGACCTGCTGCCACTGGGCGTCCCGCAGATCATGATCCACGGGACCGCTGATGAGAACGTGCCATTCGAGCTCAGCCAGCGCTACGCCGCCCGCGCGCGGGCGGTGGATGACGATGCGCGCCTCGTCCCGCTGGCGGGCGCGGGGCACTTCGAGCCAGTAGATCCTGCCACGCCAGAGTGGCGGATCGTCGCCCGCGAGACGCTGAGCCTGCTGGGGAGATAGCCCTCAACCGGGCGCCCGCGATGCGTAGTAGCCTGAGACAACCGACAACACAGCGTGTCACCGCAAGCGCCAGAGCAGGAGCAGAGTCATGAGCGAGCAGAACGGCGAAGGAGTCAACGAGCAGTTCATCGCCAATGTGGACGAGGGCTGGCTGGAAATCGTCGTGGAGATCCCACGCGGCAGTCGCAACAAATACGAATTCGACCACAAGGCCCACATCTTCCGGCTGGATCGCGTGCTGTACTCGTCCGTCCACTATCCGACCGATTATGGCTTCATCCCTGGCACGCTCTCGCTGGACGGCGACCCGCTGGACGTGCTGGTGGTGGTGGACGAGCCAACCTTCACCGGCTGCCACGTGCGCGCCCGCCCCATCGGCACGCTCATCATGGTGGATGAGAAGGGTGAGGACGAGAAGATTCTGGCCGTGCCGCATGACGACCCCCGCTTCTCCGAGACGCGCCGCCTGAGCGATCTGGCGACCCACTGGCCGCTGGAGATCGCAGCATTCTTCCGAACCTATAAAGAGCTGCAGGGCGTACAGACAGAGGTGCGCGACTGGCACGACGTGGAGGACGCCTGGAAGATCATCGAGCTGTGTCGTCAGCGCGCCCTTGACGAGGATTATTGATGCGCGACGATGCGGCCGACAGCGATGGTCTCAGCCCGGCGGCGCAGGAGGCGCTGGCGCGGCTGGCGCGCGAAGACGCCATCGGCCAGCTCTGGCGGCGCGAGGGCGCGATGGCGCGGCTCGGCAGCGAGGGCGAGACGCTCAAGCTCGACTGGGTCACGGAGATTCCCTGGCTGCTCGCGCATCCTGAGGCGCTGGCAAGCGTCGAGGCGGAGGCGCGCGCGCTGCTGACCTTGGGGATGCGCCATCTGATCTGGGCTGGCATGGGTGGCTCCGTGCTGACTGTCCAGACGCTCTGCGGGCTGGGTTATGGCGATGGCGCGCTGACGCTCCACCCGCTCGATAGCACCGATCCTGCCGCGCTCAACGCCATCACGCGGGAGCTGGCGCGCGCGAAAGGGTTGTCACTGCCTGTAGGCGCCGACCTGCTGGCCCAGCCCGCGTTGCTGCGCGCGCTGCTGGGCGATGTGGCGCTGATCGGCGTCGCGATGGGCATGACCTCCGAGGAGCCGATCACGCATCTCCAGTGGTTCGGCGAGGCGCTGGCCGCCGCTGGCCTGCCACTGCCCGACCATTGCCGCGCCATGTCGCTGCCCGGCTCCTACCTGGACGCCTGGGCCAGCCAGCGCGACATCCCACGCCTGCCGCTGCAACTGGACGGCGGCTCTGGCACTGGCGGGCGCATGAGCGCTCCGGGGACGCGCGTCTTTCTGCTGCCGGTGGCGCTGTGGTTGGCCGCGCAGCCCTCACCCCCAGCCCCTCTCCCAGAGGGCGAGGGGAGAGCGCGCCTGCACAGCATCCTGCGCCGCGCGTGGGGCGCCTACGCCTTCGATGAGGCGCTGGCGCATCCTGCCGATCATCGCTATGTGCGACTGGCCGCCGCGCTCTCTGGCGCCAGCGCGCACGGCACCGTGCGGCTGACGATCAGCGCGCCGGGGAGCTGGGGGCTGGCGCGCGACTGGGCCGAGCAGCTCTTCGAGGAGAGCCTGGGCAAGGGTGGCCAGGGAGTCGTCGTCTTCGCTGAGGAGGGAAGGACGACCTCACCCCCCCAGCCCCCCTCTCCCACGGAGCGAGGGGGGAGCAATGGTGAGGTCTGGCTGCGCATCACAGGTGATGCAAACGCGCCAGAGGAGCCGGGCGTTTTTACGCTACGGGAGCCGCTGATCGCCTCAGATGATCCCGCTGAGCGGCTCGCGGGTCTGGCGACGCTGATGCTGGGCCTCCAGCTCACGATGGCGCTCTATGGCTATCTGCATGACATCACCTTCGCGGGCCAGCCAGCCGTCGAGGACTACAAGGCGCGCGCGCGGGCGCTGCGCGACGCCGCCGCCGACCCGCTGCCCGCGCCGACCGCCGCCAACAGTTTGAGCGCTGGCCCGTGGACGCTCTACGCGGCGCCGGAGATCATCGCCGCCGCTCCGGAGCCAACGCCGCGCGCTGCGCTGCTGGCCACGCTCACAGAGCTTCCTGGTTTGCAGCCGCTCCCCTACCTGGATGTGACGATCAATGGCGAGGCTGGCGCCGCCGCGCTGGTGACGCTGCACGAGAGCCTGCGGGCGCTGGCCATCGGACGACTCGGCGTCCCGTACAAGCTGCGCCGCGCCCCGGCGGCCTACCACTCCACTGAGCAGAGCGAGATGGATGGCCCGCCTGCGCTCATCAGCCTGCGGGCGCTGGCGCTGCGCCACGAGCCAGTGCTGCTGGGCGCGTACACGCCGCGCTTCCTGCGGGCCCAGGCCGTCGCCACGTGGCAGGCCATGCGCGGCGTCCATCGCCGCTGCCTGCTGCTGACCTACGCTGGTGGCACGACGGAGATGGTCGACGCGCTGGCGGCCCTGCTGGCGGATGTTACGGCTGAGTGAGGCTCGCGTCGCGCGCAAAAACTCGCAGGAAATTTGTGTCAGGGATTGGGGGCGCCGTGCGACAGGTGGGTGTATGCTGAAGGAGGGAGCACGCCATGCCTGAACACATCTACGCGCCCACACGCGCCGAGCCGATTTCGGTGGCTGACGATACGCTGGCCTCGACTGCGGCGGCGTTCGCGGGGGATCTGGATAGCCGATTCGCGGCGGCGCGTCCTCGGCTGGCGCGCCTGGCGCGGCTGAGCGGCGCCACTGCCGACCAGGCCGAAGACATCGCCCAGGAAACGCTGCTGACGGCCTGGCGCTCGCTCGACCATCTGCGCGACGCTACCCGCTTCGACGCCTGGCTGGATGGCATCTGCCGCAATCTGTGCCGCCGCGCTGCGCGCCAGAGCGCCAGTGAGCGCGCCCACCTCGCCATCACGACCACCACGCCTGGCGCCGCCGACGGGATGGATGAGGCGTCCGGGAGCGGCGGGATCGAGCAGATCGCCGACGACGACGATCCGCTGGACGAACTGAGTCGCCGCGAACTGGCGGCGCTGGTGGGGAACGCGCTGGGGCATCTCAATCTGGCCGCGCGCGAGGCGGTCAGCCTGCGCTATCTGGCAGACGTGCCCGCCGACGAGGCCGCCGCGCGTCTGGGCCTGACCATCAACACGCTGGAGGCGCGTCTCAGCCGCGCCCGCAAACAGCTCCGCGCGGCGCTGAACGGCCCCCTGCGTGAGCAAGCGGTGGAGTTTGGCCTGGCGCTGGCCCCCGCCGATGAGGCTGGCTGGCGCGAAACCTCCATCTGGTGCCACTTCTGTGGCAAAGCGCGCATGCAGGGCATCCTCGCCAATGCATCCGACGGCTATGGAACCCTCTCGCTGCGCTGCCCGCTCTGCTATCGCAACTATGGCGTCATCGAGACGAGCATCCCTGCGATGCGAGCGCTGGCTAGCGTCTCTTCGTTCCGCCCGGCGTTGAAGCGTGTGCTGGAGCACAGCGTGGCCTGGAATGAGACGCGACAACGCATGGAGACGACCTGCTTTCGCTGCGGGCGCCCGCTGCCCTCGCGCATGGGACGCTTCGCCGACTTCCCCGAGCGGCGTGGATTGTGGCCCGCTGTGGACGACCTCTACACCGCCGTGTACGAGTGCCCGCAGTGCGATTGCTTCGGCTCT
>DATAED010000094.1:0-2449 GCA_036258195.1 Ktedonobacterales bacterium
GTAGGCATAGGTTGCTATGGTCAAGCCTCCGAATACGACCCTATCCAGCCACTTCTGGATTCCCTCGAGGATACCAGCCCCCTTGAATGCTCCGAGGGGGACTATCCCAAGGCCCGGCGTTACATCCGCCTGGCTTTTGAAGTACGCCACTGCAGCGTTGGCGATATGTTTCGCTAGCCCAACGTGGTACCTCACCCACTCTGCGTGGATCTGCGCCTGGCAGGCGGCGTCGCAGCCGCTCTGCTGCACGATGCGCGCGACGTGGCGCTTGGTCTGTGTCCACGACTCGACCTGCGTCTGCGCCCCATGCCCGGACGCTCGATATTGTCCGCTGGGATCAACGTTCGAGAGCGGGTTGTTGCCAGCGTAGACATACGGGTTATCAGCGAAGAACAGTGGCGCACGGCTCAGCGGATCGCGCGAGAGGAAGCGTCCAATGGTGGGGTCATAGGCCCGCACGCACATCCAGTACAAGCCGTCGCTGTCATCATAGCGGACGCCGTCGCGCCCGTCAAAGCGGAAGGGATTCACCCAGCCGTTGGCGCCGGGAATATTCTCGCTGCTGGTCGTCAGGTTCCCCCAGGCGTCATAGGCGTAGGTTGCTACCACGGCGCCACTCGCGTCGGTGAGGTTCACCACGTCGCCACGCGCATCGTAGACGTAGTAATAGCGTGGGGACGTGCTGCTAGAGCCAACCTGGACGCTGACCGGCGCGCCCCGCTCGTCGTACAGCGATGAAACGAATGGTTGGCGCAGACCGCCTAGCGGGTTGGCGCCAACTGCTCAACGATGAAGTCCACTACCGCCGCCTTCGACGACCTGCTCCTGGGTTTGGCGCCGGGACTACGCGCCATGACCGCCTCCGCCCCCTCTTTGAGCTTCGCCAACGGAAACAGATCCAGCGCCTGCCGCAACTGATCCGCGCCGTACACCTCCAGCAGGAAGTAGGGGTCGAGCGGAGCCGCCAGATTGATCTCGCGCCCCTCCACGTACCGCACGGGCGTGAGCGTGGACGAGAGAATCGTCGCGGCAGCAGCCTTCCCCCTCGACGACCCGCGCGTTGGCTTGCCCGCTGGCAGCAGGTCGTAGGCTGAGCGCACACGGGCGGCGAAGGAGCTGTTGCGCCCGACCTCCTCAGCAGCGACCAGCAGCGCGGCAACACCCACTCTGCTGGCGTCAGGCAGGCCCAGCGCCGAGGCGAGCGCACGCGCCAGGGTGGTCGTCGTCGTCACGGCTGGGCGCGACTTGGCGAGCGCAGCGGGCGTGTCAGTTGTTGGCATGGGTAGTCAGCTCCTCGATCTCCTGGGCGACCGCATCATACGCCAGCGCGGCTGGGCCAGGCTGTGCGCTCAAGTGAAACAGGCCGCGCCGCTCACCCTTGATCGCCCCACGATTGGCCGTCTCGACACGCTCATCCAGCGGGATGAGACTCTGGAACAGATGTATCCGCTCGTTCGCCAGCAGAGTTTTGAGCGTGGCGAGGTTGGCGGTGGCATTGGTTCCACTCTTCCAGCGTGTGACGACACAGCCCAGCAGGCGACTCTGCCACGCGGCGGTGTTCGTGGTCAGCGCGTTCATGGTGCGGATCAGCTGCAAGGTCTCATCGAGGCCAAACGCGCCATACGTCTCGGGGTAGGCGGGAATCAGGATGTGGTCGGCGGCGGTCAGCGCGGCGCGCGCATAGAACGTGTCGCCAGCGGGCGTGTCGAGGATGATCCAGTTCGGCGCTATCCTCTCGCCTGAAGTATCTTCTGAGTCATCTGGCACAGTCGCCGTGCGGATGGCCTCGGCCAGCGCCAGCTCGAGTTGCGCACGGTCGGCCCCCGCGACCTGGAGGCGATAGAGGTCGTGCGCAGCTGGCGCCAGCCACACCCCCGCAAAGCGTGTCGGGCGGATGATCGAGGTGAGCGGCGCGCTGCCACGCAGGTAGTCCGCCAACGTGATCGTATCTCGTTCGGGCGGCTGCGTGGCAGTGGTAGCGCGGGCGCCCCTGGCTGCCGTTGCTCTGGTCGCTGCTCCATCTGACGCTCCAGGCTGGACTGCGGGCGGCGCAGGCAGCGAGCGGGTGAGGCTGGCCTGCCCATCCAGATCGAGCAGCAGGACACGTTTGCCGTGCAGGTCGCTCAGCGCCAGCGCGATGTTGAGCGCGCTGGTGGTCTTGGCCACACCGCCCTTGATGTTGGCGACGGTCAGCACACGCACTCGACGCTCCGGGCGTGGTGGATGCGCTGGGCCTGACATACTCGACCGACGCGCGGTGCGCTGCGCGAAGAGGTCACCCTGCTCCAGCCAGGCGGGCGAGAGCGGCTGCGCAGGGGCCACCGCGCGACCCGCGAACATGCCATTGAGCCGTGAGCCACCCACATAGGCGGTGTAGCGCAAGAGACGGTCGCCATCGATCAGGCGGACGTGGCTGGAGGCCATTTCTGCGGCGATCTGCGCGCGATCA
>DATAED010000095.1:0-9334 GCA_036258195.1 Ktedonobacterales bacterium
AGCGCCGCCGGATAGCGCGGCGCATGCTCGCCCCAGGCGATCTGCGCGGTGGCGTTCAGCGCGGGACGCGACGCCAGCAGCTCGACCAGCAGCGGCAGTCGCGCCAGCGGGAATGTGTCATCCCAGGCGGGCGCCGGGCCGAGCGAGAGATAGCCCAGCTCTTCTACCTCGCAGATGCGCTGAAGCTCGTCGGCATAGGCGAGGATACGCGCATCGTCCCAATCGCGCAGGTCTTCGAGCAGCGGGCGCGTGGCGACGCGGGTCGTCTGCACGACATGGCCCGCCGCCTCTGCGCTGGCCTGCGCCGACCGCAGGAACGCCGCCGCGCGCGCCAGCGCCGCGCCATCGAGCGGGTGTGCGTCGCCGATGAAGAGGGTGATGGCGCGAATCGTCGTCATGGTTGCGTTGTCCTTTGTCCACAGACGCCAGCGCGGCGGAAGCCCGGCGGCATCCACTGGCGCTCAATTGAGCTTGGCGCGCACCTCACGGGTCGCTTCGATGCGCCGCCGCAGCCGACCATTCTCCGGCGCGTTGGGGGCGCGCTCCAGATAGGCGGCGATGTCGGCGGCGGCCAGCAGCGATTCGCCCATCGCCAGACGCAGCAGGCCACGGTCGCGCAATTCTTGCGGCAGATCGGGGCGCAGCAGGACGAGTCGGTCAACGACATCGAGCGCGCTGGTGGTGTCGCCGCGATGCAGGTAGACCAGCTTCAGGTTGTAGAGGACGCGCGTCAGAATCTGGCGCGTGTTGAGCGGGCGTGTCCAGGTGGGGTCGAAGGCGCTGGCCGTCTGCGGTGTCAGCAGGCGCAAGATGAAGCGCTCGCAGCTGGGGCCATCGAGCAGCACGCCGCGATTGAAGACATCCACATACAGGTCGCCGCCCTCAGCGGCGGAGAGCGGCCATTTGACCATGAAGTGCGCTGGCAGCCCCACGCCTTGCAGCGGCGCGCCCAGCCGACGCGCGACCTCCAGATAGATGATGCTCAGCGTGATGGGCAGACCCTGACGCCGCTGCAGCGCCTCATCGAGGAAGCTATTGCGCGGATCAGCCAGAGTCTCATCGGCCCCGTGGAAGTTCTCGCGTTTGCCCAGGGTGTCGGTCATCGTCTCCAGCACGCGCTGGGCGGTCTCGCGGCGGTTGGCCTGGTCGGCGCGCAGGAGCCGCGCGCTGGGGCCGAGCGCTGCCCACACCTCGGCGGCCAGCGCGTCGATCTCCTGGATGTAGCGGGCCTGCTGCAAGCCCGGGCGGGCCACCTCAGCGACCAGCAGCGCGCCCTCATCCAGGCGCATGGCCGTATCGGTCTGCCGCGCAAACGCGGCGAACCGCAAGATCGGCGCGAAAGCCAACTCCTGCACGCGCTCTCCCTCCCCGGCGATCAGCGCTGGCGTGGCATGCCATCCCATGAACAGATGGATGCTCGCACGAGCGCCGCGCACGACTCCGCCTCGCGACCGACCGCTCTCCCAGACTCCCCAGATAGTGTACCGCACGGCGCGCTAATCTTCCGCGTGATCCGCTAACTGTCGAGCCTGGTCGAGCCTGGATGAGAGGGATCATGGCGCCGATGTGCGCAGGCGCGGTCATGCGACGTAGTGTTAGATAACAGAGTGCGGACTGGAGAACAGCGTTATGACGCGGGAGGCTCCTGTGTATGCCCTGGACGATGGGATTGGCGGTGCGCATCTTCACCCATGAGCGCGCGCACGTCGGGCGACGTCGCGTGGTCGAGGCGCTGGTGGCCCTGGCGCAAGAACAACAACTGGCGGGCGTCACGGTGACGCGGGCGGTGGGCGAGGCGTCCAGGCCTGGCGCGCAGAGCGGCGAGGGCGCGCCACTGATCGTCGAGATGGTGGATCGAGTGGAGCGCATCGAAGCGGCGCTGACGCAGATCACAGCCCTCGTCGCGCAGAGCGCGGTGAGCGTCACCGAGACGCGCATCTATCTGCCTGCCTCGCGTCTGCGCGCCAGCGACGCGCACGAACCAGTCGAGCGCACGCTGCCGCCCGACGCCGACGCCGCGCAGGCGCTCCAGGCGCTGGCGCAGCCGGGGGTGCGGCTGGTGACGGTGGTGGATGCGCGTCATCTGCCAGTCGGCGTCATCGCGCTGAACCACGTGCTGCGGCAGATCGAAGGTGAGCTGGCGGAGCGGCTGCTCAACCAGAGCCAGCCCGAGCGACTGCGCGAGCGACTGCGCGAGCGACTGCTGGCGCAACTGGCTGGCAAGCGCGCCAGCGACCTGATGCGCTCCTCGGCGCTGACGGTGGCGGACGACGCGCCGCTCGACGTGGTGGCGCGCTTCCTCACCAGTCGCCACATCACGCGGGCGCCCACGGTGGACGCCGATGGACGCTACACAGGCGTCGTCAGCGAGCACGCGCTGGTCAGGCTGCTGATCCATCCGCTGCTGGCCGACCTCAGCGCCGACCAGAGCGCCGAGCGACATATGGAGGCGCAGGCTGCGCTGACAACGAGCATCGAGCCAGCGGGCGGAGCGCCACTGACGGCGGGCATGCTGGCCGACCGCGCCGTCGCCCGACTGGCGGAGACAGCGCATTGGGAGGAGATGGCCAGCGCCGCTGAGGAGGGCGTGGCGCTGGTAGTGGACGCGCAGGGCTTGCTCTGTGGGGTCATCGAGGAACAGTCGCTGCTCGAATACGCCAGCGCGCCCGCCACCCAGGGCAGCGGATTGGCGACGCTGCGGCGATTGCTGGCGCAGGCTACCGGCCAGCGCGACGCCATCGCCCCGGAGCGGCCCCACGATCTGCACGCCCGCGCGCTCTGCCAGCCCGCCCGGCTGATCGAGGAGCCAGAGACGCCGCTGGCGCTGGCGCTGGCGCACATGGTCGCGGCTGGCGGCGTCGACTACGCCGTCGTCGCCGCGCCCGATGCGCCGCCGCTGGGCGTGCTCTGGCGGCAGGATGCCCTGCGCGCGCTGGTCGGCGGCTGAGCCAGACGCTGAAACGGACGCCATGCGCTCAAGCGGCGTCGAGTGGCCCGCCTGCCGCTCGCTGGGGGTCGCGGGGGGTCGCGGGCTCGTCTCCGGCGGCGGGCGAGAGCCAGAGCGAGAGGTGCGTCGGCTGCATTGTTTCGTCAACGACTGAGAGCAGTCCCTGCCGCAGCTGGCTCAGTTCGACCTCAGCCTGCAGGGTGTGCGCATAGGCCGTCAGCACACGCTCGCTCTGGTACTTGCGCCGGTAGAAGCGGCGATCTATCACGCCTTGCAGCCAGCGGCGCAGCGGATTGGTCACGGCGGCAACCAGCAAGGTCGAGATGGTGATGACGAGTGGCCCTGGCCGCTGCAGTCCAGTGAAGGGATGGATGAGCGTCTGCAAGACGAGAACCGTCGTCGCGTAGATGCCAGCGAGCAGCGCCGAGAGCGTGCTGTAGAGCACCGTGCGGTGAATGACGATATCAATGTCCCACAGGTGGGACGAAAGGATCGCGATCCCGACCGCCAGCGGAATGGCCAGCATCGCCAGCATGACCAGGCCGACCAGCGCGCCAAACGCCAGAGCGCTCGCGCCCCACTGCGGAGCCAGCACGACGGCATGCAGCGTGCGCGCTGCGATGTTCCCCACGACGCCACCCACGATCCCCAGCACCACCCACTTCGTCTGCTGACGTTGATGGGGCGTAGAGACGGCGCGATACCGGTAGATCTGAACTGGCAGCACGCTGAGCGCAAACCCCAGCACGATGAGGAGACTCAAATCGGAGCGGCCGAGTTGCATGGCGGGCAGGATGGCCGCTGCGAGCGCGTAGACCACGAGCAACAGCGCCAGCGCGCGTATCCAGCGTGGCAAAAATCGGCCATCAGGAAACAGATAGCCGCACATAATGAGGCTGGCGTTGCCCAGCATGGCGACCAATGGAATGATCCACTGCCAGGCTGACGGTAACGTTCCGAGGGTGAGCGGAGCGTAGGCGAATGGGAGCAGCATGAGGGCGAACGACGCGCAGTAGGCCATCCGATCATTGGCTCTGCGCCAGAAGAGGAGCAGCCCCACCGCCGCATAGGTGAGCTGAAAGAGCAGCGTCAGGCCGATGATGACGCCAGCATAGACATCCAGCGAGAGGCCCCAGGCGTCCAGTCGCTGCACGTCAGCCAGGCCGAGCTGGAGAGCGATGCTGGCGTCAGGCGCAGCGTTGGCGATCCGGATGTGGCGCACCGCCGACACATAGGCTGGCAGTTGGGTGAGCCAGAGCGCATAGGCCGCAACGATCACCACGATCCAGAGGACGCGCGCTGGCCGCACCCAGCGATGCGCCGACATGTCCTGCGCGCCACGCTGATCGTGAATTCGCTTTGACAGGACGCGCTGCGCGTGGCTCATGGTGTGGCGCTCCAGTTCATCCGTCTCAAGCAGCTCGATGCCTCGTGGAGGGCAGCGCGGGAGTGGTTCGTTCGCTTGACGGGTCGTGGCAGCCAGGGCGCTGCCGCATAGGACAGCCCGGTCAGCTACGTGCAGGATACGCGCCGCAACGCCGCACATCCATACTCCAGAGCGCGTAGCGCCAGCGGTGGCGTGCGGCTGTCGTGGGCGCGCTCTGGCGCCTTCTGGTGTCAGACTTGCTACGAGGATCGGGCAACATCATAGTCGCTAGAGACAGGCTTCCCCTGGGAGCGCCGCAAGGACGAGCGGCGCTGCTAGAACGTACGCACCTACTCACATCGACTCACACCGGCCGTCAGGAGGACACGCCATGAGCCAGGCTCCAACCATTCAGAACCCGCTTGAACGTGGACCAAAACCACCGTTTCCTGAGCAGTCGCAGCCGCCGGGATCAGAAAAGGCGATGCGGCCGCGTCCTGATTATGGAGAGACAACCTACAAGGGCAGCGGCAAGCTGCTTGGGCGCGCAGCGATCATCACCGGCGCCGACTCTGGCATCGGGAGGGCCGTGGCGCTGGCATACGCGCGGGAAGGCGCCGACGTACTCTTCGCCTACCTTGAAGAAGATGCAGACGCCGAGGAGACGGCCCATATCACCCAGGACACGGGGCGCAAGGTTGTCGCCATGAAGGGCGATGTGTCCGACGAAGCGTTCTGCCAGCGCCTGATCGAGCGCGCCATGCGAGAGTTTGGGCGCCTTGACATCCTCGTCAACAACGCAGCGTACCAGCAGACGCATGAGAGCATCTTGCAGATGCCCTCGGACGAGATCGAGCGCATCTTCCGCACGAATACGCTGGCGCTCTTCTGGACCTGCAAAGCAGCCCTTCCGCACATGCGGCCAGGCGGTGTGATCCTCAATACGGCGTCTATCGAAGCATACCAGCCAAAGCCATATTTGCTGCATTACGCGGCGTCAAAGGGCGCTGTCGTCACCTTCACCAAAGGGCTGGCGCTGGAGCTGACGCCGAAGGGCATCCGGGTGAACGCCGTCGCCCCTGGCCCCGTCTGGACACCCTTGATCCCGTTATCTATGGCGCCGGAACACGTCAAGACCTTCGGCCAGACCGATCCGATGCAGCGCCCCGCGCAGCCGGCAGAGGTAGCGCCTGCGTATGTCTTCCTCGCCTCGGATGAGGCTAGCTACATCTCAGGCGAAATTCTCGGTGTCACAGGCGGCAAGACGCTCCCCTAGCGGACATCCAGGCGTGCGCGCGACCCTATCAGGCTCCTCTTGCTCCGTGGGAGAGGAGGCTGAGGGCTGCGGTTTCCCACTCAGATGCGGGTGGGCGCGGTGAAGGCGGAGCCGAGCAGCGCGATGCGCTGAGCGGCGACGGTGTTGCGCTCGCGGTCGCGCTTGCCCTTCACACGCAGCAGATCGCCCTCGGTGAGGCGAGCCAGCGCGTCTTCCCAGGTCAGTTTCGCGCCATCCGCCAGCTCAAACTGCGTCGACGACTGCATCACCACGGTCCAGACGCGGCCATTATGCAGGCTGGCGGCGGAGAGGACGGCGGGTCCGACGGCGACCACTTTCATCAGGCGGCCCTGCTTCTTGCGCTCCTTGCGCCGTCCTCCAGCCTCCGCGCTGGCGCCGCTCGCGCCATTAGCGCGCTGAGCGACCTGCTGGTGGATGGCGACGAGGCGGTGCGGCAGGGCGTCCACCTGCGGCGCGCTCTGGAAGAGCTGATTGTCGTACGTGCGCGGAAGCAGCACAGTGATGCCCTGCGCCACCAGCGTGAAGGCATAGCTGATGCCCGCTTCGGTCTTCTGAATCTTCTTCAGCGAGACGGAGCCGCCATCGATCTCTAGCGGTAGTGGTGTGGCGGCGCGCACGACCACGCTGGAGGCGCGATAGTATTCCGCGCTGTGCAGGCTGGGACGCTGGCGCAGCAGCAGCGAGCCGAATTGCAGCCCCGCGCTGAGCGGGTCCGTCGCAGTGATGAGACAGACATCGAGCTGCCCATCGTCGATGAAGGCGTCAGGGGTCATGCGGGTGAAGGAGCCATAGCGGCGGGTATTGCCGACGACGATCTGCGAGACACGTCCCTCCCACTCCGTCTCGTTGAGCGTCACCTGCACCGGGACAGCGCGAAACGTCGGTAGCGCCTGGATCGCCGCCAGCCCGATGGCAGCCGGGCCGATCAGGTTTTTCAGCGGCTTATTGACGCGGGCAATGGTCGCGCCGTCGAACCCCAGGCCTGCCACCAGCATGAAATACTGCCCATGCCGCTCGTTGACGGTGACATGGCCGACATCGACCCGCCGACGCTCGGCGCTGGCGAGCTGCAGGGCGGCGACGCGCAGCCGCGACGAGATGCCGACCTCGTGAGCCCAGAGATTAGCCGTGCCGCCGGGGAGCGAGCCTACCGCGATCTCGCTGCCCATCACGCCGTCGATGATCTCGCTGAGCGTGCCATCGCCACCGCAGTTCACCACCACATCGTAGCCAGCGCGCACGGCATCACGCGCCAGCTCGGTCGCCTGCCCGCCGTGCAGCTTGTGGCGCACGCTGACCTCCCAGCCGTGCGCCTGCAAGACCTGGAGCGGCTCCGTCAGATCAATGCCTCCGCGCCCGGAGCGCGGATTGGTGATCAGACATGCGCGTACGACACGCTTTGTCATGCTGCCCCTCCACTCCCCTCGCCTGCTTGCGGCGCGCTCGTCTCGCCGCTTTGCTGGCGGCGCTCACGGATGCGCGCCCAGGCCATCCCCAGCAGGTGGTATACCACGATGCCCACCACCAGCATCAGCGCGCCGAGCAGATAGCTCGCTAGCACATCGCTGGGCCAGTGCTCGCCCTCCAGCAGACGCGAAGGCCCGATGAACAGAATGAAGTACAGGCAGATGATGCGCGCCGCCCACCAGAGGGGTCGCGCTGCTGGCCACCTGCGAGCGAAGACGACGCTGAGGTAGAGCAGAAATCCGTAGAATGCCAGCACATGGGTCACATGGCCACTGGGATAGCTGTAGAGACCCAGGTGCGCGACGGCATGAATGTTATGGCCATAGGGACGTGGTCGCTTGACGAGGCCATTCAGTGTGACATTCAAATAGTCGGCGCCGAAGCCACTGACGGCGGCGGCGATGGCTGCGCGAATCTGTCGCGCCAGCGCCAGCGCCACGATGACGGCAATGGCGATGACGCCAGCGGGTTTGGGCCAGTTGGCGTCGCTGGCAAAGTTGACGATGCGCACAAGCGTGGGCTGGTGGAGTTGTTGCATCCACCGCTCCAGTCCCACGTCGCCGGGGAACGGGCCGGAGCCGCGCGCCGCGACAGAGAGGATGGCGAGCGCCGCCACCCCGGTGAGCCACAGCGCGGCGAAGAGCATCGTGTGGCCTGCGCTCCACGGCCAGCGGCGCCGATCACCAGCGCCGCTCGTCGTCCTCGTCGCGCCCGCCTCATGTGTGTGCGGCGACCGAGACAGCGGAGAAGGTGGCGGTGGCTGATGCGCTGGTGTCCTCATGGCGTTGTGATCCTCATCTCGTCGCCAGCATCACTGGTCATACCGGCTGGCTGACATCATGCAGGCGCGACGTCGCAGCCGGACGCCGGGCAGCCCCTGTGCAGCGGGCTGTGAGCGAGAAACGCAAGGGGCATGCCACCTCATCTGTACGCAGCATCCGTGCGTCAGCGGGAGCCGCTTTCGCGAGGCGGCATGCGAGGCGATATGCGAGCTGGCGTCAGGAGTTGGCGTTACGGGCGATGTGGTATACTGATGGAGCTAGAATCCTTCGGAAGTCGAGGGAGTCGAAGCGCTCTTCCTGGGGATGTCGGGTTTCGACAGATTGGGGAAGGGAACGTTTGCAGGTCGAGGCGCCAGATGCAATCCTCGTTAATCACTGGCAAAAACTATAGCTGCCGATAAAACGCCAGCTCTCGCTCTCGCGGCCTAACAACCGTTGAAGCGCATCCGTCTGACCTCAGCCTGATGGGTCAGGTAGCGGGTGTCACTTAGTCAGGCTGGGTAGCGCCGATGACTCGCTAAGCGCTACTAAGAGCCAGCGGGCAGGCGAACGGGAACCCTGTCGGCGGGGGTCTCGGTCGTGTGATCAAACTACCGACTACGCCTGTAGCATATCGTTTCAGTCGCCTGTTTGGACGGGGAGTTCGACTCTCCCCCATCTCCACCACCGCAACCCACTGGTAGGAACGCGGCAGCCCGGAAATTGCGGCTGCCGCGTTTCACTTGTTCAGTCTCGGTCGTCCTCATTCGGGCTCGTTCACCTCCAATTGGTGTCAAGCGCATGGCCTCGCTCACGTGCCTTCCGGCGGCCTCCATGTTCAGTTCGTGGCCTGCCCCGGCACGCAGTCACTCCGCGTTGACCGCGATAGGACAGCGTGGGTCTCGTCGCCCGCTGCACCGCCGCCATCCGCATTGCACCGCGCCATCAGATAGATGGGCATGCGATAGCCGATTGCTCTCGTGGGGCGTCTTCATGGCGAAGTCGTCTCCTTCTCCACCCGATGGCAACACGCACTCCGCCACCGGGAAGTACACGCTGGGCGTTGGCCATCGCGGTGGCTAGACGTCACAGTTGGCGAGAATCAAGCGCCAGCCACGCGTGGGCAGTTCCGCGTAGCCCCGTGGCGCCATCGCACCAGGCATGACCCACCTGCGCCCCGACTGATGGTGGAGTCACCAGGGTGAGGTTGCCGACCACCAAAAAAGGTCGAGCCGCACGACTGTCAGACAGCTCATCCCGTCTCCCCGTTCGTGACGCGGCCCTGGTCTACGGGTCTCGGCTCACCCTCCTCCGCAGACACCGCACACGCGACACGATCCCTCTCGGTCGGAAACATGGCCAGAAACACAGCCTCGATGCCGGGCTGTGTCGGCTCGGGGCGATAGCGTGCAAGATGGAGGCGGATCGCCTACGCCACGGTCCACCTGCGCTTGACCGGCCGCTCCGTCTACCCTTGCCCAGGATCAGCAAGTCGC
>DATAED010000096.1:0-2141 GCA_036258195.1 Ktedonobacterales bacterium
GTGATGGGTTCCTGCATGCTCACTACTCCTCCAGAGTTGACTCTTCCACTGATTCGCGCGCCTGGTGCGGGCTGCTCCTTCAATTCTCGTTGGCGCCGCTGGAGGTGGAAGGCGGCCTTCAAGTTTTCCTGCTACGAGGCGCTTCCGAGGAGAAGCGTTGTGGAAGCTACTGTGTGGGAAGGCCAGAGAGATCGGCTACCCAGGCGGTATCGTAATCTCCGGCGTTCCAGACCACCTGCCCCTTCGCGCTGATGCCGATATTGCCCCCTCCCAGTGGGCCAAGGTCGACCCACTGCGATGAGGACAACGCCAGGCGCAAAAGATGTCCAGGCTTCGCAGGCGGTATCGGCGGTGCATCAGGTGTAAGGTGAGCAGCCGTCGTTTCACACCAGGCGAGGAGGGCGCCGTCATTCGTGAGCGCGCTCGGAACACAAGCCCAGCCACTGTTGGCGGCCTGCAGGGGAGCGCCCGACGCATCCGTTGGGAACGGGCGGTCGCGCCAGCTCGCGCCGTCATCAGTCGTGCAGCGCAAGAGTCCAGTGCGTGGGGGAATAGTGGCGAAGTTGAGCGCGCCGATGCAGATCATCCATGTGTGCTGGGTGGGCAGCCAGGTGATCGGCATCTGTAGGCCCTCGTTTTCGCGTGTGGTCAAGGGCGGCAGGTGGATAGGCGTCCACGCTCTGGCCGAGGCGTTGAGATGTTCTAACGGCAGTCCGTCGGCGCTGACAATCACTCCGTCCGCGCCCCTGGCGCCATAGAGGCGGTTGACCTTTCCGCTCGTTGAGGCTCCATTCGCGGAGGCGGCGGGCAATGGCAGCGTCTGCCATGTCTGGAGGCTGTCTGCGCTCACGACAAGATGGGGCATAAACGCTGCAACCGACGTGTCATCCACCAGCGCATAGAGCGAAGGCCCCGAGGTGGTCAGCGCCTCAATCTGCGTCTTGCCCGGCACGGGGCGCCAGGTCGCGCCGCCATCCTGTGAGAGATAACTCAGATCGTATCCGGCTGGAATCGTCGGGTCAGGCGGACGAGGCAGATAGAGGAAATCCGCTGCCAAGACCTGGGGATTCGCCTGGTCCGTGTAGAGACGACAATAGACTGGTGGGGTGGCGTTGGCCTCGTGAGAAGCCACTAGCGTGCCGACCTGGCGCCAGTGCGCGCCTGCGTCAGTCGTGGCCCAGATGAGGTAGGAGTACGGGTCGACGGACTCGCAATCCCATGCATCGGCCCCATTCACCGGCGACACCGCCAATGATGCGAGCTTCGAGGCTCCCGGTGGTGGATTGACCCGGCGCCACTGCGCTGGCGCCGCAGCTCGCATGGGAGCGGCCGTCGTTCCGGCGCCAGGAGATTGCCCGCCGCAGCCCGCCACGAGCGATACAAATAGAGCGATTGGCAGCGCCAGTTTCCACCACCGCGCTCCATTCATCGACGACATCATCGACACACTTCTTCCTCCGACCTGTGCCAGGAAACCACCGCCCGACGAGTGACGCCAGTATACTTGCCAATCGTGTACAGCACAACGAGGGATGCTGAGGCGCATTCGCCCATATGGTTCCACGTACTGCGCCGAACAAACCCCAGCGATACCCTGTCGCGATTTCCCTCGCTGACCGCTGGCGCCGCTCAGTCAGGTCCACTGACCAGCGCGACGTCGGGCATGGGCGTCTGTGGCTGGCGAATGGCTCGCGCGAAGAAGGCCAGCGCCGGGGTCAACGCCAGACCAGAGACGACCAGCGCGGCGGGCAGCGAGACGGCTGAGCCGATGGCGCCAATGATCGGCACGCACGCGATCTGCCCTAGCGCGTCGGCCTGCCCGTGCAGCGAGAGCACAGTGGCGCGCGTCTTCGGCTCAGCGCTCTGGTTGAGCCAGGCGATGGAGAGTGGCCCGAATACTCGCCGCAGAACATTGATGGCGAGATAGGCGCCGACCGCCAGCGCGAAGCCGCCTGCCAACCCGAAGACGACGATGCCCGCCGCGATGGCCGCCGTGAGCGCAAACAGGGCGCCCGCGAGCGAGCGATGACTGTTCATATCGACCCGTCGCCGCGCGATCTCGGTGGCCGCCAGCCCCAGCAGCATGATGCTGGCTGAGAAGACGCCGAACCAGACGACGGGCTGAAACGGGCCGAGCGGCG
>DATAED010000097.1:0-9802 GCA_036258195.1 Ktedonobacterales bacterium
GCGCCCGGCGTCCTGCGCTGCCGCATCGCGCTGGATGAGGGATAACGTGTCGGAGCCTGCTCACCGTGTCTGAGGTAGAGGTAAACGTTCGTCAGTGTGGTGGAGGAGGTCAACGTTGGCCGCCGCCTATGAACGCACCGCTGAGTGAGGAGGCTTGTCAGTGGATGGGCAAGAGGAGCGATGTATTCCGTGGGATCCCATTCCGCACGAATATAATCGTGCATCAGACCTTGGTATCACCAATTTTGGAGAGGTCGGCGTCGAGACGGTGGATGGGGTGGTATGTATTGTTCACTCATCTTCACCCGCAGACGGGCCTGAACGCGACACGACTCGGCGTGATCACCGCTGGAGAATCTTCTTCGAGGGGACTCGGGCCTTTCGACTTCGTCCCGTTATCTTTGGTGAGTGGCCTGAGGCACTGCCGATAACCCTGCCGCCCAAGTCGTGGTCCATCTCAGGAAACAGGCGGGTTGCCCTCTGGGAGATCGCCTCATCCGTCTATGTGGCGCAAAGCATTGATCCGGGAGACCGAGATGAAGCCCGCCACTATGTTCTCCTGAATCACGACATGGCGTACGAAGTAGTCGCCTTTGGCTACCGCGTCGAAGACCTGGGGGAGTATCAGAGACCTCTACGGAGCTAGGTGAGGGGTTGGAACCCACGTGGCGGCGGCGCCAGCTAAGACGCTAGCGGCGACATGACCTGCCGCGCGGCGAATAGCTCTACTCGCCGCGCCAGAGATAGAGGTGGAAGCTGGTCAGCGCGCGGAAGCCCTGGCGCTCGTAGATCGGCTGGCCCATCGCCGAGGCTTGCAGGACGCCGACATGGTAGCCGCGTACGCTGGCCGCCAGCAGCGCTGCCCTGGTCAGCGCCTCGCCGATGCCCTGGCGGCGCGCGGATGGCGCGGTGGCCACCGCATACACCCCCGCCACGCCCGCATGCACGAAGAGCTGCGAGGTCGAGACCGGCTCGCCGTTCAGCCGCCCGACGAAATACTGCCAGGCGCCGTCGGGATGGGCGAGCTGGCGCTTGCCCAGCGCCACCAGCGGCTCCTGCATCACGTCTGGCACGCCATAGCCTGCCCGCAGCGCCACCGTGAAGTCCTCGATCTGCTGCGGGCTGCTGACCAGCTCGATGTCCAGCCCAGGCGGCGCGTCGTGCGTCTGGCGTAGCTCGCTCAGCGCGATGGCCATGCCCGGCATCGCGCCGTCATCCACCAGACCGTTCGCCAGCAGGCGCGCGCCCAGGTCGGCGGGCCTGGTCGAAGGCCCGACCCACCAGAACATCGGGTAGCCGCGCTCTCGGAAGGGCTGGAGCGCCGCCGCGATCTGCGCATCCACATCCTTAACATCCCCGGCGGCCAACTGCGCCCGCGCGACACCATTGAACAGCTCGAAGGGGATACTGGAAATGAATGTCAGGCGGTTTGGCTCGGCGCGCTGCTCGCCGCCACTGTCCACGGCATAGCTGGCATAGGCCGCATAGGTGTTGGCCTCCAGCGCATCGAGCAGCCGGGGATCGTCCATGCCATGTATCAGGACGGATTCGTCTGGTGTGTGCGTCGTCATCTTCCCGCCTCCACCTGCCAGCTCAACTATAACGACCATCCGAGGGCTGCGAGGCATGATACGACCGCCATAGCGAGGGATTCAACCGCGTGCGAGTAATTGCGGGCGCCATCCCAGAGCCGCCGCCAGGAGATCACTTCTGGCGGCGGCTCTGGGATGGCGAGCGGGTCAGCGCGCTCGCTACTCGGCGGTTTCCTGCTTGCCGTTCGCGCTGGCCCTGGTTTGCGCCTCCAGCGTGTCGAGGCGCTCGCGCAGCTTGCGGTTGTCCTCGCGCAGCTTGTCGAGGTCGGCGCGCAGTTGGCGGGCCTCGTCGCGTGGCGCGTCGCCCCGCTGGATGGCCGCGATGGCCTCGCGCGCCGTGCGCACAGCGCGCTCATCGGGCGACTCCGCCACCACCCGCTGTAGCGCAGGCAGGTTGCGGGCATCGCCCCATGCCGCCGCCGCGCCGCAGGCCGAGAGCAGCGCCATCTCCCATGGATCGGTCAACGCCACGCTGAGCGCCTCCACCGCTCGCGTGCGCGCCTCTGGCTGATCGACGCGCTTCGTAGTAGCCAGGATGCGCAGCCCGCCGCAGGCCGCCGCCCGCGCATCCATCGGCTTGCTGCGGTCGGTAGCCCAGGTCGCCAGCGGCTCGACCGAGCGCGCGTCGCCCAGCTCGCCCAGCCCGGCGAAGACCCCGCCGCGAATCGTCTCCCGCCACGAGGCTGTGTCGGCGTGCGACAGCAACGTATCGAAGGCGCCCGGCGCGCGAGTCTTGCCCAGCGACACCAGCGCCGTCGCCGTCACGAAGTAGCTCGGCTCGCCCTTCGCCAGCAGCGCCGTCAGCGCCTGCGCCGCGCGCGCGGCCAGCGCCGCCTGCTCTGGCGCGCGGAACTCGCCCAGCCCGGCCACCACGCCGAGCCGCGCCTTCGGCTCCTCGATGGCGTCCAGCGCTCTCAGGAGTGTCTCCAGCGAGCGCTCGCTGCGACGGCTGGCGATAGCCGCCGCGATGGCCTGCCGCACGCCCCAGAATGGCTCACTCAGCAGCGCCTGCTCCAGCGCCGCCTGCGACTCCGGATCGCCCTTTTCGCCCAGCGCCGTCGCCGCCTCGATGCGCCCGTTGATGTCGGGATCGCGCCGGAGCTGGAAGCGCAGCATCTCGGCGGGCAGGTCAATCTCCAGCGTCTTGATGAGCCAGCCGCCGTAGTCGAAGCGCATGCCGAAGGGGCGCCGCGCCAGCGGGATGTAGTAGGTCTGCTCGGCCTCCTCCACCTGCACGCGCATGACCTGCGGCTGCATGAAGCCCGCGCCATCGGGCTTCTCATCGTCGCTGGCTGGGACGAAGAAGGCCAGATCGAGCGGCGTCACGAAGATGGGCGTGTCCTCGGTCTCCTCCTGCGCCTGCCGCACGCTGACCTTGGCCAGCTTGCGCTCGTCATCCCAGCTATAGCTGACCTTGAACTCTGGATGCCCCGCCTTGTAGACCCACTGCTCGAAGAACTGCGCCAGGCTGCGGCCGCTGGCCTCCTCGTGGGCGCGCTCGAAGTCGGCGGTGATCACCTCGCGCTCACGGTTGCGCCGCGCGTAGAGCTGCATGCCGCGCCAGAACGCCGCATCGCCCTCGATCTGCCGCAGCATATGCAGCACGCGCGAGCCCTTCTCGTAGTTGTGGCGGTCGAAGAGTTCGTTGCCGTTCTTGCGATAGACGTTGTAGACGATTGGGCGGCGGCCACGCTTGTCGGCGGCGAGGTACATATCCAGGTTGTCGCGCATGTCGATGCGTAGCTGATCCTCACCATCCTCTTCGCCCATCCAGACGGACTCGAAGTAGGTGGCGAAGCTCTCCTTCAGCCAGGTATGCGACCAGTCGCGCACGGCCAGCAAGTCGCCGAACCACTGGTGTACCAGCTCGTGCGCCACCACGCTATCGGGCTTGTAGTCGATGCTGGCGCGCGGGTCGGGCAGCAGACGATAGCTGTGGGTGGTCGCGCTGACATTCTCCATCGCGCCCAGGAACTTCTCTGGCACGATCTGACCGTACTTGACGAAGGGATAGTCCACGCCGAAATGCTGCGAGAAGAACTCCATCATCGCGGGGGTGCGACCCAGCATGCGCCGTGCGTCATCTTCGCGACCGGCGCGCACGTAGTAGTTGACCGGGATGTCACGCCAGTGATCCTGTATCTCGACGAACTCGCCCGCCACCAGCGTGATGAGATACGCCGGGAATGGCACGTCCTGCCGCCACTGATACGTCTTCGTGCCGTCGCCGTTCTCGGTGGCGGACTCCAGCTTGCCGTTGGAGAGCGCGAAGAAGCTGGCTGGCAGAGTGGCGGCCAGGCTGGTGGTGGCGCGGTCATTGGGGAAGTCGTGGCAGGGGAACCAGAAGTGGTGATACTCGGTCTCGCCCTGCGTCCACGCCTGCGTCGGCAGATCGGGATTCCCAGCGTCTGGCAGGACGAAGACCAGGCCAGTGCGTGGCTGCGCCCAGTAGGCGACGCGCACGCCGAACTGCTCGCCATAGTGATACTCGCGGTCGAGCTGGATGCTCAGCTTCTCGCCCTCGCTCCACCACGCCAGCGGCTGCCCGCCATCGGCCAGCGACACCTGCTCGATGTGCAGCTCGGCGGCGTCGAGCGTGACCACGCGCACGCTCTCGAAGAGCGCGGCGAAGTGGTGTGTGACGACGCCGTGCACCTGCTGGCGCTCGAAGTCGAGCCGCACGGCGATATCGACATGCCGCACGTCCACCGGACGATCCGGCGCGTAGCGCGGCTGGTCGCCGGGCAGCGCGAAGCTGGGCGCGGTCGCTGGCTGGGCAACGTATCCTGCCTCGCGCAGCAGTCGCGCAAGATCGCCATAGCCACAGAAACGCATACAGACTCCTTAGACTTTCGGGTCGCCACAGACATCTCAACCTGTCTGCGGTCGTGTGTGAGGATCGCCGGGCGGCGTTTGTAAGGTGGGCGTCTACCTTCATGTGAGGTAGCAATCTATCCTCCACTCTAACCCGCGCGAGCCGCTCTGGTCAACCGCCCGCGCAGGTCGGTTGGCGGTGAGCTGGAGCACGCGCACGCGATGGCCCGGTTGTTAGCCAGATACCGGGCAGACAGGGACTCTATACTGCGAACAAGCGGTATCCATCGCTGGAAGGCTTCATGTATCGATGAATCTGGCGCCAGGAATGTCCTGATTGGCCTGACCATCTCTTCCGCTAGCGCTGAGCTTGTCGCTGAGCTTGCATAGTCGCGATCCAGGGGTCACCGAGCATGCACTTGCCCAGCTAAATGTCCTTGGCCCGCTAGCGGTTCCTCGGCACATTGCCGCGCTGAAGGCGTAGCGTGTCACCCAGGGGCCGCATCAGACGGGCGAAACCTTGGCGTGACTTGACATATGCTTGGCGACCTGCTGTTTGACCTTGCCAGAGTGTTAGAACGAGTAACCGCATGGATCACATCATCAACGAAATCAAACGGGCGCTGTTGGCAGGCCATTTCTACGTGGCGCTACTGAGCACACTCACGATGCCTGATATTTGCGCGGCGCTGGAGTCGCCCAATGGAGTCAATGAGAAGGCGTTGTACCTCGCCTGGCGCCGCAAATGGTTCACGAGCTATACGTTCCTGACCGCAGAGGATATCTATTACCTTCGCTGTGGGGTCGTCCATCAGGGACGACTCGGCCATACGAGAAGCAACTGCAAGCGAGTGGTATTCACCCTTCCGAATAGCCATCTCAACGTATATCACAACAATGTCATGGGAGATGCGCTCAACCTCGATCTCGTCATCTTCTGCACGGACATGGCGAGCGCCGTGGAACGATGGTATGCGACTCAGCAACACGACCCCAACGTACAGCGTAACCTCATGGGCCTTCTTCAATACCATGAACATGGCTTGGCGCCGTACTTCGGCGGCAACGTGCCTATCATCGCGTGATCTCCGCGCTGTTCGGGGGTTGTATGGCTTCTCCGTCCAGTACGCGCCATGGGCCGGTCGCGGAGCGAGTGACACGGCCAGTGACAAAGCCACTCTTGGCGATCTGGTCGTGTCGGAGCGATTCCCACCCGCGATCATCAGCACTTGAGTGGCGCTGGTGGCTGTCTGGTAGCGCATACGACTGGTCGTCGGTTCCGGCGTTGGTCATCACCATACATTCTGTGTGGTGGAGGATCTCAGTAGCACACCGCAGACGACGCTTCCATCAGTCGTCGCCAATGCGCTCGCGCAGACCTTCCGCCGTATGCCCAACCCACACCGTGTCTCCAGACACGAGAGGAGGCGTTCCTGATATGGCTCACAACACGTCCGACACATCCGATACGTCGTTGACCCGCGCCGAGGTCGATTTCAATACCCTCAACAGCGCGCCCGTCGATCTGGTGAAGATCGCGGCGCCGGGATCGTGGCAAGAGCAGCGGCTCCCACCGCTGTGTCAGGGCCAGCGCGTCCTGCTCTTCGATGCCGATGGCCTCCAGGTCGAAGCGACCATCATCCATGACGAGCAGAGCTGGTGGATGGCCGCGCCGCAGCGCTAACGACGCCGGATGCATGGCCGGATGCATGGCCGGATGCATGGCCGGATGCATGCAGGTGGAGGGATCCTCGCGCCCTCCCACGCCTTCCAAATGACCCTGGAGGCTCTAGAACGGGTTGGGGGTGATGGAACATCTCCTCCAGGAGCTGGTAGGCGGTATACGTGCACGCATGGAAGAGATCACCTGCCCGCAGTGTCCGCACTGCCACCGCCCCGACTAGTGCAGCAACAGGCAGCAACAGGCAGCGCCGGAGTTGCGTTCGTCAACAGCACGGGCTCTGCAGCGCGCGGGCGCAGAATCCTTGCTTGCGTTCTGGCGCTAGGGTATGGCACACTGCCCCCGCGTCAGTCAGCCTAGACGGAGGCTTCCAGGACGGAGGCTTCCAGGACGGGGGCTCCGAGTACGTGCGCCCTCCTCACTGCGACCAGCGGTTCCTCCTGCAGAGCCGCGTGTGGCGAGGCGACGGAGACTTTCAAGGAGTCTTACAAGGAGACGGACTCAGCGCGATACGCATGTCCCAGCGTGACCGCGCCATGAGCATGCCATGAGCATGGAGAGGGGCAGCAGGTGTGAGGACGTTAGACCCAGCAGACTTCCGCGGTCGTGACGCGAAGCGGTGGTCGCAGCGCGCACGCCCATGGCGCACGTCCACTGGCCACGCGAGCGGACACGTGGCGGACGCCACTCGCGCCGCAGGTAGGCCGGCCGCTGTGCGGCTGCGCACTACCTGGGAGGGCACGGGCACGCTGCGTCTGGTGACCCTCGGCCTGGTCGTGGCTGTGGCGTACTATGCCGGCGCGCGGCTGGGCTTTCTGCTCGTCTTCCCCGGCTCGCCTCTGTCAATCCTCTGGCCACCCAACGCCATCGTGCTGGCCGCCCTGTTGCTCGTGCCGCCGCGGAACTGGTGGATCGTGTTGCTAGGGGTGCTGCCTGCCCACCTCGTGGTGGAGTGGCAGAGCGGGGTGACGCCTCTGGCCGTGCCAGGTCTCTACGTCACGAACTGCGGTGAGGCGCTGCTCGGCGCGACACTCGTACGCCGCTACTCGGGCGGCGAGCCACCCCGGCTGGGGACGTGGCGGCAGGTCGTCGTGTACGTGGTTGGCGCAGCTATCGCCGCCCCCTTTGTGGCCTCATTCCTGGACACCAGCGTGGATGTGGCCACCCAGTGGGCGCCTCAGGGATATTGGCTGCTGTGGGAGGAGCGGTTTATCTCGGCCGTGCTGACCAACCTCACGGTCGCCCCAGTCATCCTGCTGCTGGCGAGCGGCGCCTGGCAGCGCGGGCGGGACTGGCGGCCGTGGCAGACGCTCTCGCGTCAACGCGGAGTTGAAGTAGCGCTGCTGGCGCTGAGTATTCTGGGGAGCGGGTACGTGGCCTTCAGCCTGCCGATGGCGCTGCCACAGAACACGCCGGAACTGCTCTACGTGCTGACGCCCGTACTGCTCTGGGCGGCGATGCGCTTCGGTGTCGGCGGCATCAGCGCTAGTCTGCTGGCGCTCGCGCTCCTGGCGGCTGGCTGGGCGAATGCGTCGGGACTCTTTGTCGCGCGCACGCCTGCGGTGGCAGTGGTCACCCTGCAGTTGTTCCTCATCGCGCTCGGGGCGCCAGCGCTTTGTCTGGCGGCGCTCGTGCAGGAGCGGGAGCGCGACGCGGAGACACTACGCGCGAGCGAGGCGCGCTACCGCGCGACGTTCGCGTCGGCAGCGATTGGCGTCGCGGTCGTTGACCTCACTGGACGCCCCTTGGACGTGAATGCGTACGTCAGCCAGATGCTCGGCTATACAGCGGACGAGCTCCGTACCATGGCGCTACGCGACTTCACGCAGCCCGACGATGTGGCGGACACCGAGACGCTGCTCGCCAGCGCGCGCAGCGGTGAGATCGGCGGCTACCAGCTGGAGAAGCGCTACCGGCACAAGGATGGCCATACGGTGTGGGGCCGCGTGAGCGCCAGTCTCGTGCGCGACCAGGATGGCCAGCCGGCGTATGTCGTGGTGCACCTGGAGGACGTCACACCGCGCAAGCAACTGGAGCAGGAACGGGAAGCGGCCCGCGCCGAGGCGGAGGCCCAAGCCGAGGAGCTCGACCGGATCTTCGAGACCATGGCTGATGGCGTGATCGTCTACGACGCAGAAGGCCAAACGGCCCGCACTAACGCGGCGGCGCGCACGCTCCTGAGTCTCCAGTCCGCGCCCCCCAACTACTATGCGTTGCCAGGAGCTGCGCGCACGGCCCTCTTCCAGACGTATACCCTCGCGGGGCGTCTCCTAGCGCCTGACGAACTGGCGAGCAGCCGAGCCCTTCGCGGCGAGCGGCTGACCGGTGCAAGCGCTTTGGAGATCACCAGCCGTGCGTTTGATGGGCGTGAGCTGGCGCTCAGCGTGAGCGCGGCGCCCTTGCGGAATGCGGACGGGCGCATAGTGGGCGCGGTGGCGATTCTGCACGACCACACCGAGCGCAACCGGCTGATGCAGGAGCGCGAGGAGGCACGGGCCAACGAGTTGGCGCTGCGTGAGGTGAATGCGCGGCTGGACACCTTCGCCGCAGTGGCCGCTCACGATCTGCGCTCTCCGGTGGGGGTGACTCGGCTGGCAGTCCAGCGGGCGCAGAGTCTCCTACAACAGCTGTCGACCCCGAAGGCGCGGGCGCCACAGACAGCCCGGGAGGAACACACCCGCGTGCTCGCGCAAGTGTGGCAGGCGGTCGAGCTGACACAACAGAGCCTGGACCGCCAGTGGCGCCTGATGCAGCAGTTGCTCGACGTGACCCAGGCGCGGCAGGGCGCCCTGACGCTCCTGCGCCAGCCCGTGCGAGTTGCGGAACTCGTGCGCGCGACGGTGGACGACCAGCGGCTGCTTGACCCTAACCGTGTCATCGAGCTCACGGAGCCCGACGCTGACCTCGCGTCCCTCACCCTCGACGCCGATCCGGACCGCCTGAGCCAGGTGCTATCGAACTATCTCGCCAACGCCGTGCGCTACTCCCCTGAGGACCAGCCGATTACTGTGACCATGCAGGTGCTAGACCAGACGCTGGACCAGGCGCTGGATCAGGCGCTGGACCCGGGACTCGACCAGATGACAGCAGGGAGCTGCGACCGAGCGGTGCGTGTCGCGGTGCGCGACCACGGCGCGGGTATCGCGCCAGAAGAGCAGGCAGGCGTCTGGGAACGCTTCCAGCGGGCGCGCAGTGTGCGCGAGGCGCGGGGCCTGGGGCTGGGGCTCTACATCGCCCGCACCATCATCGAGCTGCATGGGGGGCAGGTCGGCGTGGACAGCGCCGTCGGCGCGGGCTCTAACTTCTGGTTCAGCCTGCCAGCGCCTCCCGCGCCTCCCGCGCTGCCGCCGCGGAGGGCATCGAGGCGACGCGCTCGCTCATAGCAGGCGGGCGCAGGAAACCGCTGAGGCTTTAGCCCATGCGGAGGAATGCGCCCATCGGCAGGACGCCGATCAACACCGTTGCCCATCTGTTACCTTCCACTTGCACAGGCGAGAACATTAGTTCTATACTCTACTTATGAGCAAAACACTCACTCGTACCATCTGCATCAAGCTTGACGTTGAAGGCCATGACGCGGTTTTGGCCGCGACGCAACGCGCCTTCAACGCTGCCGCGTCCTGGGTTGCGCAGGTGTGCTGGGATGAGGGCATCACGAACACGAACACGGCTCACCATCGGGTCTATGGCGAGACTCGTGAGCGGTTCGGGTTGG
>DATAED010000098.1:0-43644 GCA_036258195.1 Ktedonobacterales bacterium
GCACGGCGGCGTCTAGCAGCGCGATGGGGCCGTGCTTCATCTCGCCCGCCGCGAAGCCCTCGGCATGCACATACGAGATTTCCTTCAGCTTCAGCGCGCCCTCCAGCGCCAGCGGATAGCCGACGCCGCGCCCGATGAAGAGGCAGCTCGCGCAGTCCTTCAGGCGGTCGGTGAGGCTGGCGAGCGTGCGCTGGCCCTCCGGCTCCTCCATCATGGCCAGCGTGCGTCGCAACTGCTCCGGGATGTCGAGCAGCGCGTGCAATATCACCTGCTCCTCGGCCTCATCGAGGCGCTGCATGCGGCGGCCCAGCCAGACGCCAAGCTGATAGATCGTCATCACCGTGGCGACGAACGACTTGCTCGCTGTAACGCTGATCTCTGGCCCGGCCTGCTGATAGAGCACGCCATCGGCCAGCCGCGCCACGGCGCTGCCTACAGTATTGGTGATGGCGATGATCGGCGCGCCAGCCTCGCGCGCCAGCTTGGTCGCCGCCAGCACATCCGCTGTCTCGCCCGATTGGCTGATCGCCACGCAGAGCGTGTCTGGCCCCACGACGGGGTCAGCGTAGCGATACTCCGAGGCGATGGCCACCTCCACCGGAATGCGCGCCCAGCGCTCGATGGCGTAGCGCGCGATCATCGCCGAGTGGATGGAGGTGCCGCAGCCGATGAAGACAGCCCGCCGCACGCTGTCGAGCCGCCCGGAGGCCACCAGCCCGTCGAGCGCATCTAGCGCCAGCTTCGGCTGCGGCTCGCGCTGGATGATGCGCCCCAGCAGCGCACGGTGCGCGGCGTCGGGCTGCTCGGCGATCTCCTTGGCAAAGAAGTGCGGGTAGCCGCCGCGCTCCGCCGCCTCGATATTCCAGTCCACATGCACGATGGTGGGCTGGCGCACGACACCATCCAGATCGCTGATGGTGACACGCTCGGCGGTCAGATCGGCCACCTCGCCCTCGTCGAGCTGGATGATCTCGCGGGTATGCGAGAGCACCGCCGGGATGTCAGAGGCGAGGAAGTTCTCCTCCACGCCGACGCCCACCAGCAGCGGGCTATCTTTGCGCGCGCCGATGACGCGCCCAGGATGCGCCTGGCTGACGACGGCGATGGCGTAGGCGCCTGTCACGCGCTTGAGGGCGTTGCGCACAGCCAGGTTCAGATCATCGGTCGTGCGCAGTTCATCCTCGATCAGATGCGCCAGCGCCTCGGTGTCGGTCTGCGAGCGGAAGGTGTGGCCCGCTGCGGTCAATTCGTCGCGCAGGGTGGCGAAGTTCTCGATGATGCCATTATGCACGACAGTGATGCGATCCTCACAATCGTTGTGGGGATGCGCGTTGACGTCATTGGGGCGGCCATGCGTGGCCCAGCGCGTGTGGCCGATGCCCACCACGCCAAGTGGCTCGGCGGTGGCGACCAGGCTGCGCAGGGACCGGAGCTTGCCGCGAGTCTTGGCGATCTGGAGCTCGCCAGTGGAGGTGATGACGGCGATACCAGCGGAGTCATAGCCGCGATATTCGAGCCGTTCGAGGCCATCAAGCAAGATGGGCGTCGCTTCTCTCGCGCCCACGTAACCAACGATACCGCACATAGGGTGTGCGTTCTCCTCAAATTGTCCGCCAGTGGTCGCGCTTTGTCCCGGCAATCGCTCGCCGGATTTCTTCGCGATCTTCAATAGGGCAATGGCTATGCCCTGGAGGCTCCCCGCTGATTGATCCGAACGGCCTCCACCTCGTCAACTGAGGCCCCTCCTGCGCCTCAGCCCTTGCGCTACTCGTGTCGCGACAATAGTCGTCGCGCTCCTCGCCATTGCGAAGCGTCTCGCGCGCCCCGCGACAGTGCGAGGCGCTCTATCAGCCATTCAGTCAGCATGCCCGGCGCCACACGTGTAAGCATAGCCGAGACTGCGGCTGCATCCTGCTGACGCCCTCAGTATACCCGATGCGCGCCGCCAGGCAAGTGCAATGGGACACTTTCGTGGCGCCGCCGCTAGCATGTCATGCTGCAATATGTTAAGCTAGCGTGTGCAGGAACACCAGGCGCTCTGCTGACGATGAGCGCGCTGGCGCATTGGAGAGGAGGCAAGGCCTACGTGCGCGCTGGCGCTCGCAAGCGCCACACCCCGCGAACCCTCGCGAATCCCCGCAAAATCCCCGAATGTTCCCTCGTTAACCGACCAAGGCGTCCGGCCCTGGTTCTCGGCGTGACCTTCCATCGAGCCGCTGTGCGCGTGCGTGCGGATTGCGCGACCGCAGGCTGCCAGCGATGGAGGCATTCCCGCAGTCGGGCGATAGTAGCCCGGCGCCATTCCGTTCAGCGACGTGCGGAAGGGAGAACAGGCATGTCCTTTCGGTTTGACAGACATGTGCGTATAGGTGTGACTGGGGCGGCCATCCTCAGCCTGCTACTCGCCTACGCGGCGACTATCGCGCCTCCAGTGAGCGCGGATAATTACAGTGCATCGTTCTGCGAAGCGCGCCCGGCGCTCTGCACCGAGACCATCGAGCCGTTCAACTATGAGGGACAGTACGTCGGCCATGATGAGCCGTCTGTGCTGTTCTACTCCTCCGTTCCAGGCTCCGGCAACTCCAACCTCTATCAGTTGACGTTGCCGAAAGATCCGCCCACCCTGCCCAAGCAGGATGGCACAGGCGGTACCTGGAACTTCCAGCTCCATCCGGCCTTCTGGTTCGGCATGGCGATGTGCGATGACCAGTCGGCGCCGCTGCCCGGAGCCACCTGCGCCGCCGACAGCGATACCAACATCTTCAACAGCACGAACCCCAGCTCCGCCAAGTTCATGGGCAAGCATCCGGGGACGGGCTTCATGGAGATGCAGTTCTATCCACCGGGGTGGGACAGCTTCGGCTGCACACAGACGCAGTGGTGCGCCGCGCTCAACATCGACAGCTTCTCGTCCAACTCCACCACAGGCAAGCTCAACAATAACGACTGCCTGGCGGAAGCGGGCGAGGAATACGTTAACTTCGCCTTCATCACGAAGGATGGCAAGGCGCTTGGCCCCGCCGATCCGCTGCGCCAGGACGCCTCGACCTTCACGCTGACGCCGGATACGCTGTTCTTCAGCTCTGGCGACCATCTCACGGTGGACATGCACGACACCGCCGCCGGATTCACGGTCATCATCCATGACCAGACCACGGGGCAGTCCGGCTCGATGACCGCCAGCGTCGCCAATCAGTTTGGCCACCCGCTCTACCAGCCGGGCGCGTCGAGCTGCACAGATCAGCCCTATGCGTTCCACCCGATGTACGCCACCTCCAGCCCGGAGACGCGCGTGCTGTGGGCGGCGCACTCCTACAACGTGGCCTACTCTGATGAGATTGGCCACTTCGAGTACTGCACACCCAATACCCCCACGACGGGGCGCTGCTCCGATCCATCGGGGCGTGATAGCGACGATCGCGGCTGCCTGACCGCGCCCGCTGGCCCCGACCCGAACGGCGCATTCTCCACCATCTCCGGCTGCTCCGCGTCCGACGAGGACTTTGACGGGCCAGAGTATCAGCCGAACTGGCCGGGAACCAATCCCAATGCCACGGTGGATGCGCAGTTGCACGCGCAGCCAGTCGTCTTCACCAGCCCGCTCTTCACCGGGCCGGGCAGCAGCGGACTCTGGAACTACCAGCAGGCCGCGTTCGAGGTCAACCTGCCGCGCATCGAGGGGGCTGATTCTTCTCCCAACAATGACTGCCAGCGCCACGCCTTCAATCCGATGGATCCGAATCCGGGCGCGGGCTGTGTGAATCCGCCGAATGGGGCCAGCTTCTACCCGATCTATTCGACCGGCGTGCAGGATGGCCACTGCGTCTGGATGGAAGGTGGCGCCTACATCCCCAGCGCGACCAACACGTTTGGCGGCGACTCCAAGGCCGAGTATGGCCCGTATGTGGTCAGTGTCTACCCGGCAGTCGGCAATTCGACTGAGGGGATCATCGAGAACTTCCATAACACCCTGCCGAACAATCCCTGCCTCGCGCCAGGTGGCAGGTCAGGGAGTATTTGAGCGTCAGTAGCCACGGCGTGAAGCCATCACGCTGTGCGACGTGAAACAGTGAGCGAGACCGCCGTCGCCGCTCTGGCGGCGGTTGTCTCGCTCGCCCTCACCCCCAGCCCCCCAGCCCTCTCCCAGATGGCGAGGGGAGTTGTGCCTCACCCGACGGGTCAGGCGGTATGGGCGCCGCCTGTGCCAATAGAGAGGTTGGGAACCATCGAGCGTTGACGCGCGTCTTGTGTAGAGTGTACGAGCGGAGCATCAGGTGAGACGCCGTTGTGGACACGAGGCTGCCTATGAACATCCGGCGAATCGGCGCACGCTGGGCCATCGTCGCGCTTGCGGCGTTGGCGCTGGCAGGCTGTGGCGCGCAGGTGGGCGGCACGACGGCTGGCGGAGGCGCATCGGCGAGCGGGCAGGCGCGCTCGACGGCCACCGCCGCTCCGGCCTCCACTGGCGGCGCCGCAAGCGCGACCGCGACCCGCCCCCCAGCGTCCACTGGCGGCGCCGCAGGGCGGCCACAGCTCATTTTGGGCGCGGCGCACTTCGGGCCAGCGGACGACATCAGTGTCACCGTGCGCAACGGCGCCAGCGCGACGATCTACGCCGAGGCGCGCTTCACCGATTGCTCGATCATCGTCATCGAGCAGGCCGTCGCGGGCGGCTGGCAACCGGTCAATCTCTGTGCCGATGGCGCGCCGCACCCCACGGTCGCGCAGCTCGCGCCGGGAGCGCAGACGGCGCTCGATCTGGCGCCTTCAGCGGCGAGCAGCGGCGCGCTAGCCAGCTCCTCCGGCCAATGGCCCGCCGGAACCTACCGCGCCGCGCTAACCTACACTACCAGCCCCAGCGCCGCCTTCAGCGCAGGCGCCACCGTCTACTCCGCCACGTTCGTCGTCGGCTGAGGTCACGCCCAGCGGATCAGCCCCAGCTCGAAGGGCGAGGCCAGGCCGGGATGGCACGGCGCCACGCGCACGCCATAGACCACGCTGCCGGTGTGGAAGCGATCCATCTCGGCGGTGTAGCGCCGCGCACCATCCACCGCCTCGCGGGCGGGGCGCATCTCGACGACGCGCTGCTCCACCAGCTTGCCATTCTCGTCGCGCGCCGTCACCAGTTCCACGAGCACATCATCGAGGGTGAGTTGGCCCAGTCTCACTAGCGCCTCCACGCGCACCGGCTCGCCCTCTGCGATCTGCTGGCCAGTGGGGCCGCTGGCCGTCACGCTGACCCCGTTCCAGCGGTCGCGCACGTGCTGCTCCCAGTCCGTCAGCTCGCGGGCCAGCGCGTAGTGGCGCTCATCCATCCGCTCGCCCGCCGCCGCCGCTGGCATGTAGTAGTCGCGCACGTAATCCTTGACCATGCGGCTCATGCTGAACTGCGGCGCCACGGTGCGAATGGCCGCCTTCATCACGGCGATCCACTCATGCGGCAGGTCATCGTCGCCCCGCTGATAATAGAGCGGGACGATGGAGCGCTCCAGCGTCTCGTAGAGCGCCAGCGCGTCGGCGGCGTCGCGCGTCTCGTCGTCCTGGTAGTCGCGGCGCTCGCCGATGGCCCAGCCGTTCTTGCCGTCGTAGCCTTCTTCCCACCAGCCGTCGATGATGCTGCAATTGGGCAGGCCGTTCAGGCTGGCTTTCTGGCCGCTGGTACCGCTGGCCTCGTGCGGGCGAATCGGCGTATTGAGCCAGATATCGCAGCCACTCACCAGCCGCCGCGCCATGTCAATGTCGTAGTCCTCCAGAAAGACGACCTTTCCGGCGAACTCCGGCTGCTGCGCATAGCTGTAGACCTTGCGGATGAACTCCTGGCCGGGGCGGTCAGCGGGATGCGCCTTGCCCGCGAAGACAATCTGCACCGGGCGCTCAGGATTGTTCAGCAGGCGCGCCAGCCGCTGCGGATCGCGGAAGAGCAGCGTGGCGCGTTTGTAGGTGGCGAAGCGTCGCGCGAAGCCCAGCGTCAGCGCGCGCGGATCGAGCAGCCCGCCCGTGGCGTTGACCGTCTGTGGCCCCTCGCCGTGGCGCGTGCGCTGGCGGGCGATGCGGCGGCGCGCCCAGCCGATCAGATCTTCTTTGGCCTGCTCGTGCGCCGCCCACAGATCGGCGTCGGGTACATCGTTGATGCGCTCCCAGCGCGCCTGGTTGTCGATGTCACCGCGCCAGCCCGGCTCCAGCCAGGCGTCATACAGCTCGCCCAGCTTCGGATTCAGCCACGACGCCGTGTGTACGCCGTTCGTGACGTAGCCGATGGGAACCTCGCTGGCCTCCACGTCGGCCCACAGCGAGCGCCACATCTCGCGCGAGACCTCGCCATGCAGGCGGCTCACGCCGTTGCGGCGGTTGGCCAGATGGATGGCCAGCACCGTCATGCTGAAGCCCGATCCCCAGTTGGCGTCTTGCCGTGCCAGCCGCATGAAGCCCTCGCGGTCGAGGCGCAGTTGCGGCCAGTAGGCGGAGAAGTAGCGATCCATCAGCTCGAAGGAGAAGACGTCGTTGCCAGCGGCGACGGGCGTGTGCGTGGTGAAGACGCCATTGGCGGCGGTGATCTGGCGGGCGACCTCGAACTCGACATCCAGCCCGTTGACCAGCTCGCGGCAACGCTCCAGCCCCAGGAAGGCAGCGTGGCCCTCGTTCATATGCCAGACTTTGGCGTCTACGCCCAGCGCCCGCAGTGCGCGCACACCGCCGATGCCCAGCACGATCTCCTGCGAGATGCGCATCTCGTGGTCGCCGCCATACAGCCGCGCCGAGAGCGTGCGGTCGTTCGGCGTATTCTGCGGCACATCGGTATCCATCAGGTAGAGCGGGATGCGCCCGACCTGCACATGCCAGACCTTGGCGTAGACGGTGCGCCCCGGCAACTCCACGCTGATGATGGCCTCGCGACCCTGCGCGTCTTTGGCGGGGCGAGCGGGCGCCTGCGAAAACTCCAGCTTCTCGTAGATGGCCTCCTGCTGGCCATCGCGGGTGATGCGCTGGCGGAAGTAGCCCTGCGGATAGAGGAAGCCGACGCCGACAAAGGGCAGGCCGAGATCGCTGGCCTCTTTGCAGTGGTCGCCGGAGAGGATGCCCAGGCCGCCAGAGTAGATCGGCAGCGACTCATGCAGCCCAAACTCAGCGGAGAAATACGCCATGACGGCGTCGGCGCGCTCCGGAAACTGCTCGCTGAACCAGGTGGACGCGGGGCGCATGTAGGCGTCGAACTCGGCCATCACGCTGTCATAGCGCGCCAGGAACTCGCCATTTTCGGCCAGCGCGTTGAGGCGCTTGGGATCAGCTCCTGCCAGGGTCGCCACGGCGTTGTGCTCGCTGCGCTCCCAGAGGCTGGCGTTGACTTGCTCATAGAGCGCCTGCGCGCTGGGCGTCCACGACCACCAGAGGTTATAGGCCAGCTCATAGAGCCGCTCGATACGCTGCGGAATTGTCGGAAAGACGGCCAGGCGGCCAAGAATCTTCACGCGGTCTGCTCCTGTTGGGCCGGTCAGGCGCCGAGATGATCAAGCGTCATGCATCTGCGCGGCTACGCCATATAGTTGAGATAGTGTTCTGCTATGATACACACTTTGCGCTGCCGCCCGTACGATACCACACCATATTGCTAGGTCAACTGTCGGAGAGTCTACTACTGGAGGCGACCTCGCCCCAGCCTGCGCGGAATCCGCCCACTCTCCCTGGGGGAGGCGCCATGCTGACCCTGTAGGCTCTTCGCTGGATGGGCGCCCTGAGCGGGATTGTGTCTATACACTGATACTGCTGGAACGTTGACATCACACGCCATCTCGATAGGCGGGTGCTGGGGCAGCCGCGTCTGGCGTCGCACAGCACAGCGTAGCAGAAGGAGTCTGGCTGTGGAACCTCACATCATTCGAGCGGGCGCGCACGACATTCCGCACGCCACTGCCCTGCGGATGCATCAGGCGCCGCTGACGACGAAGACGCTCGCCACGTATGCGCCAGTGGTCGGCGACGATGTGATCGATGAGATCGAGACGTTAGCCAGACCGCTGCGAGGGGCGCGGGTGGCGCATATCTCGGCGACGGCGCACGGCGGCGGGGTGGCGGAGCTGCTGAACACCCTTGTGCCACTGATGCGCGACGCAGGGCTGAACGCCGACTGGCAGGTGATCTCGGGGTCGGACGAGTTCTTTACCATCACAAAGGGCATGCACAACGCATTGCAGGGCATGCCGCTCGAGCTGACGCCAGCGATGGAGGAGACGTATCTGCGGGTCAATAGCGACAATGCCGCGTCGTTCGACGGCCACTACGATTTCGTGGTCGTCCATGATCCACAGCCAGCCCCGCTACGGGCGCTGCGCCTGGGCGACGAGGGCAAGTGGGTCTGGCGCTGCCACATCGATCTGACGACAGCCAGCCAGGTACATTGGGACTTTGTGCGACCCTATCTCGACGTGTACGATGCGGCGATCTTTACTATGCCGGAGTATGCGCTGCCCGATTTGCATGTGGGTCTGGTGGCGATCATTCCGCCAGCGATCGACCCACTGAGCCCGAAGAACGTGCGCCTGGCGGACGAGCAGGTGGCGAAGCTGGTGGGCGCGCGGGGCGTTGACCCGGCGCGACCGTTTCTGACGCAGGTGTCGCGTTTTGATCCGTGGAAAGATCCCGTGGGCGTGATCGAGGCCTATCGGGTGGTGCGCCAGCGCATGCCATCTGTTCAGCTGGTGATGCTTGGCGCGCTGGCGCAGGATGACCCGGAGGGAGAGCGCTACTACCAGCGTACACTGGAGGCGGCGGGAAACGATCCGAGCATCCATGTGCTGATGAACGTAGGAGGTAGCGCGGAGGTGAACGCCTTCCAGCGGCGTGCGGCTGTGGTCTTGCAAAAGTCGCTGCGCGAAGGGTTTGGGCTGACGGTCACGGAGGCGCTGTGGAAGGCGCGGCCGGTCGTGGCGAGCCGCGTGGGTGGTATCCCGTTGCAGATCACGGATGGCGAGACGGGATATCTGGTCGAGAGCGTGGAGGAAACAGCCGACCGCGTGCTGGAGATCTTGCTTGAGCCTGATGAGGCGGTGGAGCTGGGGCGGCGTGGCCATGAGGCAGTGCGGCGGAAGTTCCTCTCCACCGCGAACCTGACCAATTACCTCAGGCTGTTCAATGATCTGGAGGCGCGTGGGACACTCATGCGCTGAGACGCTGGGTGGACGCCGCCGCAGCAGCAACCGAAAGCCCCTCTCGGGTTCGGGCTCAGGGTACCCGAACCAGGGAGGGTTTGGGGTGAAGTCGCCTGCCTGCCTCCACGATATCGTATACTGCGCGCAGCCACGGATGGCCCCTGGCGCGCTGGGCCGCGCGGCGCAGCAGACCGGATGCGCGCGAGCCAGCGAAAGCGAGACAACCCCGCATGACATCGCCTGCTCTGGAAGCATCGCAGCCGCGCTATGCCGCGCGCATCGTCTTCGACCAGCGCGTCCCTATGCGCGATGGCGTGACCCTCTCCGCCGACATCTACTATCCCGCCGCGTCGTCCACGGGCGAGGCCGCGCCTGATACGACGCTGCGCTGGCCTGCCATCCTGACGCGCACGCCGTATATCAAGGCCAACCCACACATGCTGGAGCAGGGGCGCTGGTTCGCCGAGCGCGGCTACGTCTTCGTGGCGATGGATGTGCGCGGGCGCGGCGACTCGGACGGCGAGTTCACGCCCTACTTTAGCGAGGGACGCGACGGCTACGACAGCATCGAGTGGATCGCTGCGCAGCCGTGGAGCGATGGCGCGGTCGGCACCATCGGCGGGTCATATCTGGGGCGTATCCAGTGGCTGACGGCGATGGAGCGCCCGCCCCACTTGCGCGCGATGGTGGTGGCTGTGCCGCCCTCCGATCCCTTCGTGGAGACGCCGACGGGTCTGCCCAGCCCCATGCATCTCTGCTGGCTGCACTATACCAGCGGTCGCCAGCTTCAATTGATGGAGGCGGTGGACTGGGAGCGCGTCTACGACCACCTGCCGCTGCTGACGATGGACGAGGCGGCGGGGCGCGGCGTCCAGCGGCGCTGGCGTGACGAGATCGCCCATGCGCGGCTCGACGATTACTGGCGGCCCATCTGCTATCAGGACAAGTTCGACCAGATGGATGTCCCCACGCTGCACATCTCTGGCTGGTACGACGACGAGCAGATCGGCACGCCGCTCAACTTCGCTGGCATGACCTCCCACGCCGCCACCGCCGAGGCGCGCCGCAGCCAGCGCCTGCTGATGGGGCCGTGGGGGCATGCCGTCAATACCACGACGAAGCTGGGCGAGGTGGACTTTGGCTCAGCTGCGCTGATCGACCTGCGCGGCGAGCAGTTGGCGTGGTTCGACCGCTGGCTGCTCGGGGTGGGCGCCGAGCAGCCGGTGACGCCCGCGCGCATCTTCATCATGGGCGAGAATGTCTGGCGCGACGAGCAGGAGTGGCCGCTGGCGCGCGCCATCAGCACGCGCTACCATCTGCGCAGCGCGGGGCGGGCCAATAGCCGCTTCGGCGACGGCGCGCTCGCGACTGCCGCACCGCCCGCCGACGAGGCCAGCGACAGCTACCGCTACGATCCCGCGCGCCCGACGCCATTCATCACTGAGGCGACCTCATCGCAGGTCGGCGGGCCAGATGACTACGCCGCCGTGCAGCGTCGCGATGACCTGCTGGTCTATCGGACGGAGCCGCTGAGCGAGGACATCGAGGTGACCGGCCCTATCAGCATGGAGCTCTATGCCGCGTCGTCCGCGCCCGACACCGACTTCATGGCGATGCTGCTGGATGTCGCGCCGAGCGGCTTCACCCAGCGGCTGACGGATGGCATGGTGCGCGCGCGGTTCCGCGAGGGGATGGCCAATCCATCGCCGATCACGCCGGGCGCTGTCTATCGCTACACGATTGACTGCTGGAACACGGCGCACGTCTTCCGGGCGGGGCATCGCATCGCGGCGCAGATCGCCTCGGCGGCCTTCCCGAAATACGACCGCAACCTGAATACCGGCGCCGAGCTGGGCGTGACGAGCGAGATGGCGGTGGCCGAGCAGACCATCTATCACGACGCCGAGCGCCCCTCGGCGATCATCCTGCCTATCATCCCGCGCGCCCAGGCCGACTAGCCCCATCGGCAGGCATGCTGTTGGCCAGCGGGAGACCCGCCAGGCGAGCGAGACTCCCCTCTCCCTCTGGGAGAGGGGCAGGGGTGAGGGTTCGTTCGAAGGAGCAACCATCCATGAGCGATACAACCGATACCGAAGCCGCCGGGATTCCCGCGCGCTATCAGGATCCCGAGACGATACGCGCCATCCTGCGCGAGGCCAGGACCATCGCGGTCGTCGGCCTCTCACCCAATCCGGGCCGCCCCAGCCACAGCGTGGCGCGTTACCTGCAAGCGCAGGGCTACCGCATCATTCCGGTGAACCCGAACGAGCAGAGCATCCTGGGTGAGACGTGCTACGCCACGCTGAGTGACATCCCCGACGCAGTGGATATCGTGGATGTCTTTCGCCGCTCAGAGTATGTGCCAGCCATCGCCGAGGAGGCGGTGAAGATCGGCGCGAAGGCGCTCTGGCTCCAGTTCGATGTCATCAGCCCGGAGGGCGAGGCCACCGCGGAGCGCGGCGGGCTGCGCGTGGTGGTGGATCGCTGCCTGAAGGTCGAGCACGCGCGCTACGGGCGCTGAACGGTAGTCGCGCTGCTCAAGGTGGCAGGCTGCGCGGTGCGCTCGCGAATCTGCCGGACATGCTTGCGCACGTGCGGGCTGAGCAGCACCATCAGGATGGCGGCGGACACGACTGTGCTGATGAGCGAGGGGATGGTGAAGGCGCCCGTGAAGAGGCCGACGATGGAGCCGAGCAGTGTGATGACCTCCAGCACGATGCCCACGCGCACCGCCCAGCCACGGAACTGCCACAGCCCCACGCCAAAGATGATCTGCGCCACGCCGACGATGGCGAAGGTCAGCCCGACCACGACCAGCGCCATGCCGCCGAGGCCCTGCATATTGAGCGGCCCGGTGGGCGCCTCGGCGTCGAGCACGGCGCCAATGAGGATGGAGACCGCGCCGATCAGCGCGCCGATGGCGCCGCTGATGATGGCCAGCCACGCGACGATCATCACGCCAAATCGAACCAACATCGCAGCGCCTCCTCCAAGCCTCTGTCGCCACTGACTGGTCGCCAGTGTACAGCGTTTGGGCGGCGCTGTCTACGCCGATCTGCCGATGTCTCCGCTCACAGGCCGCCGCTCAGACGCAGCCAGTAGCCGTTGAGCGTCTCCAGTTCCGGCTCGCTGAAGTGGGCCAGAAAGAGGCGGCGCACACCTTCGAGGTAGGTCTGGTGGGCGGCGCGCAGCCGTGCGATGCCTTCCCCGGTCAGCGTGGCGCAGGCGACACGGCCATCCTCGGCGCTCGCCTCGCGGCGCACCAGCCCATCGCGCTCCAGCCGCCCCACCATGCGACTGACGCCGCTGAGGGTTAGTGGCGCGACGGCGGCCAGCTCGGTCATGCGCAGGCGGCAGGCGGGCGCGCGGGCCAGCCGCAGCAGCACCTCGTAGGCCGACAGCCCTAGCTGGTGCGAGGCGCGCAGCATGGCGTCGAGCTGGCGGGTGATGGCGCTATGGGTCGCCAGCAGGCCCATCCATGTCGCGGCCTGCAGTGGGGTCAACTCTTCGCCCAGATCAATCACTGTGAGCGGTGCATGTGTCGTCATGTCGCTACCCTCGCGTCTGCTTGACGGCGCAATCAACGGTCAGGTATATCCAGATATATCTACGCAGCGCCGGGTCGCTACATCTCTGATGCGCAGCGCCACCGGGTCAGAACTGTGATCGGCTCCAGGTGGCGCTGGATGCTGTCATGGCGGACTACAGTAGAGAAGAACAGCGCGGCGAGATACCGCCTCTACACAGTTCCGACAGTTGCATACGTAGCGCTCTGCGACGTTTAGCGTGCTGTGGCGTTCTGGCGCTCATACCCTACATGCTTGCGTACACGCGCTCGCAGCGGCCAGATGAGGAGAGACTGGCCAACTGGCGATAATCCGATGTCCAGGCGCGACGCTAAGGAGGTCTGAGACTCAACATCGCGTGGGTCAACAGTATTATGACGGCTCATGACGCAAAATGCTACGGCAATCTCACGCGCATTGTCAGCACGAACAGGCGAACGAGAAGAATGAGAAAGATGTCGACCAGAGCGCATGTCAGCATGGAGGAGGAACGAGATGAATACGCCTGTCAGGCAGCCCTGCGAAGAAGAAATAATTCGCAGCCGCAAGGCCGATTCGCAGCCCTGCTCGCATCCCAACTGGACGCTGGCGGCGACGATTCTGGGATCCAGCCTCGCGTTCATTGACGGCACGGTGGTCAACGTCGCCCTGCCGGTTATCCAGCGCGACCTGGACGCCAGCGCCGCCACGGTGCAGTGGGTGGTCGAGGCGTACTCGCTCTTCCTCGCCGCTTTGATTCTGGTGGGTGGGTCGCTGGGCGACCGCTTCGGGCGCAAACGCATCTATACGCTGGGCATCGCCATCTTCACGCTGGCCTCGGTCGCCTGCGGTTTCGCGCCCAGCATCACCGCGCTCAACGTCGCGCGGGCCGTGCAGGGGATTGGCGGCGCGCTGCTCGTGCCAGGCAGCCTGGCCATCATCAGCGCGACCTTTGATGAGAGCCGCCGGGGCGCGGCGATTGGGGTGTGGTCGTCGTTGACCACCATCACCACTGCGCTGGGGCCAGTGCTGGGTGGCTGGCTGGTGCAGACACTCTCGTGGCGCTGGGTCTTCTTCATCAACGTGCCACTGGCGGCCATCACGCTGTTCATTCTCATCTGGCGGGTCGCTGAGAGCCGCGATACCCAGATCAGTGGCCCGCTTGACTGGCAGGGCGCCGCGCTGGCGACGCTGGGGCTGGGCGCGCTGGTCTTCGGGCTGATCGAGGCGAGCACGCTGGGCCTCTCCGCGCCGCTCGTGCTGATCGCCATCGCCCTCGGGGTGGCCGGGCTGGTCGCCTTTGTGCTGGTGGAGATGCACAGCCCCGCGCCGATGATGTCGTTGCGGCTGTTCAGCTCGCGCACCTTTACGGGAGCCAATCTGCTGACCCTGCTGCTCTACGGCGCGCTGGGTGGCGCCCTCTACTTCCTGCCCTTCAATCTCCAGCAGGCGCAGGGCTATTCGCCAGCGCAGGCCGGCGCCGCGTTGCTGCCCTTCACCATCATCATCTTCCTGCTCTCGCGCTGGTCGGGCGGGCTGATTCAGCGCATCGGCGCGAAGGTTCCGCTGGTGGTCGGCGCGACACTGGCGGCGGCTGGATTCGCCCTCTTCGCGCTGCCGGGCATCGGCGGTAGCTACTGGGTGACATTCTTCCCCGCCATCGTCGTGCTGAGCCTGGGGATGGCGCTGGTCATTGCGCCGCTGACGACAGCGGTCATGAATTCAGCTCCGGTGGCGGAGGCGGGCGCCGCGTCGGGCATCAACAACTCGGCCTCGCGCACTGCGGGGCTGATCGCCATCGCGCTGATGACCCTGATCTTCGTGACGGTCTTCAATCCAGCGTTCGACGCGAATCTGGCGGCGCTGAACCTCAGCCCAGCGCTCCAGAGCGCGCTCGATGCACAGCGTGGGTTGCTGGCCGGCGCGAAGGCCCCGCCTGGCACGCCGCCCGCGCTGGCGGCGGCGATCACGCAGGCGATTGATCAGGCCTTCCTGAGCGCGTTCCGTGTGGTAACGCTGGTCGGCGCGGCGCTTGCGCTGGCCTCAGCGGCGACAGCAGCGCTGATGATCGAGGGGCGTGGCTTTGGCGCGCTGGCGCAGCAGGTCACTGCCCGCTGGCAGACACGCCCCCATCAGGCGGTCGAACGTCAACGGTGATTGGCGCATTGTGATTCCAACTAATGGCCGAGCGAGGAGTTTTCACGTGGCGACGACACCCTGCACGCATCTCGATACGATTCACGACGTTACCCCCAGCGCGAACGGCTGCGAGGAGTGCCTGAAGACCGGCGATAGCTGGGTGCATCTGCGCATCTGCCTGGAGTGCGGCCATGTCGGCTGCTGCGACTCCAGTAAGAACAAGCACGCGACGAAGCACTTCCACGCGACGCAGCATCCCATTATGCAGGATTATCCAGCGGCGGACTGGCGCTGGTGCTTCGTGGACGAGACGTACATCTGATCGGCGGCTACTCAGCGCTGGCGCCGTCGCGCTGGCGGGTCGCGTCTCTGGGCGCGGCGTCGTTGGCGTGATCGGGCTGGCCACCAGCCCGGACGCGTGTCTGCACCTCGCGGATCGCCTCCATGCGCAGCGTGCGTAGCGCCTCGCTGAAGCGCACGGGATACGGCTCGCCAGCCCTGAGCGCGTGGTATGGCTCAGGCAGTGCGCGCAGGTTGGCCTGCGCCAGCTCCCAGATCTCGGAGAGCGGCGGCAGGCTGCCGGGGATGGTGCGCCCCTGCCGCATGACCGGGCGCAGCACGCGCTGATAGCCCGACGGCGCTGGCTCCGATTCGAGCTGCACGACGTCTTCTTCCCACTGGGGATGCCGATAGACGGCCTTGCGACCCGGCCACGTCGTCTTCTCCGCCGCCAGCTTCAGCTTGGGATGCTCGGCGCCGTCCTCATCCACGCACCAGACCTCTTTGTAGACCCCGCCGAGCGTGGCGCCGTTGACCCCGCGCGCCACATTGCCCGCGCCCACGCCCAGCGCGGTACCCACGCCAAAGGCATCGATCTCGGCGCCTGCCGTCAGCAGATCGACGATCTCGAACTCATCCAGATCGCCGCTGGCGAGGATGCGCACTGTTTGCATGTTCGCCGCCGCCAGCTGTGCGCGCACATACTGGCTGTCGGCGACGATGTCGCCGCTATCCAGCCGCACGGCGGCCAGCGTGTGGCCCAGCTCATCGGCCACGCGCTGCGCGACGGCGATGGCGGTGTGGATGGCCTGGCGCGGGTCGTAGGTATCGAGCAGCAGCGTGTAGCGGTTGAACGACTGCGCCACCGCCAGGAAGGCTTCTTCCTCGGAGGGGTAGAGCTGGATCAGCGCGTGCGGCACCGTTCCGGTGGCCAGCAGACGATACTCGAAGGCCGCCGCCAGCAGCGAGGTGGATGACGCCCCGCCGATGTAGGACGAGCGCGCCACCACCAGCGGGTTCTGCGCGCGGCGGAAGGCGAACTCTGAGATGCGGCGGCTCTGTGCGGCGTAGACGATGCGTGCGGCTTTGGTGGCAATCAGCGTCGCCAGATTGATGGCCTGCAGCAGCCCTGCCTCCATCAGCACGGCCTCGCGGAAGGGCGCCGTGACGCGCAGAATCGGCTCATTGGGGAAGGCGATGCTGCCCTCGGGCATGGCGGCGATGTCGCCGGTGAAGCGCAGCGTGGCCAGCTCATCCAGAAAGGCGGCGTCGTAGTCGCGGATGCGCGCCAGGAAGGCCAGCTCATCCGGCTCGTAGCGGAAGGCCTCGACGAACTCCAGCGCCGCCTCCAGCCCGGCGACCAGCAGATAGGCGCCGTCGAACGGCGCAGTGCGGGCGTAGAGGTCGAAGGTGGTAATGTCGTTGCGTCCCGTCACCCAACTGACATACGCGGCGTCGGGATGATACATATCCGTAAACAGGCCAGGATGCGCGCCCGGTCCACGGCGCAGTGACATACCCACAGCGACCCTCCATTCAGAACGCTATGTCAGGAACGTTGAGTATGGCGCCATCGACCACAGGAAGCTCGTGATGCAGTGAGATACCGAGGAGCACCCATCCCTCCAGGACATCCAGCAATTCGCTGCGCGTCGCCTCTAGTGTAGCTTCGTTGGCGATCACGCCCTGGAAGCCAGGAACAGACCCGAAGTATGTGCCGTCCTCGGCCTTCTCGTAGACCGCATGGTTCATCGCGGCTTGCAAATACCCGGCGGACACTGGATGCTCCTCTCAGGCGGCCTGCCAATCTCGTCTACCAGACATACTATACCGCTACAGCCTCATGACTCAGCGAGCGGCGGGAACTCTTCGCGGAATGCGGCGAGACGCGCTTCGACATCGAGCAGGCGGCGGTGTAGCGCAGGCGGCGCGATGATATTCAGGCTGAGGATTTGGCTGTTGAGGTCGCGTAGCGCCTCCGCATAGCGTCGCTCAGTCGCCGCGCGGAGCGTATTGTAGGCGCGGCGGTCGCCCGCGTAGAGCTGGCGACGCGCCGCCAGCGTGTCGCGGCGGTGACGCAGCAGGCGGATCGGCTGCTCGGCGCGGGCCAGATCGCGGTCGATCTCGCGCCCACGCTCCAGCTCCTGCGGGGCGACATCGTTGCTCTTGAGCAGGTGGTACGCCATCGCCTTGTCGCCCGCCCAGATGTTGTCCTCCAGCCTGAGTGGCTTGCCAGCGCCGCTCAGGTTGTCGAATTTGCCCTCCTCGCGCGCTTCCTGGATGCGCTGCTCGACCAGATCACGCACGGCGCGTCGCCGCGCCTGCTCGATCTCCCAGGCGCGCTGAGCGCCCTGCGGGCCGGACGGGTGCGGGTCGGGCTGTGGCGCGGGCTGGTTCTGGCTGGCTGCGTCATCCATCGGCTAGCTCCCGGCGCTCTGGTGGCCCGCCGACCTGCTCATTTGGCGTGGCTCACCCTCGGTCAAGATGGTAGCACACCGCGCAGGCCGCTCATCTACACGGCGCAGCCGGGCCGTGGCGCTCCTACATCGCCAGCGCGCGCAGGCGCTCGTCGCTCAGGATGGTGATGCGCCCATGCTCGTTGTGGATGGCGCCAGCGGCTTCTAGCTCCTTGAGCGCGCGCCCGACCATCTCGCGCGCGGTGCCAGCCAGCGCGGCAATCTCCTGCTGGGTGAGGCGATGTCGCGCGGGCGCAGCGTCGCTGGTCGCGTCGGCGCGCACGCTGGCCTGCTCCTGCTCCAGCAGGATCTTGGCGACACGGGCGCGCACGCTGCGGAATGAGAGATCCTCAATCAGCGCCACCAGCCCCCGTAGCGCCATCGCCATCGTGCGGACGGTGGCCTGGGCGATGCCCGGTCGCTCTGCGATCAAGCGGCGTAGCTGCAGACCGCTGGTCACATAGGCCATGGTCGGCTCCATCGCCATCGCGCTGGCCGGGTTGACTCCGCCATCGAGCGCTGGCACGTCGTTGAAGGTGGTTCCAGCGTCGATCAGGCGGAGGGTCTGCTCCTTCCCCTCCTCGGAGGTGCGGTAGACCTTGACCAACCCCCGCCGCACCAGGTACAGCCCGCCACCCTCTTCACCCGCCAGGATGATGATGTCGCCGCGCCCATAGCGCCGCTCAACCGTCACCGCAGCGACCGCCGCGAGGTCATCTGGCGCCAGCGAGGCGAAGAGTGGCGCCTGCCGCAGCGCCTCAGGTGAAACCGTCATGTCAGCGCCTCCAGTGCTCTCCGCTTCTCTCCGCGCGATCTGTGGCGCTGCGACAAAGGTCGCAGTCAGCCCTCCACTGCCCAGCGTACACTCTCAGCGAATGAAGGCGCAATGCCGCCTTCCTGCAAATTACTACGCAATGCTACGGGATGCTACAGGAGGCTCCGATGCAAGAGGATCAGGCCACTCAGGATACACAGACCTGGATGGACAGCGCCACCATTACGCTGGACGTGCGGCCAACGCTGGCGGAGGGCGGCGAGCCGTTCGTCGAGATCATGGAGGCGGCGGCGTCCATCGAGCCGGGGCAGTCACTCGTCATCGTCGCGCCGTTCGAGCCAGCGCCGCTCTATGCCGCGCTGAGCGCCCGTGGATTCTCGCACGAGACGCAGCGCATCGCCGACGATCATTGGGTCGTCCGGTTCGCGCAGGCCTCATGATCTGGCAGAGCAGAAGACGGAGCAGAGGACGGAGCAGGCAGCGGAAGCGAGGCGCAGCGCGATGAACAGTCCAGTCCAGTCGAGCGCGGCGGCGGGGGCGACGCCCGCCCCGCGCGCCCAGGGGATGAGCGGCACGCTGGGCGCGTCGGGGGCGGCGGGCGCGCTGCCACTCTGGCTGCCGCTGCCCTTCCTGCTCACCGGAATCTCGGCGGCGGCGCTCTTTGGCCTGCTGCTGCCATTCATCCTGCCGCAGGCGCTGCTGGCGCCGGGTGGCCTGCACACGCTGGCGCTGGTACACATCGTCACGCTGGGCTGGCTGACGATGACGATCATGGGCGCCTCGCTCCAGCTCGCGCCCGTCATCCTCGAAAGCCCCCTGCGCGCCATCCGCTTCGTGCGCGCGCAGTATCCGCTCTACGTGGTGGGGGTCGCGCTGCTCATCCTCGGCTTCTGGCTGGGCCAGACGCTGCTGCTTATCGCGGGTGGGTCGCTGGTGGTTATCGCCATCGCGCACTACGTCGCTATCATCGGTTCCACTATCGTCCACGCGACGAAGCGCCCGCTCTCAGCGCGCTATCTGGCGGCCTCGGCGACCTATCTCTGCGTGGTCGTTAGCCTGGGGCTGACGGCGGCGCTCAACTTCCAGTTTGGCTTCCTGGGCGCGGCTGTGGATCGCCTGCTGCTGACGCACATCACGCTGGGTGTGGTGGGCTGGCTCACCACGACGCTGATGGGCGTCTCCTATACGCTCACGCGCATGTTCGCCCTGGTACACGACCACAGCGACATGCTGGGCCGCCGCATCTTCCTCCTGCTCAACGGCGGGATCATCGGGATGGCGGCTGGCTTCGCGCTGAACTGGGACTGGCTGCGGATCATCGGCGGGCTGGCCCTGGTAGCCGCCGCCTGGCTCTTCGCCGCTGACTACGTGCGCATGTTTCGCTCCCGCAAGCGCAAGGCGTTCGATATGACCCAGCGCCACGGTATCGCCGCTGTGGTTTACCTGAGCGTAGCGATTCCCGCGGGCGTGCTGGTCGCGCTGGCGGGCGCTGACCCCGTCTGGATCGAGCGCGCGCTGGTGGCGCTGGCGCTGGCCGCGCTGGTGGGCTGGCTTGGCCAGAGCACGATTGGCTACCTCTATAAGATCGTGCCGTTCCTGGTCTGGCAATCGCGCTATGCGCCGAAGGTGGGGCGCGAGCGCGTGCCGCTGATGCGCGATCTGGTACATCAGCGCGTCGCCACGGTCAGCTTCTGGGTCGTCAATGTGGCGCTGCCCGCCACGCTGCTCTGCGCGCTGCTGGGCTGGACGCTGGCCACGCAACTCGCGGCGGCTGGCCTGGGCGCTGGCCTGATCCTCGCCGCCGCCAACATCCTGGGCGTGCTGGCGCCGCATGCTCCCGCCGCGCCCCAGCCACGCCGCTCTGCCACGGGCGCCGCGCCAAACGCGGGCGCCCCTCGGATCACGGTCGTGGAGTAGCGCCCTAGTAGTAGCCGAGCGCCGAGCGGCCCTCTTCGGTCATCATGTCGGGAGTCCAGCGTGGCTCCCAGACAAGGCGAATCTCGCCGCCGGTGACGCCCTCCACATTCGAGAGCGCCGCGCCGACGCCATCGGCCAGCGAGGCGTGCATGGGGCAGCCGGGGGTGGTGAGCGTCATCGTGATCGTCACGAAGCCGTCCTCGCGCATGTCCACGCCATAGATGAGTCCGAGATCGACGATGTTGATGCCCAGCTCGGGATCGTCAACCATGTGAAGCGCTGTATAGATCTGCGCCATCATGTCGTCGGATAGCGTCTTAGCCTCGTCGAGGCTGGTAAGCGGATCCTGCATCGTGGGCCTCCTGTGGGGGGCTGGCCCGTCGTCACTCGCGCCGACGCTGGCAAACCCTCGCCCTTACGATACGTGGCTGCGTGTGAGGCTGGCTGCGACCTTTGTCGCATCGGCGCGGCGGCGCTTGCGAGACAAAAGTCGCTGCGCCAGACCCACTGCCCGCGACATACTCAGGGCATGCCGAGGATATCGCGCCTGATGATGCGCGCGCCCGGTTGATACGCGAGGAGAACTGTACGATGAGCAATACGAAGACCAAGACGAATGCGAGGCAACTGACCTCTGCCATTCGCGAGCATCACCGCGCGCTGGCGACGACGCTGGATAGCTACACCAGCGACATCGAGAGCCTGAAGGCGTCTGAGGGGGGCGACGCGGCGGGGCTGGCGACCCTGCTCGATCAGGTGACCAGCTTCCTCTCCGGCGAGCTGATGCCACATGCGCAAGGCGAGGAGCGCACGCTCTATCCGGCGCTCGACCCGATCCTGCGCACGCATGGTCGCCCGACAGCGACGATGAGCATCGACCACGAATATCTGGGGCAGCACGTGCAGAAGGTCACGGCGCTGGCCAATCAACTGCGCTCGGCGGACGCCAGCAAGCGTGAGACGCTGACCGCGCAGCTCCAGCGTGAGATGATCCAGTTGCAAGGCCTCTTCCAGGTGCATCTGGCCAAGGAGGAGCGCGTCTACCTGCCAGTGATTGACGAAGCTGTTACCGATGGCGATCAGCAGGCGCTGCTGGCGGCGCTGCACGCGGAGGCTGAGGAGGCGGCTGCTCCACAGCAGGCTCCTGAGGCGATGGACGTGCGTGCGCTGCCACCAATGCAACGCCACACGCAGATCTTTGAGCGATTCGACACGCTGAAGGCGGGCGAGAGCTTCATCCTCATCAACGATCACGACCCCAAGCCCCTGCGCTATCAGCTCGTGGCGGAATATCCGGGCGAGCTGCTGTGGGAGTATCTGGAGCAGGGGCCGGAGGTCTGGCGCGTGCGCATGGGCAAGGTGAGCTAAGCCTGGCTGCTGGCGGCTGAAACCGCGCCTGGATGGCCCTGGCGGCCCGTAGGCCGCCTCCCAGGCGCGAATTGGTTCGCCAGCAATGATTTACCCCTGGAGCGGCGACGCCGACCATGCCCTGCGCATGGCCAGCGTCGCCGCTCAGGCGCAGGCGCTCAGCGCGCCCGCCAGCGCGTCGAGCAGGCGCGGCGCCATCACCTGGCTCACGTCAGCAGCTCTTCGGGTGGCCGAGTGCGCCAGAAGTGGTCGCCATCCAGCGTGAGGACGTTGCGCGCCAGCAGCTCGCGCCGCGCGGAGTCTACGTCGCGCCGCTGCTCGCGGATGAGGGCGTTCAGCTCGGCGAGGGTGTAGATGTGTCCCCATTCCAGGCTGCGCGTCAGCCGCGCCATCGCCTCCTCGGTCAACGGCTCGGTGCGCCAGTAGCGGCCATGCTCGCGGGCCAGCAGCCGCTCCCCGATCAGGTCGCGGCGCAGATAGGCGGAGTCGGGATGCCGCCGCTTGAGCGTCTCGTTGACCTCGGCCTCGCTGTACTCGCGCTCCCACTCGAACTGGTCGGCCAGCCATTTCAGGATGACCAGGCGCTTCTTGCGCTGGGCGGGAATCTCGCGCAGGCGCTCGCCATCCAGGAAGTCGCGCAGAGTCTTGCGCTCCCAGGTCGCGCCCTCCACGTCGGCGGCCAGCGTCGAGACAACCTCCGGCGTCGCCAGCATCTTCGCCAGGCGCTCCAGCCCGGCCACGCGCAGGCGATTCCAGCGCGTCACGCCGTCGGCGCGCGTCTCCACCAGGCCCAGCGCCCGCAGCCGCACCAGATGATGCGAGACGGTCGGGGCTTTCAGGTCGAGCAGGTCAGCCAGCTCCTCCACCGTGCGCTCCTGCGAAGCCAGCGCCCCCAGGATGCGCAGGCGGCTGAGGTCAGCCAGCGCCTTGAGGAAGCCGAGCAACTGCTCCATGCGCTCCTCGGCGCTCTGCGGCTGGCTCTCGCTCTCGAATGACTCATCCATCATCGAGCTGTTGTGATCCTGTGTCATGACGCGCTCCTTTGTTGACAAACGTATAATTAGATATACATCTCTGTATATGGGATGTCAATAGGCGCAGGATAGCTCCTGCGCCTATCAGGGCATTCGTGGGCGCGATTACATCTGAAGGCCGTGGCGCTGCGCCAGAATCGGCACGCTACCGAAATCCAGGTTCAGCGCATACTTGGCCAGCACCGCGCTCGCCCGCGTCGGATCTGGCAGCCCGCCATGCGCCTCGGCGAAGAGCGCCGCCATCTCTTCAAAGTAGCCCTCGAATCCCGCCGGCGTGATGATCTCCGAGAGGCGCGCAGGTTCGTCGCCTGCATTCCAGAAGGCGTGCGGGATGCCGCGCGGCTTGCGGATCGTGTCGCCGGGGCCAGCAGTATAGATGGTGTCGCCGATCTGCACGCCCACAGTGCCTTCTGCGATGTAGCTGATCTCATCCTCGCGCTCGTGGGTGTGCAGCGGCGCGCCGAGCGCTCGTGGCGGCAGTGGATGCTCGACCACTGCCAGCCGCCCGCCAGTCTCGACGCCGCGCACCAGATAGCGCACACCGAGCCGCATCAGGTAGACAAGGGTTCCCGCGCTGGCGGGGAGAACACCGGGCGTCAACTCGACGGTCTGCATGTCGGCCTCCGATTTCACTAAACATTGGCGTTCACTGATGTGGTAAGTATAATGAGAGCGTCGGTGGTTGTCAATATCGCAATACAGGTATGTTTACTGAATATGGGTGGATGAGATGAGCCAGAAGCGCGGCTATCAGCTCAAGCGGCGCGCTGAGCGACAGGATGAGACGCGCCGCCGCATCACCGCCGCCACTGCCGCATTGCATGCAGAGATCGGCCCGGCTGCTACCACCATCAGCGCCATCGCCGAGCGCGCCGGAGTCGAGCGGCTCACCGTCTATCGCCATTTCCCCGATGAGATCGAGCTCTATCGCGCCTGCCAGCGCCACTTCCTCAGCGACCACCCCTATCCCGACCTGCGCGCCTGGGCGGAGGTGGCGGATCCACAAGCGCGTGTGCGCCGTGCCCTGCATGAGCTCTATGTTCGCTACCGCGCGACGGAGGCCATGACCGCCAATATCCTGCGCGATGCGCCGACGCTGCCTGTGCTGGCCGCGACCCTGGAGGGCATGCCCGCCTACTATCGCGCTGCCCGCGACCTGCTGGCCGAAGGCTTCGTCGCCGCGCCAGCCGCCCACCCACTGCTGCTCGCCGCCATCGGCCATGCGCTGGAGTTCGAGACGTGGCGCTCGCTCGCTCGCCGCCAGCAGCTCTCGGATGAGCAGGCGGTGGAGTTGATGCTCGCATTCGTGACGAGCGTAGCGCACGTCATCTGAGCGCGCTCAGGCGGTCGGCGGGGCGTACTGTGCCATGAAGGCCAGCAGGCGCCGCATGGCGTCGGGGCCATTGGAGCCGAGCAGCAGCGCGAGGCCATGATCCACGCCGGGATAGAATTTCAGCGTCTTGGGCTGGTGCGCTTCGTCGTACATGGCCTGCGTCTGTGGGGCGTAAGAGTCGCCCGCGCTATTCATCAACAGCTTTGGCGCGGCGATGGCGGCCATCGTCGGCGCCCCGACCTCGACCTGCGGGAAGTCGCCCGGCGCCGAGATGATCGCCACTGCGGCGACATCGGCTCCTGGGCCAGCGGCGGCGTTGGCGGTGACGGCCCCGCCGAGGCTGGCGCCCACCAGCGCGATGCGCTGCGCGCCCTGCCTCTGGGCGAACGCGATGGCGGCGCGCAGATCGGTCATCAGGTCTGGCCCATAGGCGCGCGTCCCCTGCGAAGAGCCGCGTCCGCGATAGTCGTAGCACAGCGCGGCGTAGCCACGCGCGGCGAACTGCTGGGCGATGGGCGTCCAGTCGCCAGCGGTGGTGTCGGTCTGATTGGAGAAGATGACGACCGTCTTGCCCGCGCCAAACCACAGTCCTCCCAGCAGGATGTGGTCACTGGTGGTGAAGCTGACGGCGTGCGATGGCACGGTCAGCGTGGGGGTGGGCGTGGGGTATGGCGTGTGCGTCGGGATCGGCGTGGGCTGCGACGCCAGCGGAGACGACGGGCCGCCGCAGCCCGCCAGGCCCACTAGCGCGAGCAGGCAGACGATGGCCGCCCCCGACAAGCTGCGAAGACTCTGCACTGGCGCTCCCTCTCTCTGGCGATGGCTGGCGATAGGCTCCAACCACCGATTCCCCACATGCTGTACGACGCGCTGGCCTGCGCGCCTTTTACTCCTCGCGTCGTGACGTGATGCGCCTGAGATGAATGTGTGACGCTGTTAACTTGCCTGCCTTGCGACAGTCTGATATAGTCGGCGGAACATGCAAGGCGGCGCTGAGTGGGGCCGCCGCACGCCGGGCGAACGCCCATGCGGGAGCATGCGCTGGGCGACGCAGGCAGATGGGGAGGGAACGGCATGGACGGTCTGGAGGAGAGCGGCGAGAGCGCCGCATCCGGGGATGCGTCTGGGGATGCGTCTGGCGCGCTCGATGTCAGCACAGCCAAGCGACCAGCGGTCAAGCGACGTGGACGTGTGGCGCACAGCAAGCGCGGTCACCGCCTTTGGATGCAGGGAGCGCTGACGCTGATCGGCGTGCTGCTGGTGGCGAGCGTGGCCGCCAGCCTGATGGCCAGCGACTGGCAGACCTTCAACCCGATCAACGGCATCGGCGTGCTGGGTCAGACGCCGCTCCAGCCGCAGGATTTCGGCGATAGCGCCGCGCTGGGGTCTGGCGCCAATGGCTCCGCGCCCAACGGCATGAATGACTGGCCGACCAGCAACGTCGCGAGTATCTCTGGCCAGACGCATCCGCCGACGGTGGCGCCCACGGCGACGACTGGCCAGCCAGGCGGCTCTGGCTCCAACGGCTCCAATAGCTCCTATACCACCAGCTACACGGGAAGCTGGAGCGGCGGCGTAGGACAGGGCTGCCCCGGCGGCGCGCCCAGGCCGCGCAGCAACGTGATCTACAGCGCAGCGAGCTATGGTCGCGCGACCTCCAATATGGTCGCGCTGACGTTCGATGATGGCCCCACGCCCTACACGTCGCCGCCGATCCTCAGTTTCCTTGAGAAGACCCACACCCCCGCGACCTTCTTCGTGATGGGGCAGTACGCCCGTGCCTATCCGTGGCTGGTGCAGCGCGAGGCAGCGGATGGCTTCGCGATTGGCGTCCACACCTGGGATCATCCCGACATGGAGCTGCTCTCGCCCGCTGCGCGCGCCTACCAACTCGGCGCGACCATTCAGCAGTTGCATGCCGATCTGGGGCCGAGCTTCTGCGCGTGGCTGTGGCGTCCCCCGTATGGCGCGGTCAATGCAGGCATCGTACAGCAGGCTGGCGGCTTTGGTCTGACCACCATCAACTGGAATGATGACCCGGCGGACTGGTCGCGGCCCGGCACGATGGTGATCGTGCAGCGCGTCCTCTCGCAGGTGCGTCCCGGCTCGATCATCCTGATGCACGATGGCCCCGCCGCGCGCGAGCAGACCGCCGCCGCGCTGCCATACATCCTGGCGGGCTTGCAGGCGCGCGGGCTGGTTCCCGTGACCATCCCGACGCTGCTGGGCAGCGACTCGGCGCCGACCGGGCCAGCCGCGACCACCACGCCCACGACGACCGTGACCACCACGCCCACCGCGTCGCCGACTGCCGCGCCCAGCCCCACGGCCACCGATACGCCGACGCCCGCGCCCACCGCGACCGATACGCCCACGCCCGCCACTGGCTCCGTGAGTGGCTCATTCGGCTCAGCCGCCGCGCTGAGCCTGTGGCTCTGGCGCAGCGCGCTCAGCGAAGCGCCGCCCGGCTCTTCCGGTGGGTGAGACGATGGGTGACGAAGTGTTGGCAAAAATCTAACAGTTGGAAATCGACGCTGGGCGCGCCAGACGCCAGCAATCGGTTCAGCCAGGTCGAGTGTCCTCATCTACCCCAGCGGGGCCAGCAGCGTGGCGGGCGCGCCGATCTGCACGCCCAGCGCGTCCTGCGACCAGGTGAGCGCGCGGGCCACCTGCGCCAGCAGACCACGACGCGCGCGCGGCGGAATCGCGCCGGGCCGAGCCAGCGCCGCCAACGCCGCCAGCGTCACGCCCATCGGCGCCACCGAGGCAAACAGCCGCAGCCGCTCCTCCAGCGTGGCGTCGCGCAGATCGCGCATGCCATCCAGATAGGCGGCGATGAAGTGGGTGTACTGCGCGCTGGAGAGCTCATTGGCGAGCGCCGCCAGCGCTGCGACCCGCGCGACCTCGATGGCCGGATCGCCCAGGCCGAATCCACCCCACTCGGTGAGCGTCAGCCGCGCGCCGTCCTGCACCAGCCGCCCCGGCGCGGGATCGCCATGGCAGGGGCGGCGCTCCACCCCCGCCCATAGCCCGCGATTGGTCTCGATGCGCACCTGCGTGATGGCGTGGAGCTGCGTCAGCCCACGCAGCAGCGGCTGGGACGCCGGGCCAGCGTAGGCCGCGCGGCACGCCTCCCACGCAGGCTGATTACGCGCCCACCATGCGCTCAGATCGGCGCTCATGCTAGAGGGCTGCGCCGCCATATCGGGGCGCAGGTGGTGCAGGGTCAGCAGCAGAAAGAGCCAGCCATCCACCTCGGCGTCGGTCAGTGGACGCTGGCCCAGCGGCTCGCCGTGTGGCTGCTGCGCGATGATCAGCCAGACGCCCGGCTCTTGCCCAGGCCCGGCCTCGCCCGCGAAGACCAGCGCTGGCGCCAGCCCCACCGCGCTGCCCAGCGTCAGCCCGGCGGCCTCACGGCGAGCGGCCTCGCGCTCGCTGGCGGGGTAGAGGTGGATGTCGAGCGCGCTGCTGGCGTCGCGCGCCACGAAGCGCTGCTCGCCGCCCTCTGACGTCGCCTGGCTCAGCGTCATCGCGCCCGCCGACGGCCCCAGATGGGCGGCGAGCAGCGCACGCAACGTCTCGGCGCTGATGCTCATGCGCGCTCCTCGCTGCTCAGGTCATCACACGAAAGAACCGATGGGCGCTGGCGTCCATCGGTTCGCAGTATTCCATATCCGTGGGTCGCGGCGCCAACTGGCGCTTGTGTTCGCCCGGATGTTAATTCACCCAGGGGTCGGCGCCCGGCTCACGCAGCCGCACGGTGGCGTTGGTCGGGCGGGCGGCGCGCTGCTGGAGGGTCACATCGGGTGTGGCGCTACGCTTGCCGACGATGGATGGCAGGAAGAGGACGGCGAAGACAAAGACGCCCGCGCCAATGATCTTGTACGACCATGGCAGGAGCATCCCCACGAGATTCGCCTCTTTGCCCACGACGATGATCACGGCGGCGGCTAGGCTCGCCAGCCCCGCCAGCACGCGCACGGCTACCACCATCGGCTCGCCCCGGTGGGTGGCCGCGATGGCGAAATTGACCAGCGCCGCGATAATACCCAGCGCGATGATGAAGACCCAGAACGTGGTCATACGTCACTCCTCCCGAGGCGTATCGCCGCGCGGCTGGCTTGCCGAGCAGTCCTGGCCCATGCAGTCGCCTGGAGCCCACAGCATCCCGTGTCGTCAGGGGATCGGCGCTCGATAGGCGCTTGTTTCAACGAGTCTACCATACTGACGCAACGACGCCCGTCCTTGTGCGATGCACTAGGACTTCCTGGTGACGCCCACGAGGCAGCCACAACAGCGCCTGCTACGCCAGCCACGAGCCAGGCGGCGCGGCTGCGCATCAGATGGCGTCTACGCTGGCGGCGCCGCGCTTGCGCAGGCCGTCTCTCAGGCGCGTCGCGCCAGGCGGTCGGCGTCGGGTTCGCGCACGCGCCGCGGCGCCCGCCATGATATGCTGTGGCGGGTTCAAGCTGCGCAGGTGATAAGGCGTCCCGTGCGTCTGGCGCGGCTGCGAGCGAGGAGCGCGCCAGGTGATCATCGTCGCGCTGGATATTGGCGAGGTACGCATCGGCGTCGCGGTGAGCGATGAGCTGGAGCTGATCGCCACGCCACGCGCCATGATCCGCCGCAAGGCGACGGCGGGCGCGCTCGACGCCATCGCGCAGGAGATTGCCCGCGCCGAGGCGCAGTTGGTCGTGGTGGGGCTGCCAGTCAGCTTTGATGGGCAGCTCCACGCTCAGGCGCGCGCCACCCAGGCATTCGCCGAGAAGCTGCGCCGCCGTCTCAGTATCCCGCTCATCTTCGCCGATGAGACGCTCTCCAGCGTGCGCGCGGAGGAGCGGCTGCGTCAGGCGGGCGTGCGGCCAGAGCGCCTGCGCGAGCGGATCGACTCCGAAGCGGCGGCGATCATATTAGAAGATGTGCTGGAACAGCGTCGTCGTGAGCGCGAGCGCCACGCGGCAGGGCCAGCGGAGCAGCAAGAGCAACAGGAGGACGATGGCCGATGAAAGGCTTCGCCCGTTTCGCTGTCGTCGTTCTTACGCTGGTGGCGCTGGTCGTCGGCTTTGCTGGGGCCACGGTCGTGCTGGATGTCTTTCAGCCGGCCAACAGCCACGTCACCACCACCGTCAACTTCGAGGTCAAGGATGGCGACACGACCGCCAGCGTGGCGCAGCGCCTGCAAGACGATGGGTTGATCCGCAACGCACTGCTCTTCCGCGCGTGGGCGCGCTACAAGAAGCTGGATCGCGGCATCGAGCAGGGCGTCTATGAGCTCAACCCCGGCATGACGATGGATAAGATCATCCAGAAGCTGCAAGTGGGCAAGCCCGACGAGTTCTTCGTCGTCATCAGAGAGAGCCTTCGCGCGACGCAATATCCGGAACTCTTCCAGGCGCTGCCCAACTTCAGCGCCGACGACTTCCTGAAGATGGCGAAGACGGGCGTCGAGCCGGATGGCACGAAGCTGTGGACGAAGTACTGGTTCATCAAGCAGCCAAGCTCCAAGACCGCCTACGCGCTGGAGGGCTACCTCTACCCGGCGGGCTACTACTTCTTTCACGACGCCACGACGACCCAGGTGGTCGAGAAGCTGCTGACCCAATTCGGCGAGGAGCTGTGTCCAGGGCCAGCCAGCAACCCCGCTGCCTACATCAATGACGCCAAGCAATGCCGCGCCAACGCCGTGCAGATCAACGGCAAGAACATCTTCGACCTGATGCGCGCCGCCTATCCCGACGCGAAGGATGACGTGACCGCGCTCAACGACGCGCTGATCATCTCGTCCTTCGCAGCAGCGGAAATCAGAAGCGCTAGCGGCGTAAACTCCTCCCACTACGCCGATAACCTCGCGGGCGTGGCGTCGGTCTACCACAACCGCTACCTGAATATCGAGACGCAAGGAACGGCTGACATTGGCTACAAGATGGGGTCTGACCCCTCAGTCGAGTATGCGCGCGACACCGAGAAGCCGCCGACCGATGGCAAGTGGTGGGCTGACCTGCAGGGCGATGGCAACAAGATCGCACCGACCAGCCCGTATAACACCTACACGCAGGCGGGCATGCCGCCTGGCCCCATCGCGAATGTCAACCTGGCGCAGCTCGAGATCGGCGCGTCGCCTGCGAAGTCACCCAACTACTACTTCGCCTCGGATAAGTGCGGCGTCATGCACTACGCGACGAACTACAACGACTTCGTAAATAAAGTTGAACCAGCCATGAACAGCGGTAGTTGCTAGCGGCTGAGGCGGGCTGGCGAATTTATTCGCCAGCCACTCTACGCTACACCGACGCCCGCAAGCCGCGTTCTAGCTCCCCTCTCTCGCGACAGCGGGGGAGGGGCTGGGGGAGGGGGCGTCACAGTTGAGCGCGAGGGGAGGAAAAAGAGCGCACAGGGGCTTGACGGCGCGCGCATGTCATGATACAATCACAGCCTGCGATGTTTTTCTCCGCTCCATGTCGTGGACATGGAGCGCCAAACGTCGCCAGCGAATCTGACACCGGCCCGTGGATGCGGAGCGATCACTCCTACGAGCAATTCATCTCTCTGGCCCTGAGTATACACGATAGAGCAAGTCCTCGTTCAACAGGAACGAATAGAGGGCATGCTCTCTTATGCGTGCGCAGGGATAGAGGGCTTTGTGTTGAGGCGCTCGTGGTCAGAAAGTCCCCCGTATGCCGCGCCCTGTGACGAAGCGTGAGTGGCGCCCGATGTCACTCATATCGGCAGGAAAGAAGCGCGATGAGCACGGTCTGCGACACATTAGCCTGGCCTACGTTCTCTGAGACCTCTCTCCGTAGTAGAGGTCTGGTCTGCGTTCAGCCCTGGTATCCATCCACCGTTCAGCCGCGCGACTGGCCCGACGCTCCCCGAAGGAGCGGTCAGCAGCGCGCTGATTCCCCGATGCGCCTGGAGCGCGTGTCGCGTTTCTCGTCGCGTATCCTCACCAGTCGGCTCGCCGATGACCGCGCGTCGCGCGCGGAGATGGCGAGCCAACCCAGGCCACCGCAGCCGTCGTCGCTGACGACCAGGAGCACACTGTCGCTCTCGTCCGGTTCTGTCAGTCCCTTCAGGTTTGTCTGGCGCGCAGGTCGCGCGCCGTGTCGCTCGCAAGACGCTGTTTATCCTGCGCGACAGGTCATCCCCAATGCTGCGGATGTCGCCCCTGTTGGCGTAGCGCCTGTCGGCTGAAAGTCGTTCTTCGGCTTCGGCAGGCTCCAGCAGGCTCGATTGTCACGTCGGTCATATCCGTCGCTCGCGTCCACAGCGCTGTCGCGCGTCCGAATCCATCAGGGTCCATCAGGTTCTGTCACGTTGATCCGTTGGTTCCGCAGCTCTGGTTGGCCCTCGCGGGTTCGTCAGGCCCAACGGTTCGAGGCGTCAGGCTCGCCTGGCGCGCATGCCGTCCAAACCCAAGTCCAACCAGTCTATCTGGTCTATCCCAGGCATCTGAGTGGCGCCGCATGATCTCGGTCGTGCGGGTCGTTTCGGATCGTTGTCGGTAGCAGGTACACCCGTTTGAAGCGCAGTGTCCCCGGCGTGTCGCGCGCCGCGCCACGCAGTCCGTCGCTAGCGGCGGGCGTGTGACCAGCGTGGACGTGGGGGCGCCAGCCCGCATCGCAGGGCGACTGGCGAGAGGAGTAATCATCACATGGCGTTGAGCAAAGCCGTCTCCCTCCCTGAGCGCGTGAGCTTTGCGCGGATTCCCGAAATCCGCCCGATGCCCAACCTCATTCAGGTTCAGCTCGACTCGTTCGAGTGGTTCAAGCGCGAGGGGCTGCGAGAGCTCTTTGCTGAGATCTCTCCTATTGAGGACTTCACGAGCAAGAGTCTTAAGCTGGAGTTCATCGTTCCGGAGAATCCTTTCGAGCAGCCCAAATATACTGAAGAGCAGTGCCGCGAGCGCGACGCGACCTATGCCGCGCCGCTCTACGTGAAGGCCCTGCTAACCTATAAAGAGACCGGTGAGATCACCGAGAAAGACATCTTCATGGGCGATTTCCCGCTCATGACGAAAGAAGGCACCTTCATCATCAACGGCGCCGAGCGCGTGGTGGTGAGCCAGCTCGTGCGCTCGCCCGGCGTCTATTTCACCGCTGAGGATGACCCCGCGACGGGCCGCCCGCTCTTCGCCGCCAAGCTGATCCCGAATCGCGGCGCCTGGCTGGAGTTCGAGACGAGCAACAAGGATCAGTTGTCCGTCAAGATCGACCGCAAGCGCAAGATTCCGATCACCACGCTGCTGCGCGCGATGGGCGCCATCGGCGAGCGTGACCCCGGCAAGACCGACAACACACCTGACCTGAAGACCGATGCGGGCATCCTGGCCGCCTTCGCCGATGTGGAGGAAGGCGATCATCGCTTTATCACCGCGACGCTCGACAAAGACCCCGTCAAGACGCCCAAAGACGCGCTGTTGGAGGTCTATCGCAAGCTGCGCCCGGGCGACCCCGCCACCGAGAGCAACGCGGAGACGCTCGTCTACAACCTGTTCTACGCGCCACGCCGCTACGATCTGGGCAACGTGGGCCGCTATAAGCTGAATCGCAAGATGGATCTGGCTACTCCCCAGACCATCCGCACGCTCACTCAGGATGACGTCGTCGCCATCGTGCGCCGCATGGTGCAGCTCAACAACGGGCATGGCAAGAAGGACGACATCGACCATCTGGGCAATCGCCGCGTGCGCAGCGTGGGCGAGCTGATCCAGTCGCAGTTCCGCGTGGGTCTGCTGCGCATGGAGCGCGTCGTCAAAGAGCGCATGGCCATCGCGCAGGATCCCTCGCAGGCCACGCCGAACCAGCTCATCAACATCCGCCCAGTGGTGGCGGCCATGAAGGAGTTCTTCGGTGGCAGCCAGCTCTCGCAGTTCATGGATCAGACGAATCCGCTGGCCGAGATCGGCCACAAGCGGCGCCTCTCCGCGCTCGGCCCCGGTGGTCTCTCGCGCGAGCGCGCCGGATTCGACGTGCGCGACGTTCACCACTCGCACTATGGTCGCATCTGCCCGATCGAGACGCCGGAAGGCCCGAATATCGGTCTGATCGGCAACATGGCGACCTATGCGCAGATCAACCCCTACGGCTTCATCGAGACGCCCTACCGCAAGGTGGTGCATGAGGTCGAGGCCGACAACCCGGAGCTGGTCGGGCAGACGCTGCTGCGCGAGGTGAAAGACGCCAAGGGCAATACGCTGGCGCAGGCGGGCGAGCGGGTCGATGACGCGCTGGCGGCCAAGCTGGCCAAGGCGCTCAAGGCCCAGAAGGCTGCCATCCGCCCGTATGTCTCGCATGAGGTGGAATACCTCATCGCCGACGACGAAGAGCGCTACGTGATCGCCCAGGCCAACGCGCCGCTCGATCCCGATGGCCACTTCGAGGCCAACCGCGTGCTGGCGCGCTATGCCGGCGCCTTCGTGCAGGAGGCGCCCAACCGCATCGACTTCATGGACATCTCGCCGCGCCAGGCGGTGAGCGTGGCCGCCGCGATGATTCCGTTCCTGGAGCATGACGACGTGAACCGCGCACTGATGGGCGCGAACATGCAGCGGCAAGCGGTGCCGTTGCTGCGCCCGCAGTCGCCCATCGTCGGCACGGGCATCGAGCTGCAGGTGGCGAAAGACTCCGGGCAGGTCGTGCTGGCCAAGGCGACTGGCGAGGTCGTCAGCGTGACAGCGCGCCAGATTGTCGTGCTGGATGACGAGGGCGTGGAGCATACGCACAAGCTGCGCAAGTTCATCCGCTCGAACCAGGGCACCTGCATCAACCAGCGGCCCATCGTGAACAAGGGTGATCGCGTGGCTGCGGGCCAGGTGCTCGCTGATAGCTCCGCCACGGAGAACGGCGAGCTGGCGCTGGGCCAGAACATCCTAGTCGCCTTCATGGTCTGGGAGGGCGGCAACTTCGAGGACGCCATCCTCATCAGCGAGCGCATCGTGCGCGAGGATCTGTTCACCAGCATCCACATCGAGAAGCACGAAGTGGAGGCGCGCGATACCAAGCTCGGCCCGGAGGAGATCACCCGCGACATCCCGAACGTGGGCGACGAGGGCCTGCGCAATCTGGATGAGCGCGGCATCATCTACGTCGGCGCGGAGGTCGGCGCGGGTGACATCCTGGTGGGCAAGATCACGCCGAAGGGCGAGACCGAGCTGACCGCCGAGGAGAAGCTGCTGCGCGCCATCTTTGGCGAGAAGGCGCGTGAGGTGAAAGACACCTCGCTGCGTGTGCCACACGGCGAGCGCGGCAAGGTCGTCGAGGTCAAGGTCTTCTCGCGCGAGAACAACGACGAGCTGCCTCCCGGCGTGAACCATCTGGTGCGCGTCTCGATTGCGCAGAAGCGCAAGATCGGCGCGGGCGATAAGATGGCGGGTCGCCACGGCAACAAGGGCGTTATCAGCCGCGTGATGCCGGTGGAGGACATGCCGTTCTTGCCGGATGGCACACCCGTGGACATCATCCTGAACCCGCTGGGCGTGCCGCACCGCATGAACATCGGGCAGATCATGGAGACGCACCTGGGCTGGGCCGCCGAGAAGCTCGGCTACCACGTCGCCTCGCCGGTCTTCGATGGCGCCTCAGAGGCAGACATCGAGGAGTGGCTGGAGCGCGCCAGTCTGCCAGTCGAGGGCAAAGACTTGCTCTACGACGGGCGCACCGGCGAGCCGTTCGACACCAAGGTGACGGTTGGCTACATCTACATGCTGAAGCTCGCGCACCTGGTCGAGGACAAAGTGCATGCGCGCTCCACTGGCCCCTACAGCCTCATCACGCAGCAGCCGCTGGGTGGCAAGGCGCAGTTCGGCGGCCAGCGCTTCGGCGAGATGGAGGTGTGGGCGCTCGAAGCCTACGGCGCCTCCAACATCCTGCAGGAGATCCTGACAGTCAAGTCGGACGACGTGACCGGCCGTGTCAAGACGTATGAGGCCATCGTCAAGGGTGAGCCGATCGTCGAGCCAGGCGTGCCGGAGTCGTTCAAGGTGCTGGTCAAGGAGCTGCAGAGCCTCGGCATCAATGTCGAGGTGCTCAACGAAGACGAGCAGAAGATCCAGTTTGTGGAAGATACGAGCGCTGATGTGATGCCTGAGCTGGGCATCAACCTCAGTGGCTTCGAGAACGAATAGACGGCGAGAGTCGAAACGCGGCGACTCGACCGAGTCGCGACGCGAGAGGAGTGCGGGCCTCTCACGTCGTCGGCGGGTCGTCCGCTCTGTGGTCCCGCGGCGCCAACAGCCGGAAGAGTGTCCGGTAGGCATTCGGAAAGGAGACAGGCGCGGGTGGTCGCGACCAGCGACGCTCAGCGCCTCCCCCAATGCTTGAAGTCAACGATTTTGACGCCATCCGTGTCAGCCTGGCCAGCCCCGAGCAGATTCGCTCGTGGTCCTATGGCGAGGTGACGAAGCCGGAGACCATCAACTATCGCACGCTGCGCCCCGAGAAGGACGGCCTGTTCTGCGAGCGCATCTTCGGTCCCACCAAGGACTGGGAGTGCGCCTGCGGCAAATACAAGCGCGTCCGCTTCAAGGGCATCGTGTGCGACAAGTGTGGGGTCGAGGTAGCTCGCTCCAAGGTGCGCCGCGAGCGCATGGGGCACATCGAACTGGCGTCACCTGTCAGCCATATCTGGTATTTCAAAGGCACACCCAGCCGCATCGGCCTGCTGCTCGACCTCTCGCCGCGCAATCTGGAGCGTATCCTCTACTTCGCGATGTATGTTGTCACGGAGGTCAATGAGGAGGCGCGCGATCTGGCCCTGGGCGGGCTGGAAGAGAGCGTGCAGCGCCAGCTCCAGGAGAGCGATCAGTCGGTCTCCGAGCGCATCATCGAATTGCAGCAGCAGCGCGATGAGCGCATCGCCCAGGCCGAGCGCGAGCGCGACGCCGAGAGCGTGCGCATCGACGAGCGCCGCGCCGAGCGTCTGAGCGAGCTGACCATCGCCGAGAACGACATCAAGCGCATCCTGAAGGAGAACATCGACAAGGTGTTGATGCAGGATGTGGTCTTCGAGCCGTCCGGCGAGGTCGTGGCGCGCCAGGGCCAGGTGGCGGATGAGGGCATGCGCGATCAGTTCGACCGCATGACCCGCGAGTTCCGCGATCTGGTGACCAAAGACGCCCAGCGCGAGAAAGATCAGCTCTACGCCGAGACGGAGCGCACCGTGGAGCGCGCCCAGATCGAGGCCGAGGGCCAGATCACCGCGCTGCAGGATGAGACGGTCAAGCGTGCCAGCGAGCTGCGCGCCGCCAACGAGACCCAGCGCCGCAAGCTGGAGTCGCTCAAGCGCGGCGACCTGCTGCAAGAGGTCGAGTATCGCGACCTGAAGGCGTTCGAGTTCGACCTGCGCGACTCTAGCCCCGATCTGCCCGAAATCTTCGAGGCAGGCATGGGCGCGGAGGCCGTGCAGAGCCTGCTCGCGGCCATCGATCCCGATGCGCTGGCGGCCAAGATGCGCCAGGAGATCTCCACCACCAGCGGCCAGCGCCGCAAGAAGGCCACCAAGCGCCTGAACGTGGTGGAGGCTTTCCGCAAGTCGGGCAACCTGCCTGAGTGGATGATCATGACGGTGCTGCCGGTGCTGCCGCCCGATCTGCGCCCGATGGTGCAGCTCGATGGTGGTCGTTTCGCCACCAGCGACCTGAATGATCTCTATCGCCGCGTCATCAACCGCAACAACCGCCTCAAGCGGCTGCTGGAGCTGGGCGCGCCGGAGATCATCATCCGCAACGAGAAGCGCATGCTGCAGGAGGCCTGCGACGCGCTGATCGACAACGGGCGGCGTGGCCGCGCCGTGGCTGGCTCTGGCAATCACAAGCTCAAGAGCCTCTCGGACATGCTCAAGGGCAAGCAGGGGCGCTTCCGCCAGAACCTGCTCGGCAAGCGCGTCGACTACTCGGGCCGCTCGGTGATCGTGGTCGGCCCCAGTCTGAAGCTGCACCAGTGCGGCCTGCCCAAGCGTATGGCGCTGGAACTGTTCAAGCCGTTCGTGATGCGCAAGCTGGTCGAGCGCGGGCATGCCCACAACATCAAGAGCGCCAAGCGCTTCGTGGAGCGCGTGCGCCCGGAGGTCTGGGATGTCCTCGAAGAGGTCATCAAGGATCACCCGGTGCTGCTGAACCGCGCGCCGACCCTGCACCGTCTGGGCATCCAGGCATTCGAGGCGGTGCTGGTGGAGGGCAGCGCCATCCAGCTCCATCCGCTGGTCTGCTCGGCCTTCAATGCCGACTTCGACGGCGATCAGATGGCGGTGCATGTGCCGCTCTCTGAGCGCGCCCAGGACGAGGCCCGCACCCTGATGCTCTCGTCCCGCAACATCCTCTCGCCTGCGCATGGTGAGCCGTCGATCGGCGCCTCGCAGGAGATGGTGCTGGGCTGCTACTACATGACGATGGATCATACCGGCCTGAAGGGCGAGGGGCGCATCTTCACCGACGCCAACGAAGCGCAGATGGCCTACGACAACGGCATCATCGCTTTGCAGGCGCGCGTCAAGGTGCGGCTGGGCGTCACCGAGGTCTACAACGAGCGCGGCAAGGCGACAGCGTGGGATCCGAGCAAGATTGTCGAGACGACGATTGGCCGCATCATCTTCAATGATGTGCTGCCAGAGAGCCTGCGCTTCAAGAACTACCCGATGAACAAGGAGAACCTTCGCGGCATCATCGCGGAGTGCTTCAAGAACGAGGGTCGCCAGGCCACAGCGGATCTCGCCGATGCCATCAAGCAGTTGGGCTTCACCTATGCGACGCGCGCTGGCTCCAGCATCGCCATCAGCGATGTGGTGGTGCCAGAGGATCGCACGACCATCCTGGCGGAGGCCGACAAGAAAGTGCTGGTGCTCGAAGAGAACTATCAGGACGGCCTGATTACCGATAACGAGCGCTACAAGCAGACGGTCAATATCTGGCTCGACGCCACCGATCAGATCCAGAAGCGCGTGCAGCAGGTGCTCGACCCCTACGGATCGATCTACACCATCGCGAACTCTGGCGCGACCAAGGCGAAGTTCCAGCAGATTCGTCAGCTCTCCGGCATGCGCGGCCTGATGGCTGATCCATCCGGGCGCATCATGGAGATTCCAGTGCGCGGCAACTTCCGCGACGGCCTGAACGTGATGGAGTACTTCATCTCCAGCCACGGCGCCCGTAAGGGACTGGCCGATACGGCGCTGCGCACGGCAGAGTCGGGCTACCTGACCCGCCGCCTGATCGACGTGGCGCAGGATGTCATCATCCTCTCGGAGGATTGCGGCACTGACCAGGGCATCTGGATCACCGAAACCGACAGCAAAGACATGAACGAGCCGTTCAGGAACCGGCTGACCGGGCGCATCCTTCAGGCGAAGGTGCCCGGCTTCGACCAGTACGAGCGCGGCGCGATGATCGAAGACGACATGGCCGACGCCTTCATCGAGGCGGGGGTCAAGGAAGTCTACTGCCGGTCTGTGCTCCAGTGCGCCGAGTCGCACGGCGTCTGCCGCCTGTGCTACGGGCGCAATCTGGCTGCTGGCGAGCTGGTGAAGATCGGCGACGCGGTGGGCATCATCGCGGCGCAGTCCATCGGCGAGCCTGGCACGCAGCTCACCATGCGCACCTTCCACACCGGCGGCATCGCCGGCGCGCAGGAGGACATCACGCAGGGCCTGCCGCGCGTCGAGGAGCTCTTCGAGGCGCGCACGCCGAAGGAGAAGGCCATCGTCAGCGAGATCGACGGCATCGTCGAGATCGAGGTGGACGAGAGTGGCGTGCGCAAGGCGCATGTCATCCAGTCGCAGGCCATCACCGAGGAGTACGCGCTGCCGCGCGGCGCCGAGGCGCTGGTGAGCGACGGCCAGGCGGTGGCGGCGGGCGATGCGCTGGCGCGTACCGCTGGCACCAAGCATGCCGAGCCGACCGATATCCTCGCGCGTGAGCCTGGCATCGTGCAGTTGGCGAAGAGCAAGATCATCGTCGTGAGCAAGGTGGAGGAGCGGCGGGAATACCAGATTCCAGCGGCCACCAACATCGTTGTGGTCGATGGTGAGCAGGTACGCCCCGGGCAGCCGCTGACCAACGGCCTGATCGACCCGCAGGATGTGCTGCGCATCCAGGGGCGCGAGGCGGTGCATCTGTATCTCGTGCAAGAGGTGCAGAAGGTCTACCGCTCGACCGGTGTGTACATCAACGACAAGCATATCGAGATCATCGTGCGCCAGATGCTGCGGCGGGTGCGCGTGGATGAACCCGGTGATACTGTCCTGCTGCCAAACGACCTGGTAGATCGTTTCCACTATGAGGAGACGAACGCCCGGACGCTGGCCGAGGGCGGCGAGCCGGCCACCGCGCAGACGGTGCTGCTGGGCGTGACGAAGGCGTCGCTGAACACGGATAGCTTCCTGGCGGCGGCTTCTTTCCAGGAGACGACGCGCGTGCTGACCGAGGCGGCCATCAACGGCCTGACCGATCACCTGCGCGGCCTGAAGGAGAACGTCATCATCGGCAAGCTGATTCCGGCGGGGACGGGCCTGCCGCAGCGGCGCGAGCTGCGCGACAAACAGCGCGCTGATCGCCTCGCCGCCATGCAGACACCCGGACTGGGAACGCTCGGCCTGGGTGGCCCACTTGGGCCGGAAGAGACCGAGTCGCCTTACCCGGAATCCTATGACGGTGGTGACTTTGGCGACCTGCCAATAGTTGACAGCGAACCTGAATAGTGTTAACATTCCACATCGTGCGTCAGATTTACCCTGCGTCGCCGTGCCCTTCGCGTTGAGGGGCCCGGCGACCCGGCGGTCGCATGCGACAGCAGCGGACGATGCGGGCATGGCGCGATGAAGACGTGAGGAGTTTCCCTTGCCGACGATCAATCAGCTGGTGCGCAAGGGCCGGAGCAAGAAGAGCAAGAAGAGTAAGGCTCCAGCGCTGCAATTCAGCTACAACAGCCACAAGAATCGCACACTCAAGATTCAGGGTGGCGCGCCGCAGAAGCGCGGCGTCTGCACGCAGGTCCGCACGATGACGCCGAAGAAGCCGAACTCGGCGCTGCGCAAGATCGCGCGCGTGCGCCTGACCAACCATCAGGAAGTCACGGCCTACATTCCGGGCGAGGGCCACAATCTGCAGGAGCACTCGGTGGTGCTCATTCGCGGTGGCCGCGTGCCGGATCTGCCAAGCGTGCGCTACCACATCGTGCGTGGCGCGCTCGACAGTCAGGGCGTGGATAAGCGTCGCCAGGGCCGCTCGAAGTACGGCGCGAAGCGACCGAAGGGTGGCGCTGCGGCTGGCCGCCACTAGCCAGCGAAGCGCCAGTTGGCCTGAAAGAACTCGATATCGCACTGCTGAAACCAGCGACGCCGCCGCAAAGGGCGCTCCATCGCCAGGTCGGCAACCATAAATACCACGGCTGCGCGCGAGGCGGCGCCCATGCGACGCTCACTCCGGTACGCAGCATGTCAGGCGACCTCCCAGCGGTCAGCGCAGGCGCCGTGCAGGCAGAACGCAGGCACAGCGCAGGCACGACGCATCGGGAAAGGCGTATGACGGGTGGGGCGCCGGGGCATTTTGCCCTGGGCCCCTTTGCGCTGTCTGCGGCGTCTGAGCCGTTGCGCTGGCTCAGCGCTGGCTCAGCGCCGCGATGAATCGGCGTCAGCCCTGCGTCGGATAAGCATGTCAGTGGGCCAGAAGCCCACGCCAGAGGAGATGTGTAGCGTATGCCGCGACGTGCCAAGGTTCAGCATCGTCCTGTGCTGCCGGATCCCAAGTACAACAACAAGAACGTGACTCGCCTGGTTGGCCGCCTCATGTGGGACGGCAAGCGCAGCCTGGCTGAGCGCATCGTGTATCAGGCGCTGACCCTGGTGGAGGAGCGCTCCAAGCGCAGCCCGATCGAGGTGTATGAGCAGGCGCTGCGCGCCGCGACACCGATGATCGAGGTCAAGCCGCGTCGTGTCGGTGGCGCCACCTATCAGGTGCCCATCGAGATTCGCGGCGAGCGCAAGACCGCGCTGGCTATGCGCTGGCTGATCGCCTCGGCGCGCAATCGTTCCGGTGGCCGCTCGATGGCCGAGAAGCTGGCTGCCGAGCTGATGGACGCCGCCGCTGGACAAGGCGCCACCATTCGCAAGCGTGAAGAGACTCATAAGATGGCGGAGTCCAACCGGGCTTTCGCGCACTATCGCTACTAGGTCGCCGCAGGCGCTGGCAGTACGCCGCGCCTGCTGAGGCGACAGACCACTGAGGGAGCACATGGCGGGCAGAGAATACCCCCTCGACCGAACGCGCAACATTGGAATCATTGCGCATATCGACGCGGGGAAGACAACGACCACGGAACGGATCCTCTTCTACACCAAAAAGATTCACCGCATTGGTGAGGTGCACGAAGGGGCCGCTACGATGGACTGGATGCCCCAGGAGCAAGAGCGCGGCATTACGATTACTTCCGCCGCGACCACCTGCTTCTGGCTCGATCATCGCATCAATATCATTGACACTCCAGGTCACGTAGACTTCACCGTCGAGGTCGAGCGTTCTCTGCGCGTCCTGGATGGCGGCGTCGTCGTCTTCGACGCAGTCGCCGGCGTGGAACCGCAGTCTGAAACCGTCTGGCGTCAGGCCGACAAATACGCTGTGCCACGCATCTGCTTTGTGAACAAGATGGATCGCATCGGCGCGAACTACTGGCGCACGGTCGAGATGATCGTTGACCGGCTGAACGCGAAGCCCGCGCCAATCCAGATTCCGATTGGCAGCGAGTCCAAGTTCAAGGGCTTCGTCGACATCATCGAGCAGAAGGCGGTGGTCTTCACCGACGATCTCGGTACCAAGTCAGAGTCCACCGACATTCCAGAGGATCTGGCTGCTGAGGCGAAGCAGCGCCGCGAGGAGCTGATCGAGGCGGTGGCGGAAGCTGACGAGGAACTGATGGTGAAGTACCTCGAAAGCGAGCCCATCAGTAACGACGAGATTCGTAAGGCCCTGCGCGCAGCGACCATCAGTGGTCAGCTCGTGCCGGTGTTGTGCGGCTCAGCGCTGAAGAACAAGGGCGTGCAGGCCATGCTCGACGCGGTGGTGGCGTATCTGCCGTCGCCGCTGGAGGTTCCCGGGCCGACCGCGATGAGCCTGGACGACGACAGCGAGAGCGAGCTGGTTGTCTCGGACGACGGCAAGTTTGTCGCGCTGGCGTTCAAGATCGTGTCAGACGCGTTCGTAGGACGCCTCTGCTACTTCCGCGTGTATTCGGGTACCCTCACCAAAGGCACCAACGTCTACAACGCGACGAAGGGCAAGCGCGAGCGCATCAGCCGCCTGTTGCAGATGCATGCGAACCACCGCGAAGACATCGACACGATCTATTCGGGCGACATCTGCGCCGCCGTCGGCCTGAAGGACACCTTCACGGGCGATACGCTCTGCGAATCGGATCATCCGGTGTTGCTGGAGAACATCGTCTTCCCGACGCCAGTGATCGAGATTGCCATCGAGCCGAAGACGCGCGCCGACCAGGACAAGATGGGCATCGCCTTGCAGCGCCTGTCCGAAGAAGATCCGACGTTCCGTGTCCACACCGATCAGGAGACGGGGCAAACGATCATCGCGGGCATGGGCGAGTTGCACCTCGATGTATTCGTCGACCGCATGCTGCGCGAGTTCAAGGTTGAGGCCAACATCGGCCGCCCGCAGGTGGCCTACCGCGAGACGATCACGAAGACCGCTCAGGCCGAGGGTCGCTTCGTCCGCCAGTCCGGTGGTCGCGGCCAGTATGGCGATGTGTGGATTCGGGTCGAGCCGCTGGAGCGTGGCGCAGGCTTCGAGTTCGTCAATGGTGTCATCGGCGGCACGGTGCCGAAAGAGTTCATCAAGCCGACCGAGGAAGGTGTACGCGAGGCGCGCGAGACGGGCGTCTACGCTGGCTTCCAGATCGTTGACGTGAAGGCCACCCTGTATGATGGCTCCTATCACGAAGTGGACTCGTCTGAGATGGCGTTTAAAACCGCTGGCTCGATGGGCTTCCGCGCGGCGTGCGAGAAGGCAGGCCCTGTCCTGCTGGAGCCGATCATGAAGGTCGAGGTCACGACCCCGCCGGATTTCTACGGCGATGTGGTGGGCGACATCACCCGCCGCCGTGGCCATGTCACCGGCATGGATGAGCGCGGCGGCACGCAGGTGCTGCGGGCGCAGGTTCCGCTGGCCGAGATGTTCGGCTACGTGAACGACCTGCGCTCGATGACCAGCGGGCGCGCGGCGTACTCGATGGAGTTCTCGCATTACGAGGAGACGCCGAGGAACATCGCCGAAGACGTGAAGGCGAAGTCCTCGGGCAAGGTCGTGCGGGCGCAGGGCTAATAGTATCTTGCGCTGGCACGAGAGCCACGGCGCGGCGAGGGCAGATGCGGCGACGCGAACCGCTCCCGCCGCGCCAGCCCGCAAGCGGCTCCAGTGGCTCGAATGGAACGATGCAGTGGCCCCGACCCACAGGTGGCGGCGCCACGACGAGTGCGCGGTAGCCAATCGCGACGCTCACTGAGGAGACAGACAGCAACATGGCGAAGCAGAAATTTGTGCGGGACAAGCCGCATGTGAACGTCGGGACGATCGGGCACATTGACCACGGCAAGACGACGCTGACCGCCGCGATCACCAAGGTGCTGGCGACCAAGGGCTGGGCCAACTACAAGCCCTT
>DATAED010000099.1:0-6328 GCA_036258195.1 Ktedonobacterales bacterium
AGAACTGCGCGGCCCAACTTATTAGCTGGTATGCTCCAATAGCAGTGAGAGCGAGCCCGCCGACGTAGCTAATCGCGCCGGCAAGCGCCGCGAATTTCTCATACAGGGAACCCCCACCGAAATACATACCCGCGTAAGTTAGCGCTGCAACGAGCCATGTCGCTATAATCACGACACCTTCCAGTTTACCCAGGGTGCCCTCTGTAAGAAAGTCCACGAGCCCGCCAAAAGCCTGCGCGAAAGCTGCGACCAGCGCAAATCCAGCCGCTTCTATCTGCAAGGCCCTTAGGTGCGCATTGCGAAGATTATTGACATCATTAAGCCAACTTTGCTCCCAGGCTTGCTTGCAGAATGAGCCACACCCGCTCTGCGTCACCACGCGCGCCATCTGCTGATTGGTCGCCTGCCCACTCTCACGCGCGGTCGAGCCAAAGCCCGCCGCCCGGAACTGCCCGCTCGGATCGACGTTGCTGAGCGGGTTGTTGCCCGCGTAGACATACGGGTTGTCGCTGCTCGCCAGGAACAGCGGAACACGCCCCAGCGGATCACGCGAGATGAAGCGGCCAGTGGTCGGATCATACGCCCGTATCGCCATCCAGTCCAGCCCCGTCGTCGCGTCGAATTGGACGCTATCGCGGCCATCGAAGCGGAAGGGGTTGCTCCAGCCGTTGGCGTTCGGGATGCTCTCACTCGCGCTGAGCAAGTTGCCCCAGGTGTCGTAGCTGTAGGTGGCGACCACCGCGCCGCTGGCGTCGGTCAGATTCACCACGTCGCCACGCGCATCGTACACGTAGTAGTAGCGTGGGGACGTGCTGCTGGAGCCAACCTGGGCGCTGACCGGCGCGCCCCGCTCGTCGTAGGTGTAGGTGGCCAGCAGGGCGCCAGCGCCGTTGGTCTGGTAGGCGAGGCGGCCGAACTGGTAGAAGTCGTTGACGACGCTGGCGCTGCCACCGCCCGCAAGGGTCACCGTGGTCGAGGAACGAGGGCGCGGACGAGCGCTTCAGCTACTGCCCGAGCTGTCAGCGGCAGTTGTGGTCGGGAGTATGAGGTCTCGAACCGGTGTGCGATGGCCGTATGGGTCATGACGTGCGTTTGGGGATCGCGAGCCCCGTCACCTGCTCACTGAGCGTCCAGAGGCGCTCCTGCGCGGCGACATCGTAGGTGGCCTCGGATGAGCGTACAGGCTTGGATTTGACGAAGTACTGCCCGGAGACATTCGCCACATCGGGGGAGGAGGCCAGGTAGAGCGCCGTTTGCGCGCCTTTCTCCGGCGAGAGTTCGAAAGGGGCCAGAAGGGTGAACATGGCGGGCCAGATGCCCCCCGCGTCTTTGCCAAAGTGGGTGGCGACCACACCTGGATGCAGCGTGTTCGCCGTGACCTGCGTCCCCTCCAGGCGGCGCGCGAGCGCATAGGTGAACAGGATGGCCATCAACTTGGACTCGGCATACACCTGCAAGGGCTTGTAGTCCCGGTCATGGGTGAGATCATCGAATGGAACCTGCTTGCCGACGTGCTGTGCGGAGGCGACGGTCATGATCCGCGAGGGCGCGCTCATGGTGAGTGTGTCGAGGAGCAATCCGGTGAGCAGGAAGGGGGCAAAGTAGTTGAGGGCGAAGGTCATTTCCAGCCCATCGCTACTGAGCTGACGTGCGCCGAACATCCCGCCGGCGTTGTTGACCAGGACGTCGAGCCGGGGGTAGGTATCGCGGTACGCCTGCGCGAGAGCTCGAACCTGCGCTCGCGAGGTCAGATCGGCCACGAGGGAGCGCACCGCGCTCTTGGGAACCCGCTGCTGGATCTCCTCCATGGTGGCCTGGGTCTTCTCCGCATTGCGCCCCACAATGACCACAGTGGCGCCACGTTCGGCGAGCCGCTGCGCAGTGACCTTGCCCATACCACTTGTCGCGCCAGTCACGAGGATGTATTTGTCTGCGAGCGTACTGTCCATCTGTACCGCCTCCTCCGCCCACTCCACCGCCCTGTCTGCCATTCTGGCTGAGTTGGCCATCGGTTCTGGGATGACCGTCTCAATCAGCAGCCGAGAATGCACTGAGTATAGCGTGCATGCGCTCGTTTGTATACAGGGCACTTACGGGCCACCAGAAGATACAGCCACGGTACAGCGATGAAACGAATGGTTGGCGCAGACCGCCTAGTGGGTTGCCAGTCTAGCTGAACCTGGCCGTTTATGCTGTGCATGCCACCAGCGTGCCATGAGTTTACCAACCTGTTCAGTCATCAGTAGATGATCTTTCAAGCTCTCCGCATTCCTTGCGGAGAGCGCCGTGTAGCCTATTCCCAACGAGTGGATCTCGACGGTAGACAGGTGAATGGGAAGGGCTATTTCACATGGACATCATGCGTGACGGCGGCGCCATGACGAGCGCGCCACTGGTGGTGGCGCTGACTGACACGAGCGCCAAGGCTGAGCAGGCGGATGCGCTGCTATCGCTCGAGACGATCGCGCGAAAGAAACCAGGAACACAGGTGACGGGCGCTGGCCTGATTCAGCGAGCGGCGCTGAAGCGGGATCGAGGAGGCCATGTTTACGCGGCATTGTCGGTACTGTGCGCCGATGGCGGAACTCTAGAGGCTCGCTGGTGGCGCTATCCATTCGCTGAGGATCGGCTTCCATCTCCTGGGTCAGTGTGGCGCCTCACTGCACGGGTTGATCAGTTCCAGGGTACGCCGCAATTGCAACTGCTCAGCGCCACACTGGCGTCAGATGTGGATATTGCGTTATTCGCGCGCTCAGCCCGGCGAGCACTGGAGGATCTGCAGGATGAACTGGAGACGCTGATCATGGACACGGGGAGTGAGCTTGCGTCGTTGATCCGCGCGGTACTCTCGGGCGATGTGTATGAGCGTTTCTGCCTGTGGCCAGCGGCCCAATCGCATCATGGCGCGGTGCGCCATGGTTTGCTCGCCCACAGTATCAGGGTCGCGCGGTTGACGCAAAGCCTGATCGCCGGATATGGGCCTGGCATGCTGACATGTGATAATGAGCTTGTGATTGCAGCCGCCTTGCTCCATGATGTGGGGAAAGTGTGGACGCTGCCTCGGATTGCAGGTGGGCCGATACCAGAGGAGGCCCGACAGCTCGACCATGTGACGATGGGCGTGCTCATGACTCGCACGGCAGCGGAACAGGTGATCCCACGTGTCAGCGATGTCCGGCTGGCGAGCCTGTTACACGCGATGCTGGCGCACCACGGATCCCGCGATTGGGGGGCGCCTGTTGAACCGCAGAGCGTGGAAGCGTGGCTTGTGCATCTGGCCGACCTGGCGGAGGCGCGGTTGTGGGCGTGGTCTGGAGAAGCGTAGGCGGCAGAACAGGGCAGAACAAGGAGACAAGCAGATGCCAGTCAACGATGGCGGACGGGTGAGTCAGCGGCGGCTCGCGATTCGTGATCTGCTTCTGGGGTCGCCTGGTCGCAGGTGGCGCACAAAGGAGATCGCGGACATGTTTGAGGTTTCGCCTGACACGGCATTTCGTGATCTCAGCGAACTGAGCGGGTCGGGACAGGTCATGCTGATGTCGACGGGCGAGACTGCGAACTTCTTGTGGGAACTCGACCCGGATTTCGACCCACGGCTTCCGGCGTTGCACCTTGATTATGCCCAAGGCGCGGCGCTCTATGCCGCTGCGCGGCTGTTGAGCCAGCAGCAGCACGAGCGCAATGAAGCGGTGCGCACGGCGCTGCTGGAGCTGGTGGGCATCATGCCAGCGCCGCTGCGACAGCATATGGAGGCCACTGTGCGGGGGTTCGCGCCCGAGGCGGCTACTACGGCGAAGTCCTCCCCAGCAAACGCAGGAAGCGCAGGCCGAGACCTGACGTCGATCTTTACGACATTGAGTCGCGGCTGGCTGGAGGGGCGGGTCGTGCGCCTGACCTACGAGCCGCTGGGAGGAGCGCGTGTCTTCACGTGCGCTTTCCGTCCATATCTGCTCGAGCCCTCCGGGATTGGGTACACGATCTACTTCATTGGACAGAGTGATCCGCCGGGAGCGTTGCGCACTTACAAATTGGAGCGTGTCCGGCATGCAGAGATCACCGAGGAACGCTTCAGCCTTCCGGAAGGCTTTGATGGCCCAGCACGGTTCCGTCGATCGTGGCGGGTAATGACTGGCGAGGGTGACCTCGTGCACGTCAGACTGCGCTTCAGCCAGTTCGTCGCGCGGCGAGTACGTGAGACACGCTGGCATCCGAGCCAGGTGTTGACGGAGACGGCGGATGGGCTGATCTGGGAGGGGGATATTGGAGACATCACCGAGATTCGTCCGTGGGTGCGTGGATGGGGCGCTGATTGCGAGGCGCTGGAGCCGCAGGAGCTGCGCGACGAGTTGATCCAGGAGGCGCGGCGGCTGGGACGCCTGTATGGCGCATCTGGCGCTGCGCCAGGCGCCACCTCGGGCGATGGGCCGAGCGGGAAGGGTGAGCAGGATGGCCCTGATCAGTCACTGCTCGATGATCTCTTCGGGAAGGATTGAGGGGCAATGGAGCAACTCTATCGGTATCAACGACGGGTCTATGACGCCCTGATGCGTGGACGCAGTGTCATTCTGCAGGCGCCAACGGGCGGAGGGAAGACACGTGCGGCGCTCTATCCATTCCTGGAGAATCTCGAACGCTACGGTCTGCACCAGAAGGCGTCGGTATCGGCTGAGGCGCTATTGCCACTCACCTGCCGCTATGCTGTGCCAATGCGGGTATTGGCAAGTCAGTTTGAACAGGAGTACCGAGACTGCATCACCACGCTCGACAAGCGGCGCGACCTGCGCCTGCGAGAGCGCTACACCGACGCACTCGGCGTCCCTGTGCCGGCGATCCAGACGGGTGAAACGCCAGACGATCCGCGATTTGAGTCGCCCCTGACCTTTTGCACGATTGATCAGCTGCTCTCGAGCTTCATCGGGTCGCCCTATGCGCTGGGCGGGCGACAGGCCAATCTGAACGTGGGCGCGGTGGTAGGCTCCTACCTTGTGTTGGATGAGTTTCATCTCTATCCGCTGGAAAAAGGCGCTGGGGCGCGTAAAACGACGCTCGCCATGCTGCGGCTGCTCAGCGGTTTCAGCCGCTTTGTGCTGATGACGGCGACATTCTCGTCGCGTCTGCTGGATGAGCTTGGCGTGTTGCTGGACGCCGAGGTTGTGCGGGTAACGGATGGAGATGAGCTGGCGGAGATCATGGGCGACCGCATGCGCACGGTGCAGGTCAGCCCAGACGCGCTCTCGGCTGAGGGCATCCTGTTGGCGCATACGGCAGCCTGTGCGCGCGGAGCAGGCGCATCGCTCGTGGTCTGCAATACCGTCGCGCAGGCGCAGTCAATCTATGCGCAATTGCGCGATGCCCTGGCGGCTCGCGAGGAGTTGGCCTCGACACGGTTGCAATTGCTGCATAGCCGTTTCACCACGTCCGATCGCCAGGCCAAGCGGGAGCGGCTGGAGCAATGGTTAGGAAAGGACGCATGGGTTGATGGGCGGTATACAGGGGCTTCGACGATTGTGGTGGCGACGCAGGTGGTGGAAGTTGGCCTGAATATTTCGGTGGGCACGCTGCATACGGAGTTGGCGCCAGCCAACAGCATCATTCAGCGCGCTGGGCGGTGCGCGCGTTTCGTGGGTCAGCGGGGCGACGTGATCATTTATCATCCGCTGGCGCCGCGCGCTGGCGAGCCAGAAGTCGGACGGTCGCTGGCGGACTTCGGCACGCTTGCCGACGAGGAGCCAGCAGCCCAGAAAAAGGCTGGCGCCCTGTACTTGCCCTATGATCGGGAGATGTGTGAGGCCACCTGGCGCGAGCTGGTTCGCCGCGCCCAACAGGGGGGAGACACGCCGCTGGCGTTGGGCTTTGCCGATGAGCAGGCGCTGATTGATGTCGTGCACGCCGACGCGGACGCTGCCATGATTGCAGACTTCAGAGTATCGGGCGAGCAGACGCTGCACAGGATCAAGGAGTCGCTGCGTACGCACGAGCCAGGCGCTGGAACTGAGTTGATCCGTGACGTGGCCAATGTGCAAGTGATCATCCATGACGATCCTGAAAGCATCACCACGCGCCCCTGGGACTGGGATGCTTTCTCGCTGCGGCCCTCCACACTGCTCAAACACTGGGATGAACTGTGTAAGCGCGGCGAGACGCTGGGCTGGGTGATGATGAATATGGAGCCAGACTCCAGTCCAAGGGATGAGCGTGATAACAGTCGCGAGCCGCGCTACCTCTGGCGGCGTGTGAGCCAGGAGGCGCACGGCGCACAGATTAGCCTCGCGCTTCGTCTGGCCCTCCCGTCGGCGTTGGCGACCTACGACGCTGAGCTGGGATTCCG
>DATAED010000100.1:0-22128 GCA_036258195.1 Ktedonobacterales bacterium
GGTGCTGCTGGATGAGCTGGGCGCTGGCACCGACCCCAGCGAGGGTTCGGCGCTGGCGCGGGCGATTCTGAGTCATCTGCTGGAGCGCGGCGTGGAGACGGTCGCCACCACGCACTACTCCGAGCTGAAAGCCTTCGCCCATGAGCGCGCGGGCGTCGAGAACGCCTCAGTCGAGTTCAATGTGGAGACGCTTTCGCCAACCTATCGCCTCACCATCGGCCTGCCGGGGCGCAGCAACGCTCTGGCCATCGCCAGCCGCCTGGGCCTGCCCGGCGAGATCATCGAGCAGGGGCGCGAGTTCCTCGGCTCGGCGGGTGTGGAGATGGAGAGTCTGCTGACCAATCTGGCCGAGGAGCGCCAGGTGGCCGCCGACGAGCGCTACCGGCTGAGCATGGAGCGCGCCGAGGCGGAATACCAGCGCAAAGAGCTGGAGCGCATGCGACGCGAGACGGAGGAGGAGCGCGACCGCATCCTCAACGCCGCCCGCGAGAAGTCGCGGCGCGAGGCCGACGCCGCCCAGGCCGAGCTGGCGCGCATCCGCACGCAGATGCGCCGCAGCATGACCGAGGAGCGACTGGAGCAGCTCCGCGAGCGCGCTCGCAAGGTGGAGGAGCGCAATGCGCCCGTAGCGCCACGCGCGCGGCCATCAGCGGCGGCGGCGGATGGTGAGCCTGTCGGCGAGGCGGGCGAGCTAGAGGTGGGCGATCAGGTGCGGGTGGCCTCGCTGGGGCAGACGGGCGCGGTGGTTGCGGCGACCAACGCGCGCGGCGAGGTGGAGGTGCAGGTGGGAGCGATGCGCATGCGCGTGGCGGCCAGCAATCTGGAGCGCCTGAGCAAGCGCAAGGCGCGCGCCGAGGCTGGCGTGACGGCCTATCCACAGCTCGTCACGCTGCCACCGCGCGACGAGGCCAGCGCGCCGGAATCGCAGCTCGATCTGCGCGGCTGGCGCGTGGAAGACGCCCTCAGCGAGGTAGACTCCTACCTCAACGACGCCGCCATGACGGGCATGCACAGCGTGCGCCTGCTGCACGGCAAGGGCACGGGCGCGCTGCGGCAGGCTATCCGCGAGGAGCTGCGGCATCATCCGCTGGTCAAGGGCTTCGAGTCGGCTCCCCAGCGCGAGGGCGGCGACGGCATCACCGTGGTGACGCTGCAAGGCTAGGCGACGGCGACGTGGCGCGAGACCTCACCCTAAACCCCTCTCCCACAGGGAGAGGGGCTTTCGGTCGCTACCGTTCACACGCGCCTGGCTAACTCGCATCCTCATAACTTCCAGTTGTGATGGCGCCTGCACGCTCGTAGTTCACGAGAATGACGCCGCTTGGGGAGATGTGGCTCTCCGTCATCTTGAATGCCGCCGGGATGGCGCCATCGACAAACAACCGCTTTCCACTGCCCAAGGTCAGCGGATAGATCTTGAGCCAGAGCGCGTCGACCAGGTCATGCTTGAGTAGCGTCTGAAGGAGATTTGCGCTGCCGTACACGTGCAAATCCGGCCCTGGCTGCTGCTTGAGTTCGGCGACTTTTTCCGCAATGTCTCCGCTCAAAAACACGGAGGGCTGCCATTCATGAGACGTCATGGTATTCGAGGCGACGTACTTGGTCGCGGTCATCACGCCGGGCCACATGTCCGCATGTTGCGGCCAGTACGGCGCCCAGATCTCGAAGGTTCTGCGCCCCAGCAGCAGATCGAATGGCAAGTTCATCTGCGTCTTCATCACGGTGTCAAGAACATCGTCGTCATAGGGTACTTGCCACCCGCCATATGCGAAGCCGCCACTGGTATCTTCCTCTGGCCCGCCTCCGGCTTGTATGACGCCATCAAGGGTGACGAATTCGAGCGCAATAACCTTCCTCATGACCAAGTTCCTCCAACAGCTGGCGACCTCTCAAGAGGCTGCGATACGAAGATGGGCCTTCGCGCGCCGAGCGGCGCGCATCGTTCACATTCTGTGGCGCATCCCGCAAAACGGGAACACGGCAGGAGATCGCAGACAATCGGCATGTCGCCCAGGAGGGAACTCGTCCCGCCGTTCCAGTGCGCAGCACGCTCTTAATGAACCATGAGGGGGACGAGCACCAGCAGCAGGAAGAAGCCGACATGCGCGAAGGCGACGATCAGGATGAACCAGATCAGCAGGCGGTTGCCAACGCGGTCGTCTAGCTCGTCCCAGTAGCGTTCCTGCCACCAGTGGGGACGATTGCCGGGGCCGCGTGCGCTGGCGACCAGCCCCACCGCTACGCGCGTGCGCACGGGTGAGCGCAGATCGGCGCGCGCCAGCTCCACCTGCACGGCGGAGTTGCAGTCAGCGCAGAGCAGCCATGCCTGCTGGGGATCGGGGGCGTCCTCGCCCTCGGTGAGGTAGTAGGCGGTCTGTTCCAGCTTGCGTCCGCAGATAGAGCAGCGCCGCCGCTGAAGCATATGCTGGTGTTCGAATTTGATGCCGTGAGGGCTTAGCATGCGGTCCATGGTCGCATCAAGACCTCCTCCTGCGACGCTCGGCGCTGTCCGGTCGACTCTGGCCAGGCAAGCGGCGAAGCGCAGTCGGCATCTGCGAACAGACGCCTCTCATGCCATTCAAGCATAACACGACATGGCCGGTCGCGCGCGCCTATTCTTGACCAAGCGCATCGCCAAGGTCGCAATTGCTCCTGCCCTGATTCCTTGGGCGCTGCGGCGGGAGAAGTGAGCCACCGACGTGACTGCGCCTGCCCACCGACGCCGCTCTGCTCCCTCTCCCTCTGGGAGAGGGTTAGGGTGAGGGGCCGCCAGCCGCTGTGACGCGCGTCACTGTTTTGCGGAGGCAGGCGGCGTACACTGCTTGCTGGAGGTTTGGCCGAGCGCTGGGCCTCTTGGGCGCCGCGCGTTCACCTGCGGCGAAGGGTGTGGTACACTCCTCGTGCGAGCGTAGCTACATCCTATGCCCGTTCATCGCCCATGCGCGCGTCGGCTTGACACCGATGGCGCCGCACGATAGATTAGGCGTGCGGATGGGTTCGTGAGCGCAAGGCCTCTCATTCATTCTGTGGTCTTATTCGTTTCGTCGTTACGCATCGCCCTGGCGTCACGGACGCTGGCCAGCGCCGCATCCGTCTCGTCTGCCCGCCACTCATCCAGCCGATGCCGCTGGCGTGCGGCGCGGCCACCGCGGTTGGGAGATGTATGGAGTCAGCAGAGATCATCGGCGGGCGCTACCGCCTGGAAGAACCCATCGGCCGCGGCGGCATGGCGACGATCTTCAAAGCAGTCGATGAGCAGATGATGGATCGCCTCGTAGCGGTCAAAGTGCTGCGCGAGGTCTATAGCAACGACCCCAAGTTCGTCACCCGCTTTCAGCGCGAGGCGCGCGCCGCCTCGGCCCTGCAACACCCCAACATTGTGCAGGTCTTCGACTACGGGCAGAGCGCCGACAGCTACTACATCGTCATGGAATACATCGACGGGATGGATCTGCGCCGCTACATGAAGCGCCGTGGCGGCACGCTGCCCATCGAGCGCGCGGTGGAGATCGGGCGGGCCGTGGCGCAAGGGCTGGGCGCGGCGCATCGACGTGGCATCGTGCATCGCGATGTGAAGCCGCAGAACATCATGGTCAACGACGATGGCCTGGTCAAGCTGACCGACTTCGGCATCGCCAGCATGTACAAGGACGCCGACGCCGAGCGCCTGACCACCACCGGCATGACGCTGGGCACCGTGCAATACTACGCGCCAGAGCAGGCCCAGGGCGAGATGGTGCGGCCAGCGGCGGATGTCTACGCGCTGGGCATCGTGCTGTATGAGATGACCACCGGGCAGACCCCATTCGACGGCGACACGCCGGTCGCGGTGGCGATGAAGCACATCCAGGAAGAGCCAGAGCCGCCCAGCGCCATCAATCCGCGCATCCCGCCCGCGCTGGAGCGCATCATCCTGAAGTGCCTCTCCAAAGACCCCAGCGCGCGCTACCGCGATGGCGACGAGCTGGCCGCCACGCTCAACAACTTCCTGCGCGCGCCCATGCGGCGCAACAGCGGGCCGGAGGTGGCGCAGGGGCGCGGGGGCTATGCTGGCGTCCCGTATGACAATCCGGGGCCGCGACAGGGCGGTCGCTCCTCCGGCCCACGACCGGATGTCTACGCGGGCGGCGGCTACGGCTCGGCTGGCCCGGCCAGCGGCCCGCGCGGCGGCGCCTATCCGCCGATGTCGGTGAATGGCCGACCGGGGCAGTACAGCGGCTTCGACGACCCCACTTATGATGGCCCGCAGCTCGGCGGGTTTGGCGGCCCGCCCATCGCCGCGCCGACCCGCCCGTGGGAGGCGGCAGGTGGCACGCAGCCGCGCATCGGCGCGCCACGCCGCCCGGGCGACGAGCCAGAGCCGCGCCGCAACGTCGGGCTGATCGCGGCGATCATCGGCGCGGTAGCGGTCGTGCTGCTGGTCGGCTGCATTCTGGTGCTGGCGCTGACGAGCAACCTGCCTTTTGGCGGCACGCCATCGGCCCAGGCGACCGCCACCACTGTGCCGCAGATCACCGTGCCAGATTTCGTCACCAACCCGATGACCTGCACGGAGGCGCAGACCGAGGCGACCCAGAAGGGGCTGAAACCCACCTGCGTCGCCAAGGCTGACACGCACACGAAAGATCAGGTCATCGCGCAATCGCTGACGGCCGGTACCAGCGTGCCGAATGGCAGCGCCATCACGCTGACCTTCAGCTCTGGGCCAGCCCCCATCACCGTGCCCAGCGTAATCGGCCAGCAGTTCACCGACGCCTCCAATACCTTGACACAGGATGGGCTGAGCGTGATCGTCGTGCCGACACCGAGCGCCAAATACAACTCAGGTGTCGTGGTGAACACCGATCCCGCGCCTGGCTCAGTCATTCATCCGACGTCTGACCCCAACTCGACGCAGATCAAGGTCTACGTCAGCACCGGGCCAGCCCCGACGGCCACGCCAAAGGCGACCGCGACCGATACGCCAACGCCGAATGCGACTGCGACAGCGCAAGCAGTAGCTACTGCGACTGCCTGCGCTGTGGTACCCAAACCTTCCAGTTGCTAGTAGCAGCGTAGGCTTCCGGCAGGCAAGGCGGGATGCGGAATAGACTGGGTAGGGCGCGACCTCACCCCCTGACCCCCTCTCCCACGGGGAGAGGGGGAACCGGAGCGTTTCAGTTAGCAGGAATGGCTCGGCCTTATGCCTCGTCCACATGTGTACGGTACCGAAGCGTTTACCCTGCGCCGCATCGACTACGGCGAGGCTGATCGCATCCTGACGCTCTTCACGCCTGCCTATGGCAAGACGCGCGCCATCGCCAAGGGTGTGCGCAAGACCAAGAGCAGGCTGGCCGGGCATCTGGAGCCATTCACGCGCTCGCAGTTGCTGCTGGCCAGCGGACGCGAGCTGGACATCGTGACGCAGGCCGAGGCGCGCGAGCGGTTCGAGGGGCTGCCGGGCGACTTCTGGTCGGCCACGGCGGCGTGGTACATCGCCGAGCTGGTCGATCGCTTCCTGGAGGACGCCGATCCGCACCCGCGCCTCTATGCGCTCTTCGTAGAGACGCTGCGGCGACTCGATGCGCAGGCCAGCGAGCCAGACCATGCGCGGAGCTGGCTGACGCTGCGCTACTTCGAGCTGCGGCTGCTGGACGAGCTGGGCTATCGGCCTGGTCTGCATCACTGCGTCAGTTGCGATCAGCCGCTGCGCCCCGAGGATCAGGGCTACAGCCCCGAGATGGGCGGCGCGCTCTGCACGAGCTGCATGCGCTACGGCGCGCGGCGCTTCTCGCTCCAGGCGCTCAAGGTGATGCGCCTGCTGCAGACGACCGAGTGGCACGCGGTACCCCGCTTGCGCATAGAGTCAGCCTTGCAGGGCGAGATCGAGGCCACCCTGCAGGCGACCATTCGCTATCACCTGGAGCGCGACCTCAAATCCTGGGCATTCCTGCAACTGGCGCCGCAGCAGGCGGCAGGGTCTGCGCCTGATCGCGGCCATGAACAGTCGGCGCAGGGCGCCAGCGGGGGGTGAGAAGTCGCGGCCATCAATGGCCGGCGCACGGCGCGGGCAGGGCATAAATGCCCTGACGCGCTGCCACAGGCAGGCGCCTCTGCGGCTTTCAAGCCGCCGTTCGCGTGCTCCGGCCTTTCAAGGCCGAGAGCGCCCAATCGCGGCAGCAAGCGACATGACCCACGCCGCGTCGTGCTACATCGCGCCAGACCGCTTCAGAGCGCGTGGCGCGCGCCGAGCGGATGTCCAGTCGGCCAGCCATGCGCCATTCGCGTGTATCATTCGTCTTGAGATACAGGGAGTCTCTGGCGGATGCGGCGTCATCTGGCGCGGCAGGTGGGCGCATGAGGCGCGAACGAGCGTGAGAGGCGCGCAGGCTCGATGGAAAAGATCATCACATTCATAGGCGCCTTCCTCAAGCATGTGGTTGGCATCCTGATCCTGTGCTGGCGGCGCATGCTGCGAGCCGGGCTGATCGCCTTCGCCATCGGCGTCGTGCTGGCGCTGCTGGTGGCGGTCATCTCGACAGGCCAGGCTTTTCCAGGCGTGCTGGCGCTGGTGGCGGCGCTGCTCTTTGGCGCCGCGCTGGCCTATGGCGTGGCGATGACCGTCTTCATCGAGGAATTCTTCCTGGGCGTCGTCGATCTCATCCGCCTGCTGGAAGGTGACGCCGAGGCTGTCGCGCACATCACCTCGACCATGGCCGAGCGCGAGATTGGCGACGTCGGCCACGGGTTGCGCCGTCTCTTCGGACTGCCCGCGCCCACGCGCCCCACGCCGCTGGCTCCGACGCTGCCCGCGCTGCCACGCTCTCCCGCTGCCCCGCCACGCTCCTCGGCGCCCAGCGCTGAGCCTATCGTGCGCGACGCCGCCATCGCAGGCGCTGCGGGGCTGGCAGGCGCCGCGCTCACCGTGCATGCGGCAGAGCCAGCGCCCACCCCTGCGCCTGCCCCCATCGAGCCGCCTGCCCCTGCGCCGACCGCCGAGCCGCTGGATGTGCAGGCGCATCCCATCGGCCAGCCGGTGCGCGCCGACCAGCTCCCACGCATCGGCTGGACGCTGGAGCAGGAGGCTGTGCGCCCGCATCACTCGCCACTGCCCGATACGCTGATTGAGCTGGCGGGAAGCGCCGCCCTCATGGGCGCCAGCCATCTCTTCGGACGCCATGAAGCCGCTCCGTCTGCCGAACCAGCCGTCAGCGAGCCGCTCGACGTCGCGGTCGTCCCGCCGCCAACACTGGCCGCGCCCCCATCGGCGCCGCTGGAAGATGAGCGACTGGCCGAGCCAGCCGCGCTGACGCTGCCGGACGAGGAACAGGAGCCAGCGCAGCACGTCGACGCCGCCATGCTGGCGCCCGCCGCGCCGACCACCCCGCTCGCGACGACGGAGCAGCAGCCGCGCTTCGATCCCGCCATGCTGGCGCCTGCCCCCGCCACCACACCGCTCACACCCCATCTGCCGCCGCTCGACCCCGCCATGCTGACGCCCGCCGCGCCAACTACCCCGCTGGCGCCAGAGCCAGAGCCGCCCGCGCCACAGCCCGCAGAGTTGCGCCTCGATCCCGCGATGGCGACGCCCGCGCCTGCCACCACTCCGCTGCTCCGCGAGGATGAGCCGCAGCCCCATCTGCCGCCGCTCGATCCCGCCATGCTGGCGCCCGCTCCGGCTACCACGCCCTTCGCGCCAGAGCCAGCGCCAGAACATGCGCCAGCGCCTGTGGCCGCCGAGCCCTCGCCTGTGGAGCAGCCAGAGCCGACGCCAATCGAGCCGCCGCCTGCGCGCTCGGTCTTCGCCCGCGTCACTCGCCCGGTCGCCGAGCTGGGCGCCGCGCTCGACGCCTTCAACCGCGTCAGTGGGAACACGACACCGCGCGCCAGCGCGCCGGAGAGCGGCCTGTGGGAGCGGCTGAGCCAGGCATTGATCGAACGTACGGGCGCGCCCTCCAGTCCATTCGCCGCGCCGCAGTCGCGCCCGCCAAGCTCAACCGATGAGGATGAATCGCAGCAAGGCTGATAGATTCAGCGTTTCTGCAAGCTCAGCAGTTTCTCATATCCAATTCAGGTTCAGTTCATGTTGCGCTCAGGTCAGTCCGATATACTGGGGCCAGTTTAATGATGACCTGGGCCGTAACCGGCGATGAGGCTTTTGGCGCCGGCCCATGCGAGATCAGGGAGAGAAGTCGTATGGACTACACGCCGCTCGAACCCATCCTCACGGACGAAACGATCCTCAGCGAGTCCAGCAGCCCGTGGAGCAGCTTCCCTGGCCGTGCACGCCAGAGCGCAGGCGTGCTGCGCTATCGTGGCATGGTAATGAACACCCTGACTGGCTCCATTCTGGTGCACGGTCGGCCCACCCGGCTGGCGGTGAAGGAGCGCGAGATGCTCGCCGCGCTGATGCGCCGCTCTGGCCAGATCGTCAGCCCGAAGTGGCTGGCCATGCAGCTCAACACGACGATTGATGAGATCGACAAGCTGGCGAAGTCGCTGCACGACGCGCTGTGCGAGGCGGGCGCGCCATGCCTGCCGCGTCAGGTCGAGGGATTGGGCTACGTGCTGTGGCGCTAGGCTGAGTCCGCGCCAACCCACGTATTCACGCGCGAGAGCCGCCCGCTGGAGGGATGTCTACCCTCCTTCGGGCGGCTCGACTATTGCCTCCACCAACCTCGTGCGCACAGTCGCATCATGTGCCTATACTGGTCGTTACAGCGCTGCAATCGTCGCGGCACAGTGCATCAGGTAGGACGATGCGTCCGTGTGAGCGAAGGAGTGAGCGACATGGCGACCTGGCTAGCGCGAGACTGGTGGGCAATCGGACTGCGTGGCGTCGTTGCGATCATCTTTGGCGTGCTGACACTCGTCGAGCCGAGGATCACCCTGCTCATCTTCATCGCCTTCTTCGCCGCCTACGCGATCATCGATGGGCTGCTCGCCATCTATATGTCTATTCGTGGGCGCGAGCAACTGCACGGCTGGGGCTGGCTGCTCGTCGAGGGCATCGCTGGCGTGCTGCTGGGGATTCTGGCGTTGCGCTGGCCACAGGTGACGACGCTCGTGTTGCTCGCCTTCATCGCCGCCTGGGCCATCATCACCGGCATCGGCGAGATCTTCGAGGCCATCGAGCTGCGCAAGACCATCAACAACGAATGGCTACTAATCCTCAGCGGCGCTGTCTCTGTCCTCTTTGGCCTGATCCTGATCATCTTCCCGGCGTCGGGCATCATGGCGCTGCTGGTGGTGGTTGGCGCCTATGCCATCATCTTCGGGATTCTGCTGCTGGGGCTGGCCTGGCGCCTGCGCGGTATCCAGACGAAGCAGTTGAAGGGTGACGCCGCTCCCACGGCCTGAGCCGCCGGCCGACGCCGGATCAACGATGCCGCGTCCATGGATGGACTACGCGCCTGCGCGCGGCTCTCGCGCACATTGGGCAGACGTGGGCGCTGATGCGCGCTATTTCGGTACGGGCAATGCGGTCACTCAACAGCGGCGCCGCGAGGCCGTGGAGCGCTCGATTCCCTGCGCCGCACGGCCCGCCTGGAACGCAAGTGAAGAGTCAGCCTGGAGCGCAATGGTACAACTGCAAGGAGTTCCACATGCCAAACACCTCGACGCGCCAACCCACGCATGAGGATCAGCGCGAGAAGACGCCGTCCAGCGCGAGCAAGCCGCCACGCGCGTATCCCGCCCCCAAGCCGCTCGCTACGCCCACCGATCTGAGCTCGTCCGATGTGCAGGCGGTCGTGGAGGCCATCAATCCGCTGATTGCCGATGCCTTCGCCCTCTACGTCAAGACCAAGAATTATCATTGGCACGTGTCAGGCCCGCGCTTCCGAGACTATCACCTGCTGCTGGATGAACACGCCGAGCAGATTTTCGGTGCGATCGACATCCTGGCTGAGCGGGTGCGGCGCATCGGTGGCACGACCATTCGCAGCATCAGCCATGTCGCGCAGTTGCAGACGATTACGGATGACAATAGTGAATTCGTCACGGCGGGCGACATGATGCAGCGCCTGCTCGACGACAACGCGCACATCGCCGAGCAGCAGCGCGCCGCGATCGAGGCGTGCGAGCAGCACGGCGACTCAGTGACCGCCAACGTGCTGGAGGAGATCCTCGACGAGACCGAGCGCCGCAAGTGGTTCCTGTTTGAGATCACGCGCGACACGAACGCTGCGCCCTAGCGAGCGCTAATTGGCGCCCGGCTGTGGGTTGTGCAGGGCGGCGCGGGCCAGCCGCAGGTCGTCGTAGCTGACCTCGTCGCCCAGCGCCTCTTTGATGGGGGATAGCGGTGTGTCGCCCATCTGCGCAAATGCGGCGAATATCTGGCGCAGGCGCTCGGCGGGCATTAGCCGCGCCAGATCGACCTGCTCGCCTGCGCTGATCAGGTCGCAGAGATGACCCACCAGCGTCGTGCGCGCCAGATTGCGCTGCTGGGCGATTTCCTGCAGCGAGAGGCCAGCGCGGACGAGGTCGAGCGTCTGGCGCGCGGATGAGAGCCTGCCGCCGCCGCTCTGCGGGGAGGCGACGCGCGGTGGCGGCGCCGGGCGCGCGAGTGGCGCGGCGTCGGCGCTCTCTGGCCAGCCAGCCAGCCCGCGCTCCTCGCAGTAGGCGCGAATCTCGGCCAGGAACGCGCCCGCGAGCGACGCGACTTTGTTCGCGCCCACGCCAGGGATCTGCGCAAACTGCGCGCGAGTCTCCGGACGGCGCGTGGCCATCGCGCGCAGGCTGTTATCGGTGAAGATGACGTAGGCCGGAACCTGCGCCTCCTCCGCCAGCTCGCGGCGAATGGCGCGCAGCCGCTCGAAGAGGTCGCGCGCGGGGCCGTCCAGTTGCTCATCGCCACGGCGCGGCGGGCGCGGCAACTCGCGAGCCTGCGTGACCTCGACGCGCTGATTCCCGCGCAAGACCTCCCAGGCGAGCGGCGTCAGGCGCACGGTAGGGTACGCGCCTGAGTCTCCCGCTTCGGTCAGCAGGCCCTGCGAGAGCAGCGCATAGCCTAGGCGGCGCCACTCCTCCATGCTGTGCTCCGCGCCGATGCCATAGACCGAGAGCTCATCGTGGCCGCGCTCGCGAATGACCTTCTTGTTCTCGCCGCGCAGCACCGAGATGACGTACATCAACCCGAAGCGCTGGTTGGTGCGCGCCACGGCGGAGAGCAGCTTCTGCGCGTCCACGGTGCGATCCTCGCGCTCGCTGGGGTTCAGGCAGACATCGCAGGCGCCGCAATTCTGCTCCTCCAGCTCCTCGCCGAAGTAGGCCAGCAGCCCGCGCCGCCGACAGGCGCCATCCATCGCCCAGGCCAGCACGCGCTGGAACTGCTGCCGGGCGATCAATTGCTGCTCCACGTCGCTCATCTCGGTGATGAAGTATTCGACTTTGGAGCGGTCGCCTGGCGAGAAGAAGAGCAGGCAGTGCGCAGGGTCGCCATCGCGCCCGGCGCGCCCCGACTCCTGATAGTAGCTCTCCAGGTTGCGCGGCGTGTCCATGTGCGCCACCAGCCGCACATCGGGCTTGGCCACACCCATGCCAAAGGCGACGGTAGCGACCAGCGTGGTCGTGCGGTCGCGGATGAAGTCATCCTGATGGCGGGTGCGCTGCTCGGGCGGCAGGCCCGCGTGGTACGGCGCCGCGCGGATGCCGTCCTCCTGGAGCTTGTCACACAGCTTCTCCACGCCGCTGCGCGACTGGCAGTAGATGATGGCGGGAGCGTCGGGCTGCTCGCGGCGCAGCGTGCGCAGGACATCCAGCAGCTCGCGGTAGGCGATGGAACTGCGCTGGCGCACGTCGTAGCGCAGGTTGGGGCGGTTGAAGCTGCCGATGTAGATGAGCGGGTCGCGCAGCCGCAACTGCGCGATGATGTCGTCGCGCACACGGGTGGTCGCGGTGGCCGTCAGCGCCAGCATCGGCACGCCCGCGAAGCGCTCGCGCACGCCGCCGATCTGCCGATATTCCGGGCGGAAGTCGTGGCCCCATTCCGAGACGCAGTGCGCCTCATCCACGGCAAACAACGCGATGCCCTGCTGGCGATGCAGCGCGGCGAGCAGGCGCTGGAAGGCCGGATTCATCAAGCGCTCAGGCGCGACATACAGCAGGCGATAGTCACCGCGCAGGGCCGCCTGCTCGCGCCGCTCGCGCTCGTCGGGGTCGAGCGCGCTGGTGATGGCGGTCGCGGCGACGCCGTTGGCGCTCAGGCGATCCACCTGATCTTTCATCAGCGCGATCAGCGGCGAGATGACCACCGTCACCCCCGGCAGCAGCGTGGCGGGGAGCTGATAGGTGAGCGACTTGCCGCCGCCGGTGGGCATCAGCGCCAGGCCGTCGCGGCCAGCCAGCACGCTCTCCACGATCTCGCGCTGGCCGGGCTTGAATTCGGCAAACCCGAAAATGCGCTTGAGCGCGTCCGCCGCCACGTCCTCTGCCACGCCAGACTCCCTCTCCTGCTTGCGCCAGTCGCGCGGTCACTGCGCGCTGAAACGTATGTTCACCTGGGCGCTTCCATCGTACCATGCGCCTGCAATGCCCGGCGAATCAAACGAGCTGAGCGGTTGAAACCGCTACTCTTTCTCTGGCGCGGGAACCGGGCCGTAGGCGCCCGCGATGCGCGGCTGGTAGCCAACAGCCTGTGCCAGCCGCAGCGAGGCGTCGTTCCACGCGAAGGCGCTGTAGATGGGCGTCAGCCCGCGCCGCTGGATGAGCGCGGTCCACAGGGTCGTGGCGGCGGCGGCATAGCCACGCCTGCGCGCCTCGGGCCACGTGTCGATGCCCAGCTCGCAGGCCACGCGGGTCTGGCGCGAGCTGTGCGCGACGCTCAGCAGCTTGCCATCCACGACGACGCCGACGCACGGCGCCACTCGCGGATCCAGGTAGTAGGCGGCGCTCTCCGCCTCAAAGGCTTCGAGCAGCGGGGCGTCGGCGGCGTCCAGCGTGCGCGCTAGCCGCTGCGCCGCCGCCAGCCGCTCTGGCGCGATCACGGGCGCGGCGTGCGCCACCTCGCGCCGCATTGCCAGCGCAGGCTCCCAGCGCTGGCCCGCTCGTCGGGCGCGGTCGAGCAGGTCGGCGCGCTGCTCCGGCGCCACGCTAGCGCGCCAGGTGGCGACGTCGGCGTCGGCGATGCGCGCCAGATAGAGCGTCCAGGGCGGCGCGGCCTCCGCTGGCAGCTCGATCTCCTGCGTCCCGTCATCGAATGGCGGTATGGTGAGGCTCCAGCACGCTGCGAGGTGGCGGCGGAGCAGTTCGCGGTCGGTCAAGGCTGCATCCTCCTGTTGGTGGTTGAGCGACAGGCGCGTCGTGTGTGGATGAGCGGTTGCTGTGGGTAGTGAGTCGTTCCTTTCCTCGGTCAGCGCCAATACGCCCAATACGCGGTGATGGGCTGCGCCTATTGCTCCTTTGCGTTGTGTGTGGTACAAACGTTCGAGTGGAGTTGTGCTTGTACAGGAGGTCATGCTGTGCGACGAATCATTTCGATGATCCACCTCTCGCTGGACGGATTCGCGTCTGGCCCGAACGATGAACTCGATTGGATCGCTTATGATGAGGAACTAGAGCGCTACGCTCATTCGCTCCATGCGCAAACCGATGCGGTCATCTGGGGGCGCCGAACGTATCAAGGCATGGCGAGCTACTGGCTGACCATACCCGGCAATCCGGAGAGCACGCCAGCCGAACTCGAGCATGCTCAGTATCTCCAGGACGCCACCAAGATCGTCGTCTCGCGCACGCTGGATCATATCGACTGGGATGGCGCGCAGAACACCGTCCTGATCAAGGATAACATCGCCGACGAGATCAACCGCATCAAGCAGCAGCCCGGCAAGGACATCTGGTTCCTGGGCAGCCCGGTGCTGGCCCAGACTTTCATGCAGCTCGACCTGATCGACGAATACCGCATCAACATCAACCCGACCGTTTTGGGGCAGGGCAAGCCGCTGTTCGCTGGCGTGACGCGCGCCTTCCCGCTCAGGCTGCTGGAATCGCGCGCCCTCACAAGCGGTGTTATCGCGCTGCGCTATGAGCCAGTGCGCGCGGCGGCGGGCTCCTGAAGGCGCCTTCAGGCAGGCCCATCGCTGTAGGTTGATCCGCTGCCTGGCTTCCACCTCACCCGGCGCTATCGTGGGCGATAGCGCCGATTGACAGTCTCTCCACCAGCGTGATAGTATCCGCGACATGAGAGTCAGCACCATCTTCTCCGCAGCGTAGGCCCGGCGCACCACACGCCACGCTTGCGGTACCACCCAGCGCGCTAACGGCTCCAGTTTTCCACTGGGCTGCGCGACGCGCCAAGGGGAGCGCCGGACGGACACCACCAACGCGCACGCGCTGACGTGCAGCGTTTCCTCTCGCTATGGTGTTCGCCGCGCATCGCGGATCCTGACAGATCATCGCTGGTAGCCGCCGCACGCAACACGCTCTGCCGGGCCTCCTCATGCTCACACCCACCGTCTGACTGTATCGCATGATGGAGTGACTCTATGTCGTCGCGCTTCCGTCCCCGCTTTCAGGGACTCTGGCGACACCCTGACTTTCTGAAGCTCTGGACCGGGCAAAGCGTCTCGGTCTTTGGCACGTTGATTACCAAAGTCGCGCTGCCCATCCTGGCCGTGCTGACGCTGCACGCCGACGCTGCACAGGTCGCGCTGATCTATGCCGCGCAGGTGGCGCCGACGCTGGCCTTCGGGCTGTTCGCCGGGGCGCTGGCCGACCGCGTGCGCCGCCGCCCACTGCTCATCATCGCCGATGTGGGGCGCGCATTGACGCTGGCGTCTGTGCCGCTGGCCGCCGTTACCGGCTCGCTGAGCCTCAACCTGATCTATGTGGTGACGCTGCTGGCCAGCGCCCTCAGCGCGCTCTTCGACATCGCCTATCCCGCCTATCTGCCATCGCTGGTCGGGCCAGAGCGGCTACTGGAGGGCAACGCCAAGATGGGCGCGAGCATGTCGGTGGCCGAAGTGGCGGGCTTCGGGCTGGGCGGCGCGCTGGTGCAGGCGTTGTCGGCCTCCGGCGCCATCGTGGTCGATATTGCCACCTATATCGTCTCCATCGTCTCGCTCGCGCTGATCCGCACGCGCGAGCCTGCGCCCGAGCGCGAGCCAGGCGAGGCGACGACCCCACGTCAGGCGCTCGCTCAGTTGCGCCGCGACGTGGCGGAGGGGCTGCGGCTGACCTGGCGCCAGCCGACCAGGCGGGCGCTGGCGGGCGTGGAGATGGTGCAGGCGCTCTGCGGTGGGATGCTGGAGCCCGTGTTCTACATTTTCATCCTGCGCGATCTGGGCGTCTCTCCGGCCATCGCGACGGCGACGTTCGCGGTGGGCGGTGTGGCCTCCTTCCTGGGCGCCACGCTCACGGAGCGCGTCACCGGGCGGCTGGGCATGCGCCGCGCGCTGCGGCTGAGCGCGCTGATGGGCGCGGGCTTCGCGCTGCTGATTCCGCTGGCGGGTGGGCCGCTGTGGCTGGCGATCACGATGCTGATGGCGACGCAGCTCGGCGACATGGGCTACACGATCTATGGCATCGCGCAGTCCACCACGCTCCAGCGCGTCAGCCCGACGGCGGCGCTGGGCCGCATCACCGCCAGCATCCAGTTCGTCGCGGGCGCGGCAACAGTGGTGGGGCTTGGATTGGGCGCAGGGCTGGGCCAGCTGATCGGCGCACGCTACACGCTGTTGCTGGCCACGCTCGGCATGCTGCTCGGCCCGCTCTGGCTCGCGCTGGAGCGCATCGAGCCGGAGCAGGCGTATGATGAGCAACGCGAGCAAGGCGAGCAGCCAGCGCCCGACGCCGCGCTGCCCGAACCCGCCGGTAAACTCTCCGCGCGGTGAGCCGTCTGACATCACAGAGCCCTTTCTTCTCTCAGGAGAAGGGGCGGGAGATGAAGTTCGGGCGGAGGGCAGGGCGATGGAGCCTGCGGAGCTGTCGGGCGAGTGGCATCGAGCGCCGGGGAGGCCAGGCCGACGCCGTCGCTGGCTGCGCGCCTCCATTGGCGCCGCGCTGATCGTGGCGCTGCTGGCGGCGTTTAGCGCGCTCGTGCTGTGGCGGTCGGGGCCAGGCGTCTCGCTCGCCACGCTCACATGGAAGACCTATCACGATCCGCTGGGGCTGTTCAGCGTGCGCCTGCCGCCTGGCTGGACAGCCACCGTACTGCTGGGCGGCGTCGTCACCGTGGACAACAAAACACAGTTCGACAGTGGGGAGGATGAGAGCATCGCGTTCAGCGATCCGACGCTGGGCCAGGCCAGCGCCAGCTTCAGCGTCGACGCCCAACCGATCAGCAATCCAGCGCTGGCGCAGACGATGGAGTGCGCCACCCCCTTCCCTGCCGATGCGACCTTTAACGGATATCCCGCTGAGGAGGGCGATACAGCCGTCATTCGCTTCAACTCCGCGACCGCGAGCTACCAGATCGGCGAGTACATTCCGGGCGTGTTGCAGCCCGACAACCTGGGGCATTACACGCCACCCGTCGCGCCGACGCCAACGCCGCTGCCCGCGTTGACCGTAGCGAGCGATCGCTCGCTGCTCAGCGATGCGCTGGCCAGCTTTCAGCCCACCGACCCACATCCGCTCGCATGTCCTTGAACATTGGGGGGAACCTGTAGCCACCCAGCGGCGTCTGTTTGATGAATCGGTCGTCAGCCAGTCAAAGGAGCGCGTGATGGATATGCGGGATACTGAGGAGACTGTGGATGTGACGCCAACCGAGCCGTCAGGCGGGCGTGGCCGCCGGGCGCTGGGGCTCGGCGTGACGCTGGCGGTGGTCGTCGCGCTTTTAGCGGGCTTTGGCGCGCTGGCCCTCTCGAAGCACGCGCCGACCCTGGCGCCGCAAACGGAGCCCGGCTCGACCGCAGGCTGGCAGGTCTACCACGACCCGCTGAATCTCTTCACCATGCGGCTGCCGCCCGGCTGGACGGCCTCCGCTGACCTGGGCTCGTTCACCGAGGGAGACCGCAATGGCAGCGACAGCGGGCAGGATGAAATGATCTCGTTCCACGACCCTTCGCAGGGCAAGAGTAGCGCAGGTATCTTCATCGTTGCCCAGCAGATCCACAACACCACCTTCGCTCAGGCCATGATGTGCAGCGCGCGTTCCCACGAGACGACGACATTTCATGGCTACCCCGCCGATGAAAGCTCCCCTGCGATGATTCTCTTCGAGTCGGCCAACGCGCACTTCCAGCTTGATGAGATCATCCCTGGTGTGCTGGAGCCCGTACATTCGAGTCCGATGCAGACCGCTCCGCTCCCGCCGACACCGACAACTCTGCCAGCCGCCACCATCTCCACCGATCGCGCGCTGCTCAGCGATGCGCTGGCCAGCTTTCAGCCGACGGATACGCAGCCGCTCGCCTGCCACTGAGCGCCTTCTGGCCCGTCGCTGGCCATTTCTCCTGGAGCGATCCTGGCCGGATGCGCAGGTCAGCGGCTCGCACCAGCCGCGTGGCGCGCGTTACTATCTATTTGGAAGCATTGCGCGGCGCCACGCCGCATCGTTCCAGATATCCGGATGAACCAGAGGAGAGCGCATGAGCGGGCCAGGCAACTACAATCAGCAAGTCATCGAGATGTTTCGCGCCAATAAGGGCGTCGTGCGCGGGCCGAATCAGCTCATTCTGCTGACCACCACGGGCGCGAAGAGCGGCAAGCAGCGCACCACACCCGTCGCCTACTCGACCGTTGGCGATAAGCTCGTCATCATCGCCTCCAAGGGTGGCGCGCCAGTCAACCCCGACTGGTATTTCAATCTGGTCGCCAACCCCATCGTTACCGTGGAGCAGGGAACCGAGACGTTTCAGGCTCACGCCAGCGTCGTCGCTGACGAGGCCGAGCGCCAGCGCCTCTACGCGCGCCACGCCGAACTGATGCCGGGCTTCGCCGAGTATCCTAAGAAGACCGACCGCAAGATTCCAGTCATCCTGCTGGAGCGCGCGAGCTAGCGGACAGCCAAGGCGAGAGAAGGTGGGCGAAAGGCGCATTGCCAGCAGGAATCGCGGCGCTGGGCCAGCGGCCCCTCTCCCCCCGTCACCCCTCCACTCCGAGAGAGGGGGAAGCGTAGCAAGGATGCCGGCGCGGGCAAGCCAATCGCCATGCAGCGGATAGATTCCGAGCCTGCGCAGGTGGGCTTTGTAGTCGCAAGTTTGTGGATTATCGCCGCCGACGCGGTCCGCAGCTATCGCCACAAACCCTGGCCTGGGTTCCCCCTCCCTGAAGGGGAGGGGGTCAGGGGGAGAGGTCGCTCAGTTGAAGGCGCTCAGCCCGGTGATGGCCTGGCCGATGATCAGCGTGTGGATGTCGTCGGTGCCTTCGTAGGTGTAGACCGACTCGAGGTTGTTCATGTGGCGCGAGATGGGGTATTCCAGCGTGATGCCGTTGCCGCCCAGCACGCTGCGCGCCTCGCGGGCCGTGTTGAGCGCCTCGCGCACGTTGTTGCGCTTGGCCAGCGAGACCTGCGTGGAGTGCGCCAGTCCTTCATCCTTCAGGCGACCAAGCTGCAGGGCCAGCAATTGCGCCTTCACCAGCTCCGTCGCCATGATGGCCAGCTTGCGCTGGGTGAGCTGGAAGCCACCAATGGGCTTGCCAAACTGCACGCGCGTCTTGGCGTATTCCAGCGCCGACTCGTAGCAGGCCAGCGCCGCGCCGTTCGCGCCCCACGCGATGCCGTAGCGCGCTTCATCCAGGCACGAGAGCGGCCCGCGGATGCCGCGCACGCCGGGCAGCATGTTCTCCGCCGGGATGCGGCAATCTTCGAAGTGCAGCTCGGAGGTTACCGAGGCGCGCAGCGAGAGCTTGTGGTGCACATCGCTGGCGGTGAAGCCCTTCGTCCCCTTCTCCACCAGGAAGCCGCGAATGCCTTCCTCGGCGCGCGCCCAGACGACCGCCAGATCGGCCACGCTGCCATTGGTGATCCACATCTTGGAGCCATTTAGCACGTAGTTGTCGCCATCCTTGACCGCCCGCGTCAGCATGCCAGCGGGATTGCTGCCGTAGTCCGGCTCGGTCAGGCCAAAGCAGCCAATCACCTCGCCCTGCGCCATCTTGGGCAGCCAGCGCTGCTTCTGCTCCTCCGTGCCATAGGCCCAGATGGGGAACATCGCCAGCGACCCCTGCACCGAGACGAACGAGCGCAGCCCACTATCGCCGTACTCCAGCTCCTGGCAGGCTAGCCCGTAGCAGACCGCGCTCAGCCCGGCGCAGCCATAGCCCTCTAGGTGCATGCCCAGCAGCCCCATCTTGGCGACCTCTGGAATCAGCTCGCGCGGGAACGTGCCAGCCTCGAAGTGCTCGCCGATGATCGGCAGCACGCGCTCCTTCACGAACGAGCGCACGGTGTCGCGCACCATGCGCTCTTCTTCGCTGAGCAGATGGTCGATGTTGTAGAGATCCAGCGCGGAGGGCGCTGGCGCGGCGTGGCGCTTGTGGGCGGCGCTGTGCTTGGCGTGGTCGATGACGCTATCAGCCATGGGAATCGCTCCGTCTCGTGGTGTACATCGTCGTACCGTTCCGGAGCAGTGTCCGGAGGGTCTATCGCATCGGCAAACATGTAGGGATGTCGCGCTCCACGCGCCCTCTGCGCGAGGGGCCTGGGAGCGTGGCCCGCGTCAGGCGTGACCAACCAGAAGGATACCACACCCAGCCGTTCCACTTGACGGCCGGATGTGGCATGCGCGCGCGGCACGCGGCTACGCGCGCAGCCGCATGTCGTGCGTTGGAAGTCACGCGGCGGCATGGCCGCTGATGGCTCAGAGCGTTAGCCTCTCAGCGGCGCAGTGAGCGCGTTTGGATCGCGATATTCAGAACAGCACCTTCTCAACTGCTCCCAGATAGAGTGGGCAGCGCCAGCCACTGCTCGACACCGCCGTCACCTCCAGGTACTGGCCCGGATTGGCCGCATCGTAGAGGAACTGACATTCCCAACCACTGCCGCCGAACGCCGCAGAGTCATAGGCTTTCCGAGTCGTGGCGGAGCCATCCGAGAGGGCGACGCCAAAGGCCCCCTCGCCGAAATGCGCGCGGACATCGGGGCGCTGGATGTTCGGCATGCACATTTGCACGAGTTTGCCATCCAGGCGCACCTCGACAGACTGGATGGAGTTGTCGGGATCGACCGTCACCGCCCATCCGGCGATGAAGATGCGTCCAGGCTGCACGACTTTGGCCTGATCAACCCAGCCCCACGGGCCGTACTCGAAACGGAAGGGCGACGCCAGGGGCGCGCTCTCCTTCTGCACGATGTACATGTCCTGCTGGTAGGCAAGTGCGCGCTTAATGCGGATGAAGGCCGATGAGCCGCTAGCCTGCTGAATGGAGCGTTGGACATACGCCTCACTCACGTGGGCTGTTCCGTAGGCGGAGGTGTCCAGCGTATCAATCTCGCTGCCGGGATCGTAGTGGATGCCAGACTCAGGCAAGGCGCGCTCTGGGCCCATCAAAACTTCGTCGTGGACGCTGAAGCACAGCAGCCCACCGGGGTTGAGCAAGCTGTACAACTTGACGAGCCAGCGATTGAAGGTTTCACCGGGCAAATGGGAGAACAGCGACGCGACCGAGATAAAATTGAATGTGTGTCCTGGCTCAAACTCTTCTGGATTTGTGGTAGAGACGATGCCGTGCACGCCAAACTGTTCCTGCTGGAACGCGACGGCATCCGACTGGATGTCTGAGACCCAGATATTTGACGGCGGCACGCTCACCACCAACATGCGGATCATGCGTCCGAAACCGCTCGCAAAGTCCAGGATTGGCCCGACGTTCGATACATCACCGAACTTCCAGTCCATAAGCTGAAGATTCGTGCGCAGTTGTTGCAGTGCGACCGCATGGTACTGTGACAGCGCGACATCGTTCGACCGATGATGCTTCGCGGACCAGGTCAGCATCTGATCCTCGTGATGAATCGCCGTGTTGATGTGTACCGGGGCTAATGGCTGCATCGAGCGCCACAGCGCGCCTTCCAGGAATCGCTGTTGCTGGGTTGCTGTTGCTGGGTTGCTGAAATCAGAACTCATGCGCTCTCCTTGATTCCTCTGAGCAATATGACGGTGTGTCCAGACAACGTGTCTGCTTGCCCACTAGAATGCGCATCCAGTGATGCTCTGCATCCCATCATACATGCTCCTGTCTAGCTAGCGCCGTCCTTGTGGTCATTGAGCAAGGTAGCGGTGACCGAATGGACGTGAGCGGGCGCACGACCTGGCGGCGTATACTGGTTGCAGCAAAGGAAGGAACGGCTGAAGCGCCGCGCTTCGCGGAGCAGGGCGCATACAGAGGAGTTGGCTAACGGATGCGACCATCGTACAAGCGGATGTGGGGCGGCGTCCTGCCCGGACTGTTGCTCGGCGCGATGCTCGTGGGGCTGGCCGCCTGCGCGCCCTTTGGCGTGGCGCCCCCGCCGCCCAGGCCAGCGCTGGCCACCACCACGGCAGCGGCGAGCGTGGCGGGCGCGACGCCAGCGACGTTACCATCAAATTTGAACGTTGATCCAGGCCGGGTCGCCGTGCTGTGGATACCAGATGGCGCCAAGTTCGGTGGCCCCTCGGTACAGGGCCAGCCCACTGGTGGCGTCATGGCGTCGGGTACGATGCCGGTGGGCTCCTTCAAGCTCTCTTCCGCCGCGCAAGTCGCCATCATCTTTGGCTGTACCAGCCCCGCGAATGTTCAGTCCACCTTCGAGATCGGCGTCGATGGGCAATCATCCAGGGTGACATGCACACCCAATGGCGCGACGATGAATCGGTTTCAGACGACCTTTACCGCCGCCGATGTTGGGCGCACGCTCGCCGTCACCGCGACCATCACCACCAATGGCCCGACGCCACGCTGGTTTGCGCTGGTTGAGCAGCCGAAATGACAGCGCATACTGCATGTGCGGTAGTGGGGAAAGGGAGATCGTATGCAGTACACACGCATCTACAGCGATGAGGCGGGTGAGACGCATTTCGCTTCGGCGACCATCGACATGCGGCTGATCCAGTTTGCGCCTCCAGCGGCGCCGATGGCGACCTCGCCGTTCACGCCCGCCACGCGCGTCACCTTCCTGGCGCCCGCCGCGGGCTGGTACGGCGAGCCACACCCATCGCCAGCGCGACAGTTCTTCTTCTGCCTGGCGGGCGAGTGGGAGGTCACCGTCAGCGATGGCGAGCGCCG
>DATAED010000101.1:0-6437 GCA_036258195.1 Ktedonobacterales bacterium
GGATCTGGATGAAGCGCTCAAGCGCGCCGAGCAGTACAGGGCGCAGGGCATCGGGCGCAGCATCGGGCTGCTGGGCAACGCGGCGGAGGTCTTCCCGGAGATCGTCAAACGCGGCGTGCACATGGAGCTCGTGACCGACCAGACCTCCGCCCACGATGCGCTCAACGGCTACGTTCCCGCCGGGCTGACGCTGGAGCAGGCGGCGGCGCTGCGCGCATCTGATCCGGTGGAGTACGAGCGGCGCTCGCTCGCCTCCATGGCCGAGCATGTCCGCGCGATGCTGGACTTCGACGAGATGGGCGCGGTGGTCTTCGACTACGGCAACAATCTGCGCGGGCAGGCGCTGCGGGTGGGCGTGGAGGATGCGCTGCACTTCCCCGGCTTCGTGCCCGCCTTCATCCGCCCGCTGTTCTGCGAGGGCAAGGGGCCGTTCCGCTGGGTGGCGCTCTCCGGCGATCCGGAGGACATCCGCCGCACCGATGAAGAGTTGCTGCGGCTCTTCCCCGAAAACGCCTCGCTGGCCCGCTGGATCAAGATGGCGCAGGAGCGCATCCACTTCCAGGGGTTGCCCGCGCGCATCTGCTGGCTGGGCTATGGCGAGCGCGACAAGGCCGGGCTGGCCTTCAACGAGCTGGTGCGGCGCGGCGAGGTCAAGGCGCCGATCGTGATTGGCCGCGACCACCTCGACTCCGGCTCGGTGGCCTCGCCCTACCGCGAGACGGAGGCCATGCGCGACGGCTCCGACGCCATCGCCGACTGGCCGATCCTGAATGCGCTGGTGAGCACGGCGGGCGGCGCGTCGTGGGTGTCGTATCACCACGGTGGTGGCGTCGGCATCGGTTATTCGCTGCATGCGGGCGTGGTCATCGTGGCTGATGGCACTGACGAAGCGGCGGAGAAGCTGAAGCGCGTGCTGACCAACGACCCTGGCATGGGCGTCATCCGCCACGCCGACGCGGGCTATTCGGAGGCCATCAAGGTCGCCCGCGAGCGCGGGGTGAAGATCCCCATGCTGCCAGAGGAGTAACGAGTCGCTAGCGAGCGAGGAGCGCCTGATGGCGGACGAGCCTGACGACAATTGGCTGCATGCCGAAGTCTTCCCTTGCCCATCCTGCCAGCAGGCGCTCTTTCGCGTGGATCACTCGCCATTTGGTGACGATTATTTGCTCTACTGCGACCAATGCGCAAATTGCGTAGAGGTGAGCTACTACGATTCGGGGACGCTCGCGTTCGCTGACCGGATACGCGAGGAAGGAACGCTCCAACCTGGTTGGCCACAGACCAAGGCTTTGCTGCGGCTGATCGAGGGGCGCCTCAAGCCCTGCTCATGTGGCGGGCGCTATCGGTATGACGCAGCGCGCCGCTGCCCCTTTTGCCTCGCCCCAGTCTTGATTGACATGCCTTGGATCGAGCTATGGCCAGGCTATTTCTGGGTAAAGGATGACGAAGACCCCACCGCTGAGCAGACCGAGCAGGCTGACGCCTATATGAGCGCACACAAGCGCGAAAGCGATCTGTGGCAAGTCGATGAGAGCGCTCAGTGAGAGACCGCGCCCGGGCGCACTACGACCAAAGATAGGGCGTCCCGCTGAATATCGCTCCGTGGCAACCCTCGATGCTATGCAGTCCCATGATGCTTTCATGGTGGGCTGGCCCCCTCCGTTTTGCGGGAAGGGGGCTACGCTGCCGCCTGCAAGAGCGTGGTGGAGGGGTCGGGATAGCTCCAGCCGGGGGATGAGATGACGCCGCTGGCGATGAGGATGGGCGCGCCCTGCGCCGCGCTGCTCGTGACATGCTGAGTGTAGAGGCCCGCCGTGGCGCCATTGGCCGGGGTGGGTAGCGGCTGGCCCTGCCAGGTCGCGGGGCCGCTGGCGAAGGCGAAGGCGGCGCTATCGGCGCTCCACGGGCTGCTGGCGGCGGGTCGCCAGAGCGTCGTGTCGCTCAGCGTCGGCTCGGCGAGCGGGCTGGTGTAGGCGAGGGTCGCCGCAACGCTCCAGTCGCTCGTGCGGATCAGCCGCGCGCCGCTGTGGTCCTCTACCAGCAGCCAGCGGCCATCGGGCGACCAGGAGGCCTGCGCCAGCGGATCGCTCTCGGCGATGACGGCGCGCGGCGCCTGCCCATCCATCGGCCAGATCGTGTAGCCCGTCGGCGTGGCCAGCAGCAGCAGCGCGCCATCGGGCGAGAAGGCGACATCGCGCAGCCCGCCGACACTGGTGATGTGGCGGCTGGTGTGGCTGGCGAGGTCGAGCAGCGTGAGGGTCGTTGTGGTGTCATCTGGCCCGGCGCTAGGATACAGCAGCGCGTCGTGGCCGGGGCGCCAGAGGATGCGCGCAGGCCGATCGCTGCCCACCAGCCGGATCAGCGCATCCTGCGCGATGATGGCGCCGGGCTGTGCGGCAGGGCCGAGACGTAGCGCGCCATCGGGGTCGATTACGGCGACCTGAGAGCCATCGGGCGAGAGGGTTGGCAGGGTCGCCGCCGCAAGCACGACTTTGCGCGCGATGCCGACGGGCTGGTCGTTCTGCGACTCGAAGTAGGCTGCGGCGATGCCGCCTGCGCCGGGGGTGTACTCGCGGTAGAGCAGGCGATTGCCCTGCGTATCCCACCAGGCGTCGCTACGCGCCTGGTCGCGCGCGGTCGGCGTGATCTGCGTGGGGGAGCCGCCGCTGATGCTGGTGACGGCCAGATCCGAGACGCTCTCTGGCGCGGCCCAGGTGGCGCCTGGCAGTGGGGGCGCGCCGACGCTGGCGCCATAGCGAAAGACAAGCTCATGGTGATCGGGCGACCACGAGAAGCTGATAGTCTGGCGCGGCGTGAGCTGGCGAGGATTGGAGCCGTCGGGGTTGGCGACCCAGAGCTGGTCGCCGCTCAGATAGGCGATCTGGTCGCCGCCGGGATGGAATCCGCAGCCCGCCAGCGTCGCCAGCGCCAGCGCGCCCAGCAGCGCCAGGGGCAGCGCCGCCCGCAAGACTCGATGCACGCGCACTCCTGCGCTCTCCTCAATACGCCGCCAATGCGATCTCAGCGCATGCTTGCTACACGCGCCCTGCCGCCAGATCACCCCGGCGACAGGGCGCGAACGCTGCCAGACGATGCGCTAGTGCACAGGGTCGGCGTCGACGATGTGGCCGGTCGGCTTGCCCTTCGCCACCACCTCATCAAAATGCTCGTTGACGATGTGCTGCGGGAAGAGCTTCATCATGTTGAGCGCCGTGATGCCCAACGCCAGCCAGTCGATCACGCCATCTATGGGTAGCCCCGCGAGCGCCAGCACATCGCCCAGCCCGGGGATGACGGCGACAAACTCGGCCAGCGCCTCCGGGGTGAGCAGGGCGGCCAGCACGAAGACAATGCTGCCGATGAAGAGAATCTTTGGCACGATGCTGACCCGTTCATCGCGCATGGTTGCAGCGGCCACCTTCATCGTGCGGGGCAGATGCGCGAAGGCTTGAAAGGCGTTGATCTTGGAGGTGACGTCGGTATTGTGATCCTGTGATGATGGCATCTCGGCGCTCCCTTTCGTGCAGTGTGATGGATCCAGAGCCAACCACTCGCAGGCTCGGTTGCAGCTCGCCCATCGGGACTCGCCAAACAGAAATACGTGCGCCTATAGTAGTCGGTTGGAGTTCGCCTGTCCAGTACTGAGTGGGCGGGCGGAACCTCTCCCAGAGGGTGAGGGGAGTTTGCATGGCAGGCGGTGTGGTGGGAGTGACCAGGCGCGACCTCACCCCAAACCCCTCTCCCACGGGGAGAGGGGCTTTCGGAAGCGTGGTGGCTGCGCTGCATTTTGCGCCTGCGGGTGAGCGATTGCATCGCTGGCCCATCGCCACAACGCTTGCGCCAGGTTCCCCCTCCCTGGAGGGGAAGGGGGGCAGGGGGAGAGGTCGCGCCGCGCCGCACGGCTACCGCTGCCCGGAATCCTCGTCGCGCTGGGGGCCGAAGCGCGGCAGGATCGGCGGCTGCCAGCCGTCCTCATGCCAGGGCGCGTGCGGCGCTGACTCCATCTCGTCGGCGGGCGCCTCGTCTTCGTCAGGATAGCGCTCGTCGAACGGCTCGGACGGCTCGAATGCGGCGGCAGGCTCGAACGGCTCCGTCTGCTCGAAGCGATCATGTTGGTGATCGTCGTGATGGGCTGGCGGGTTAGCGTTCCAGCGCTGGTTGGTCTCCCAGGGCGGCGGCCCCGGTGGCGCGTGTGGAACCGTGGGCGGTGGCATGGGAACATGCGGCACGGCGTCGGGCTGGCCCCATGGCTCTGGCGTGGCCGCCGATGGCTGGAGGTGATCCTGGAAGTGACCGGCGCGGACGCTGGGTTGGGCATTCGTCTCGCGTAGCCAGGCGTCGTCCTGGCTGTGGCTGGCGGCATGCCCAGTCACGTGGGCGCGCGCTGTCGGCTGATCGAATGCCGCAGACGTCTCCTCTGCGGCGACGGGTGGCAGGTCGGGCAGGCGCGGGGTGGTCGGCGGGCGCGGCGCTACGAAAGGCGTCTTCAGGGTGCGCGGCGCGGTGGGCTGTGCGGTGGGCTGCGAGATCGTCGGCTCGCCCTGGCGTCCGGCGCCCCACGGATCCAGCGGCCCCGACGCGCCCGACATATCGGGCGTCAGATTGGGCGAGCTGATCGGGCCAGATGTCGCGCTACGCCCCGCCGCTGGCGCTGGGCCAGCCGATGTTCGCGCCGTGATCGGCCCCGAGAGCGGCGCAGATTTTGGCCCAGAGGTCGTGCGAGCGCCTGCCAGCGGCTGACTGAGCGGCCCGCTGACGGGGCGAGTGCGCGAGGCGGCGCTGGAGCGGCGCACCTGATCGTAGAACTCGATCCAGGCGAGCAATTCATCGGGCTGCATCAGGCGGTGCAGCTTGATGCGCGCCTGGCGTCCACCGCCGCGCAGTACCAGATACTCGGGTACGCGCGGCGACCAGGCGAAACTGCGGATGCCTGTGTCGCTGCGCGAGGCCAGTCTCAGCGTGAGCCGCCCCAGCGCCACCACCGCAAGGATGATCCCGCCGACCGGATGCCGGGCGCGCTCGACCTTGGTGATCTCGCTCCAGGTGAGGCGCGTGCGTTTGAGCGCTGAGCGCGTCTCAATGTAGGGCCGCTCGATGGTATAGGTCTGGCGCAGCAGGAAGGCGCGCGCCAGCATCACCAGACAGGCCACGGCGCACGCCAGCAGCGCGTAGCCCAGAGGATTCGTTTCGGGCAGCAGCAGGGTGAAGTAGAGGCCCGGCAGCGCGATCATGAGCGCGCCAACTGCCCACCACTGCGCCTCATCGTGCACCATCTCGCGCGCGACAAACGGCCCGCTGCCCGTGGCGCCCCAGGTGCCACCGTGGTCGCGCCAGAGTCGGTAGCGCTCGTAGACCTCGCGGCGGAAGCGCGCGTAGTCGCCGACGCCATCCTCGCGCACGCTGATACGTCTTCCGTCGCGCGCCACGGCAATCACCCAGCGATAGCGTCGGCCATCCAGCGTCTGCATGCGCTCCATCAGGCGGGTCAGCTCGATCCAGCGAATCTCCACGCGCCAGGGGCCGCGTCCCACGCTGACGCTGCGCGGGCTGACGCGCACCGAGAGCGAGAGCTTGAGGGTGTAGACGAGGACGCACCAGTAGACGCAGATCAGCAGCAGGCCAAAGAAGAAGGCCCGCCCACCCTCGCTATCGACGCCGAGTTGTCGCCAGATCCAGGCGCCACAGCCGAGCAGCACCACCACCAGCACGCCCAGCAGCGCCACATCGCCTGCGCGCGGCGCGTGGAAGACGCTTTCGCGGTCTGAGAGCGCCAGGTCTTCGAGTGGGACGGTCTTTGGCGCGGCGCCCTCGCGGCTCCGTGGGTACGTCACGCGCACTCCTCTACCCTGCATCGCGCGGCGCTCAGTCCTGTCCGCCTGCGCTTGTGTTCAACGCACGTCGCCAGTATACCAACGTCGGTCAAACGAACGGGTAGTGAGCAGGACTCTCGTCGGGATTAACACCTGTCCAAGCAGGCTGTGTAGCGTGCTAGGATGCGGTGGAATGTTGGGTAGAGCGGGAGAAAGGGGCAGATGATGACAGGCGGTCGTAGATTTGCTGAGCAGCCAGAGGAGCTGGCGCGTTTCTTTGTCGAGCGGGCGAATGCTGGTGATGCAGAGGGATTGGCTGCCCTCTACGCGCCTGCCGCTGTACTGGCCTTTCCATCCGGGCAGATGACGATTGGGCGGCAGGCGATCCATGCGGTCTATGAACAATTGCTCGCAACGAAGCCGCAGTTCGAGCCGGGCCAGCAATTGCCCACCCTGCGCAACGGTGACCTGGCGCTCACCGCAACACGCCTGACCAGCGGCGATGTCACCGCTGAGGTGGCCCAGCGCCAGCCGGACGGAAGCTGGCTCTGGATCATTGATCGGCCCAGTTCCCGGAGCTAGGCCCTGCGCGCGATGACATTGATCCAATGATGCTGGCGCGTGTGG
>DATAED010000102.1:0-9625 GCA_036258195.1 Ktedonobacterales bacterium
TAGCACGATGGTGACATTCGCCGGGACGTAGGAAGCGCCGCGCTCATCAATGCCGGTAGCCCCCACCCCGACCCCTCCCCCGCTGCGGCGGGAGTGGGGCTTTGGGCTTACGAAGTCTATGCGGAGTGGCGTTCCGGCTCCCCCTCGCCCTGTCGGAGAGGGGGCTGGGGGGTGAGGTCGTCTCTACGCGATGACGCCGGTATCGGGCTTGGCCACGACGTGGCGCGCGCCGACCAGATCGCGCGCGGCCTGCTTGATGTGGCCAGAGGACAGCCCGTACAGCTCGCGCAGGATGGAGACCGCGCCATGCTCGATGAACTTGTCGGGCAGGCCGATGATCTCCAGCTTGACCTCGCCCAGCAGGCCGCGCGCGTTGAGCAGCTCCAGCACGGCGCTGCCGAAGCCGCCCGCCTCCACGCCATCTTCGATGGTGATGAGGCGACCAGTCGCCTTCGCCAGTCGCACGATCATCTCTTCATCCAGCGGCTTGGCCCAGCGGGCATTGACCGCCACCGCGCGGATGCCATCCTCCGCCAGCAACTCCTGCTGGGCCTGTTGCACGAGCGCGACCATATGGCCATAGCCAAGAATCGCCACCTCGCTGCGCTCGATCTCATCCTGTGGCGTCAGCAGCTCCATCTTGCCGACGGGCAGCATCTGTAGCTCTTCGTCCAGCGGCACGCCCAGGCCACCGCCGCGCGGGTAGCGCAGGGCGACCGGGCCATCGAGGTTGAGCGCGGTGTAGAGCATGTGGCGTAGCTCGTTCTCGTCTTTGGGCGCCATCAGCTTCATGTTGGGCAGTGTACGCAGCATGGCGATGTCGAAGACGCCCTGCTGTGTGTGGCCATCTTCGCCCACCAGCCCGGCGCGATCCATCGGGAAGACGACGTGCAGATTCTGCACGCAGACATCGTGGATCACTTGGTCGTACCCGCGCTGCAGGAAGGTGGAGTAGATGGTGGCGACGGGCTTCATGCCGCCGCATGCCAGCCCCGCTGCGAAGGTGACGGCGTGCTGCTCGGCGATTCCGACATCGAAAAAGCGCTCCGGAAGGGCCTTTTGCAGCATGTTGAGCGAGGTGCCTTCGGACATCGCCGCCGTGATGCCGACGATGCGCTGGTCGCGGCGGGCCAGCTCCACCAGCGTCTCGCCGAAGACCGCCTGATACTTCGGCGGCTCACCGGGCTTCTTCTTCAACTCGCCAGTTTGCAGATCATAGGCGCCGGGGCCGTGGTATTTGGTGGGGTCGGCCTCGGCGAAGTCGCAGCCACGCCCCTTCTGCGTCACCACCTGGACGATGATCGGCCCCTCGATCTGCTGCGCGTTCTTGAAGACATCCACCATCTGCTGGATGTTGTGGCCATCGAAGGGGCCAAGGAACGTGTAGCCCAGCTCCTCGAAGATCACGCCACTCTTGCTGGGCAGCACGAACTCTTTGGCGCTGCGGGTGGCGCGCCGGGCGACCTGCTTGGCAATCGCGCCACCGGGGGCATGATCGAGCCTCTTGCTGGCGACATCTTTGAAGCGACGCACGTTGGCGTTTTCGCGGATCTGGCTGAGATAGGAGTGCAGCGCGCCGACATTGTCTGAGATGCTCTTGTCGTTGTCATTCAGCACGATGATGAGGCGCTTGTGCAGCGAGCCAGCGTGGTTGATGGCTTCGAGCGCCATGCCGCCAGTCAGCGCGCCATCGCCGATGACGGCGACGACATTGAAGTCCTCGCCGTTCAGGTCGCGCGCGACGGCCATGCCCAGCGCCGCCGAGATGCTGGTGCTGGCGTGGCTGGCGCCAAAGGCGTCGTACTCGCTCTCGGCGCGGCGCAGGTAACCAGAGATGCCGCCGAGGGTCTTGAGCGAGCGGAAATTGTCGCGCCGCCCCGTCACCAGCTTGTGCGGATAGGCCTGATGGCCGATGTCCCAGACCAGCAAGTCGCGCGGCGCGTTGAAGGCGATGTGCAGCGCCAGCGTCAACTCGACAGCGCCCAGATTCGGCGCGAGGTGGCCTCCACGGAGCGAGACAGCTTCGATGATCTCCTGCCGGATCTCAGCGGCGAGCCGCGCCAGCTCGGTGGGGGTAAGTTGCTTGAGCTGGGCCGGGGAGTCAATCGTATCGAGTATGCGATTTACCACTGGCATTCGTCTCCTTGGAGGTCATTCGTCTGGACGCAGATGGCCGCTTTGTGACCATTTCGTGACCCATCAGCCCGCGCTCAACACGTCCATAAGCGCATCGCCGAGAGCCACGTCGCTCCAGACGACCTCAGAATACTCGCTTCGATTATACGTCTGCATCACGAGCAGTACCACCGTCTAAACGCAGAATCCATGCGGCCTGGGTGTTCCTCCATGCGCACTTGAGTCGCCGTCGACTTGCACTTGAGTGCATGCTGGGCTTGGGCGTCACAATAGCCTCACATCACTACGCATTATGTTTACCGATCTGAGGCTTTTGGGGTTGGCGCGCTGGCCAGGATGTACGCGCGCCGCGTCTGTACCTCGATCTCAGGATACGGCTCGCGCTCGATCACCTGCGCCACGCTGAAGCCCGCAGCGGTGAGCCACCGGCTCATAGCGGCGGGCGTGAAGAAGCGGAAGTCGAGGTTGACCGCCTCGCCCAGCATCTCCTCCACATGGCGCGTCTCCTCGCCGATGTGGAAGCTCACCAGCAGCGCGCCGCCGGGCCGCAGCGCTCGCCGAAACTCCGCCAGTGCGGCGGGAATCTCGTCTGGCGTGAGATGGATGAGGCAGTAGAGCGCCACGATCCCAGCCAACGTGCCATCGGCAAAGGGCAGCGCGCGCATGTCGGCCCGCTCGAAGCGCAGCGCCGGATGCAGCCGCCGCGCCTGCGCGACCATCTCATCGGCCAGATCAATGCCGACTACGTCGGCGCCACAACTATTGAGATAAGCCGCCGCCTGCCCCGGCCCGCAGCCGACATCGGCGATCAGCCCCGGCGTGTTGGCGGCGAACTCGGCCAGCAAACGCCGCTCCAGCGGCTTGTGGTCGAACTCATCGGCAAAGTGGTCGGCGTAGGCGCTGGCGATGTGGTTGTAACTAGCGCGTGTGGCGTTCTGGTCGTCCGATGAGTCAGTCATGTGGAACCTCACCCCCCAACCCCCTCTCCCGCGAGGAGAGGGGGAGCCGGAAAGCCCTGCTCCCGCCGCAACGAACGGTCACCGAAACCCAAAGCCTCTCCCCCACCGCAGCGGGGGAGGGGTTGGGGTGGGGGCCAGCGCTAGCTGACAGCCTCTTCGACCGCGCCGCGCGCCGCGAACTGGCTGTTGTAGAGGTCGGCGTAGAAGCCGCCGCGCGCCAGCAGCTCATCGTGCGTGCCCTGCTCCACGATCGTGCCGTGATTCATCACCAGGATGAGATCGGCGCCACGGATCGTCGACAGGCGGTGCGCGATGACGAAGCTCGTGCGGCCCTTCATCAGCTCCAGCATGGCCTGCTGGATCAACACCTCGGTGCGAGTGTCAACGCTGCTGGTCGCCTCGTCCAGAATCAGGATCGGTGGGTTAGCCAGTACCGCGCGGGCAATGGTCAACAACTGCTTCTGGCCCTGCGAGAGGTTCGATGCCTCCTGGTTGAGGACGGTGTCGTAGCCCTCCGGAAGCGTGCGGATGAAGTGATCGGCCTGGGCGGTGCGCGCCGCCTGGATGACCTCGATCTCGCTGGCGTCCTCGCGCCCGTAGGCGATGTTGTCGCGGATCGTGCCGTTGAAGAGCCACGTGTCCTGCAGCACCATGCCAAACATCTGGCGTAGCTCGGCGCGCGGCAGCTTCGTGATGTCCACGCCATCTACCAGGATGCGCCCGCTATCTAGCTCGTAGAAGCGCATCAGCAGGTTGACGAGTGTGGTCTTGCCAGCGCCGGTCGGCCCGACGATGGCCACCGTCTGGCCCGACTTCGCCTCGATATTCATGTCCACGATCAGCGGCTCGTCCTGCTTGTAGCTGAACGAGACATGCTGGAACTCGACATGCCCCTGTGGCGCCGTGATGTCGGCCTCGACCGTCTCTGGAACCTGCTCCTGCTCGTCGAGCAGCTCGAAGATGCGTTCCGCCGACGCGATGGCGAGCTGGATGGTATTCGAGAAGCTGGCGAGCTGGGTGATGGGCTGCGAGAACTGGCGCGCATACTGGATGAACGCTACCACGTCGCCGATGGCCACCGTACCCTGTGTCACCAGCACACTGCCGACCACTGCGACGCCGACGAAGCCCAGGTTGCCGATCGACATCATCAGCGGGAAGATCATGCCGGAGACGAACTGCGCACGCCAGCCGGCCTTGTACAGGTCGTCGTTCATCGCGTCGAACGACTCGATGGACTGCCGCTCGCGCCCGAACGCCTTGACGATGCGATGCCCGGTGAACATCTCCTCGACATGGCCGTTCAGCTCGCCCAGCGCCTTCTGCTGCGCCGAGAAGTAGCGCTGCGAACGCTTGGCGACGATGATCGTTACGCCGATGCTGATCGGCAGCGTCACCAGCGTCACCAGTGTCAGAATCCAGTTGATCGAGAGCATCAGCACGATCACGCCGATGACCGTCACCAGCGAGGTGACGAACTGCGCCAGGCTCTGCTGAAGCGTGTTGCTGATATTGTCCATGTCGTTGACCGCGCGGCTCATAACCTCGCCGTGGGTCTGCGTGTCGTAGTAGCGCAGCGGCAGGCGGCCCAGCTTCTCCTCGACCTGGCGCCGGATGTTGTACACCACGCGCTGTGAGACGCCCGCCATCGTGTACTGCTGGATGTAGCTGAAGATCGAGCTGGTCACATACAGACCCAGCAGGATCAACATCATCTCGCCGATGTAGTTGAAGTCAATCGAAGGAGCCGCGCCAGCGGTGGTAAGCGGCAGGTTATGCGCCTTGAGAGCGGCAATCTCATACCCATACTTGTACTTCGCGATCACGCCATCGAACAGCCGCGTGGTCGCCAGGCCCAGCACCTTCGGGCCGATGACATTGAAGACGGTGCCGATGACCGCAGCGACCAGCACGATCAGCAACTTCCACAGCTCTGGCTTGAAGTAGCTCATCAGACGGAAGAGCGTGCCGCGAAAGTTCTTGGCCTTCGCCCCGGTCATACCGAGGCCAGCCATGGGCCCGCCACCGCCCATCGGGCCACGCCCCATCCCTCCGGGGCGTCCTCCTCGATTCGCGTTCATGCAACCTCCTCAAGCGAGAGCTGCGACAGCACGATCTCGCGGTAGACCTCGTTCGTCTCCATCAGGTCGCGGTGCGTGCCGACGCCGGCCAACTTGCCTTCATCCAGCACCAGGATCTGATCGGCTTCCAGAATCGTGCTGACACGCTGGGCGACGATCACCACCGTGGCGTTGTTCGTCTCGCCTTTGAGCGCGGCGCGCAGGTTGGCGTCGGTGGTGTAGTCGAGCGCCGAGAACGTATCGTCGAAGATGTAGATTTCAGGCTTGCGGATCAGCGCGCGGGCAATCGAGAGCCGCTGCTTCTGGCCGCCTGAGACGTTCGTGCCGCCCTGTGCGATGACCGTCTGCATGCCCTGCGGCATGTCGTCGATGAACTCGGTCGCCTGGGCGATCTGCGCCGCGTGGCGTATCTCGTCTGCGGTGGCGCCGTCTTTGCCGTAGCGGATGTTCTCTTCGATGGTGCCGGAGAAGAGCACCGCGCGCTGCGGCACGAAGCCGATCTTGGCGCGCAACGCTTCCTGCGCCTGCTCGCGCACATCCACGCCGTCCACCAGCACAGCGCCGCTCTCCACATCGTAGAAGCGCGGGATGAGCGTGACGAGCGAGGACTTGCCCGCGCCTGTGCCGCCGATGATGGCCGTCACCTGGCCGGGGCGCGCGGTGAAGGAGATGTGCGAGAGCGCAGGCTCCTCCGCGCCGGGGTAGCTGAACGTCACGTCGCGGAACTCTACCACGCCTTGCTGGTTGGCAGCCTCACGGGTCGAGTCGGCGTCGTTGATCTCGGGCTTGATATCCAGCACTTCGTTGATGCGCTTGGCCGAAGCGGCGGCGCGCGGCAGGAAGATGAACATCATCGAGAGCATCAGGAAGGCGAAGAGAATCTGCATGGCGTACTGCAAGAAGGCGATCAGCGCGCCGACCTGCATGTCGTTTGAGTTGACCAGGTTGCTGCCGAACCAGAAAATGGCCACGGTGGTCAGGTTCAGCACCAGCATCATGAACGGGAAGAGGATCGCTGTCAGCCGATAGACCGAGATGGAGGTGTTGGTCAGGTCGAGGTTGGCGAAGTCGAAGCGCTGCTCCTCACGCGGCTCGCGGCCAAAGGCGCGGATGACACGCACGCCGGTCAGCCCTTCGTCCAGCACCAGGTTAACCTTGTCGATCTTGACCTGCATGATCTGGAAGAGCGGGATGGCTTTGGTCATCACCAGCAGGATGACGATCACCAGCACGGGAATCGCAGCGGCCAGCGTCCATGTGAGGGTGGCGTCCTGCTGGTAGGCAAGGATGATGCCGCCAATCGCCATCATCGGCGCGCTGATGAGCATGCTGAGCATGATGAGCAGCACCGTCTGCACCTGATTGGTGTCGTTGGTGGTGCGGGTGATCATCGAGGCCGTGCCGACCTGGTCGAACTCGTGCAGCGAGAACTTGCTGACATGCGTGAAGAGCTTGGCGCGCACGTCGCGCCCGAAGCCAACCGCGACATGCGCGGCGAAGTACGCCGAGATGATCGCGGCGATGGCGCCACCGAGCGTGACGAGCAGCATGATGCCACCCTCACGCAGGATGTAGTTCTGGTCGTTCTTGACGATGCCGTTGTTGATGATGTCAGCCAGCAGCGTCGGCAGATAGAGGTTGGCCATGCTCTGCACGAAGACCAACAGAAACACCAGCAGGATCATGCCGATGTAATGCTTGAGGAAGCGGAACAACCGTATCATGTTGTCTCTCTCCAGGAATGGAGCCCCGAGGCGTGTGGATGGTGGAAGCGGGGCGAGGATGCAGCATCAGGCAGCATCTGGACGTGTGTCGTCACGAATCGCTGTGGGCCACTGTGGGCCGGGGCCAGCCGGGCGCGTGGCGCGCTAGCCACTGGGGGGACATTCTGGCGTGGCGGCGATGCCTCGGAAGAAGAAGCGCTTCAACGCAGCCGTAATCTCCTCATTCGAGAGTGATTGCTCGGTGAGCAACTGGCGGTAGGTGTGCGGGTTGAGCAGATTCGTTAGCAGCGCGGAGATCATGGCGGTGGGGAGCTGCGGGTCGAAGTCGCCTGTGGCCTTGCCCTCGTCGATGGCCTCTGCGAGCAGTTGGCGCGGGCGATCCCACTGCTGGTGTATCTGCTCGCGCAGCTCGCCCATGCGGCTCATGATGGCGGGCGTGCGCATCATCGCCGCCCACGTCAGGTAGCCTTCATTGGCCGCAGTGGAGGTGAAGTGCTCGATCACCGCGCGTAGCTTGTCGCGCGGTTCGCTGGCGCTCTCCAGCGCATTTTCGAGCGCCTTGACGTAGGAGGTGAACCCCTGCTTCATCAGCGCAATCACCAGATCATCTTTGCTGTCGAAGTGCAGATAGATCGTGCCTTTGGCAATGCCCACACGGGCAGCAATATCTTCGAGCGAGGTGGCATGATAACCTTGCTCGGCGAACAACTCTGAGGCAGCGCGCAAGATCAATCCCTCGCGTTCCTGTCGCTGGCGCTCTTTCAGCGAGGGCGCGTCTGAGAACGCGGTCATCTGGCTCCTGACTTTCTCCGGCTGGCTCTCCGGATCGAACTGTAACGTCATGCTCTGGTCGCGATATTTTACATTTGACTGCACGGTCATAATTCTATCATCGCGGTCAGAGTGAAGTCAAGGGAGTCATTGAAGTCCCGCGCGATCGAGCGCTGCCCGCAGTTGGCTGAGCCACTCCGCGCCTAGCTGGCGCCCATTGGGGAATTGGTCGTCGCGATCCCAGCGCCACGCGGTGACCATCGCCAGCACAAGGAGCCGACACTCGCGCACTAAGCCTTGATTGATACCCAGATAGTGCTCGCTGACCGCGTCGGGCGCATGGGCAACATCGAATTCGACCGGCCCACGGCAACACGTCTCGAGGTCGATGAAGACCAGCCCGTACTGCGTGGTGAGCACGTTGCCTGGGTGCGGCTCACCGTGCAGGAGCTGCTCAGCGGCGCCATGGTCGCTGATTACTCGTCTCAGGCTGCGGAGCGTGTCGCCGAGGAAATCCCGGTCCGCGTCGGCGAGCGCTGGCGTATGGTCACGGCTCGCAACGAGTTGTTGCGCTTCCTCAACGCGATCCGTGAAGTGCGGCGTCGGGACATCAAGCGTGCGCATTCCGGCATGCAACCGCTCGAGCGCACTGGCGTAGTCGGCTGGCGCCGCCTCCCCAGGCGCCACAGGTTCGTAGTAGGTCCACAGCGTGACCACGAAGCCATCACGCTCATAGACCCGTGGATCCACTCGACGCTCAAGAGCAGCCACAGGGCTCCCCGATGCGGCGAGCCGCTGAGCAAGCTCGACTTCGAACTGTGCAGCCTGACGCGCTCCAGGCGCTCCAGGCGCTCCAGGCGCTCCAGGCTGCACCCGGGCCAACACGTCACAGGGCAGCAGACGCAGCGTGAGCTTGTTCGAGTTCTGCAGCACGATCGCGTCGTCGACGGTCAGGCCAAGTGATGAGGCGATCGACGTGGCCGCAGCCGTCGCACGCGAAACCTCGGGCGCCTGCATGGTCACCTGGCCCCTTTCCCATACGCGCTGCCGTACGCTCCCAGAGCGTACGGCAGCGGCGCTAGCTCTCGTGATGCGCGGCGTTGGCGTAGATGGCGTCGCGCAGGTAGGCGGCCAGCCCGGGCGCGACTTTGGTGTAATGCGCCTCGAAGCGCGGGTCGTTGACGTACAGGTCGCCCAGCTCGCGATGCATCTCATAGCCGCAGCTATAGAACCAGCGTTCCAGCGCGGCGCGGTGGCGCTCGGCCAGCGCCATCGCCTGCGGGCTATCGGCGGCGAGGCCAGCGGCCAGCGCGGCGGCCAGCTCCTGCTCCAGCGCAGCCTGCTCAGCCTGGATGCGCTTCCAGTCGGCCTTGGTGTAGCTCGCGGCGCGTCGCTGCGACTCCTTCCAGGGTTCTGTCTCGCCCCATCGCTGCTCGGCCTCTTCGTGATATTTAGCATGGTCGGAATCACCAAAGACCTCCAGATAATCCTTGGGATCGAGATTGATGCCCATTGCGCGCGCCTCCATCAATTTTTCAACGGTCGCAACCATCTGTTGCAATTCATCCACTCGCTGGACGAGCAGCAGACGCTGGCGTCGCAGCAGCTCCAGCGGGTCAATGTCAGGGCTATCGAGCAGCGTTCTGATCTCATCCAGCGGGAAGCCCAACTGGCGGTAGCAGAGAATGGTCTGCAAGCGCTCCAGATCGTCGTCGGAGTAGCTGCGATAGCCGGAACCGAGCCGCTGGCTGGGACGCAGCAGACCGGTATCATCGTAATGATGCAGGGTGCGCACGGTCACGCTGGCGATCCGCGCGATCTTCCCAACGGTATAGCTCATCTCAGTTTGCCTCCACGGGAGACTCTAAACCATGACGTAACGTGAGGGTCAAGAGACTTGCTGGAAGAGTTGCCCGCCAGCCCACTCGCCACGCTATCCCAGCCGCTGGAAGCG
>DATAED010000103.1:0-3520 GCA_036258195.1 Ktedonobacterales bacterium
CAACGAGCCGTACCTCTCATCCGCGCTGGCGCTGCTCGACAGGGCGCTCAGCCACATCGCCGCGGCGGGCGTCGCGCCGGAGCAGGTGATGATTCTGGGCTTCTCGCAGGGCGCGTGCCTGGGGCTGGAGTACGCGGCCCGCCGCGCGCGCCGCTACGCGGGCGTCGTCGGCTGGACGGGCGGGCTGATCGGCCCCGACGACGCCCCGCGCGACTACCCCGGCAGCCTGGCCGGGACGCCCGTCTTCATCGGCAGCAGCGATGTCGATCCACACGTGCCGCTGGCGCGGGTGGAGCTGACCGCCGCGGCGCTCCAGCGGCTGGGTGGCGATGTGACGACGCGCATCTATCCGCGCATGCCGCACACCGTCAACGCCGATGAGATCACCTTCGTCCAGGGGATGATGCGCGCGGTCGTCGGCGGCTGAGCGCAGCGACGCGAGTCAGATCAGCGGCTTCAGAACCCCCTGGAACGAGAGGATGATCAGGCCAAGGCTCAGCACATCGAGCGCGATCACCACCCAGCCCAGCAGCGCTCCCACGCGGGCGGGCGTGGCCGACGGGCCGCGTGCGCGACGCCCCCCAACCACGATGGCGGCAATCGCCAGCAGCAGGCCGATGGGCGAGAAGAGAATCCCCGGCCCCAGCGCCAATGGGTAGAGAGCCGCCGCAATCGCTCCCAGGATGGGAACCTCGGCGAGATCAAAGAGCAGCAGATCGGTCGGCAGCGTCAACAGCAGAAACGCGACGAGGGCGAGTATCCCCAACGTCAGGGCGGCGACCGCGCGCCCGCTCGGCTGCCCCAGCAACCCTCCCCGGGATGGATAGGATGATACGGAGGACATGGCTAGCCTCCCTGTCAGAGCGGGAATCGCCCGCGATGAGTAGGCGTGGCATAACCACGACATTCTGGCACATGTCCATCACAGGGCGATAACAAACGCGCGTCGCCTCAGCGCCATCATCACACAAAGCGGAGTAACCGGGCGATCTACCTGCGCATGCCGCACACCTTCAACGCCGACGAGATCGCCTCTGTACAGAGGATGATGCGCATGGTCGTCGGCGAGTGTGCGGTGGGTATCGAACAGGAATATCGGGGAGTCACGCCTGGGACACGCCGAATTGGGTGAAGTGGTGGTCGTATGTCCACGCATGGCGAAGGTGCAGCCGCTCCATCACAGCGAAGCTGATCGCGTCTACCAGCGAATAATCCTTGTCCTGATTCAGGTGGATGATCTCACGGGCGCGGGTTTCATCCCGCTCGGTCACACGAAGGATGCGAGTAGAACTGGCAGAGAGACGGTCGAGGACGCGCTCTGCCAGATCGCGACCGAGTCGATTAAGGATCAAGGTATGTGTCTCGTCGGCGACAAAGTTTGTGGTGATGAGATCGCAACCCTCGCGCGCCAGGCGCTGCGCCGTAGCTACCGCTGTGGCGTGGTTTGCGTCACGGGCGTCGGTCAGCGCATAGTAGGCCGAGGTATCGACAAAAATGCGCTCAGGCATGTCAATCAGGCTGGTGGAGGTCAGCGGCCGCGTCGGCTAGATAGGTGTGCTTGGCGCTGGACACATCAGTTGAACCGTTGGATTGACCAATCCCTACAATGTCCCAGAGCGGATCGTCCGCAGTGAAGCGCCGTTGGGCGCGTTTCCTGGCCTGCCGCACCCGCGAAAGCCGCACAATCTGATTCCCGCGTTCAACGGTAATCTGTTTGCCAGAGGCTACCTCGTCGAAGATTGTCTGGGCGTTCCTGACGAATTCATCAAACTCCACGGGCTGCGATGTCTGCTCGCTATGCATGCCCATAGCCGCCATCTCCGTCTCTCTCATGCGCAAGGTTGACTCGCAAAATACGTAAGCGGCTTTGAGCGTGATCGCTCAAAGCCGCTCAAACTACTGCCACAGGGGCAGGTGGGAGAGGACTCGAACCTCCAACCGGTGGTTTTGGAGACCACTGCTCTGCCAATTGAGCTACCCACCTAGGGATGCGAGGGAATGATGCGCTCGCAAGCGCACCATCACGATACACCAGCCCCTGCCTTGTGTCAAGGCGCGCAGCATGCGGATTCGGCGCGACTTGGTAGCCGCTACCCCGGCTCAATCCACGCTGAGCAGCAGCGCCTTGAGGTAGCGATCTTCGCTAAAGCCAGGCAGCGTGGGATGATCGAGGCTGGGGCCGAAGCTGCTGATGAGGCGCGCAGCGCGATGCTCACGAGCCAGCGCCTGCCGCACCGCCCCCTCGAACTCGTCGGCGTTCACACCGCCCGAGCACGAGCACGTCAGCAGCAGCCCGCCGGGCGCCAGCGTGCGCAGCGCCAGCGCATTGAGCTGCTCGTAGGCGCGCAGCGCGCGGTCGCGCTGATTGAGGTTCTTGGCGAAGGCAGGCGGATCGACCACCAGCAGATCGAAGCGCTCGCCCTCCTCGCTGGCGCGCTGGAGCCAGGCGTTGACCTCGCTGACGACGAAGCGGTGGCGCGGCTCTTCCACCTCGATGCCGTTCAGCGCGTAGTTGCGACGCGCCTGTACCAGCGCGGGCGCCGACGAATCGACGTTCACCGTGCGCAGCGCGGGATTCCTGGCCAGCGCGGACAGCGCGAAGCCGCCGGTGTAGGCGAAGAGGTTCAGCAGCGCGGCGCCGTGCGGGGCCAGCTCGGCGATGCGCGCGCGTTTGTCGCGCTGATCGAGGAAGAAGCCGGTCTTCTGGCCAGTCAGTGGGGCGACGAGGTAGCGCACCCCCAGCTCGCGAATCTCGATCTCATCCGGAACCAGCCCCCAGGCGACCGCTGGAACGCCCACTACCAGCCCCTCGCGGGCGCGGGCGCGGATGTCGTCGCGCGTGGCGATGCCCTCGACCACGCCATACCCCAGCGCGCCGCTCAACGCTGCGATGATCATCTCGCGCTGCGCCTCGGCCCCCGCCGTGTGAAACTGCGCCACCAGCCAGTGATCGTAGCGATCCACGATCAGCCCGGGCAGCCCATCCGCCTCGGCATGGATCAGGCGATAGGCGGTCACGTCGGCGGGCAGCAGCGCCCGCAGCCGCTGCGCCCGCTGGATGCGCCGGAAGTAGAAGTCCTCGTCGATTAGCTCATCGCGGTCGCGGGTCAGCGCGCGAAACGCCAGGCTGTTGGCGGCGTTGAGGTGGCCGCGCGCCAGCCAGTGGCCGTCGTGCGTGGTGACATCCACCACGCTCCCCGCGGGCAGCTCGCGCGGCAGATCGAGGAAAGCGCCCGAGAACACCCACGGATGCCCCTGGCTAAGGGTGTAGTCGCGTCCCTGGCGCAGCCGCAGCAGGGGATAGGGGGAAGCTGGTCGCGGCACGGTCGCCTTCACTCTCGTCGTCATGGGGAAAGATGCAGGACGCTGGGTCAACCCGCAGCCCTACGGATGGCGCCGGCGGCGCGCGGTCTCAGTCGCGCTGTCAACGTCCGCCACCATCCATCTGCTACCATTATCTAACATTTGCAGCGCCCGTATGGAACGTGGTTGCGTTAGATGCGCTGCGGGTCGCTGACGG
>DATAED010000104.1:0-2553 GCA_036258195.1 Ktedonobacterales bacterium
GGAGGTACGAAACCTCTCCCCCTGACCCCCTCCCCTCGCAGGGGAGGGGGAACCCATTGACGCGCGTATGCGTGTGGCGACCAGGCGCGACCTCACCCCCAGCCCCTCTCCCACAGGGAGAGGGGAGCCGGAGGGCGTGCGACGCGGAGCAAGCGCACGTCGTTTGGCAGGCTCTGGTTCTGACTCCCCCTCTCCTCGCGGGAGAGGAGACTGGGGGGTGAGGTTACTCCAGCGCCCACAGGCCGCGGCGGAAGATGGGCACACGCTCGCCGCTGGCCGTCTCGCCGTCGATATCCAGCTCCGCCGAGCCGATCATGAAGTCCACGTGGGTATCGCTGAAGTTCACGCCGTGCGCGGCCAGCTCTTCCTGCGACATCGCCTCGCCGCCCTCGATGCAGGTGGGGTAGGCGCGTCCGATAGCAATGTGGCATGCGGCGTTCTCGTCGAAGAGTGTGTTATAGACGGGCCTGCCGACATTGACGGGCGAGTCAGCAGGAACCAGCGCGACCTCACCTAGATAGTGTGACCCCTCATCCGTTTCGACGATGCTCTTCAGCGCGTCGGCGCCGCTCGTCGCGGAGTACTCGACGATGCGTCCACCATCCAGTTTCAGGCGTATGCCCTCGATCAGCACGCCGTTGTAATTCAGCGGCATGGTCGCGCTGACCACGCCATTCACGCCGTTGCGCGCGGGCAGCGAGAAGACTTCCTCCGTGGGAATATTTGGTACGATGGGCCGCTCTCGCTGCAATGTCGAGCCGCCGCCCTCCCAGCGATGCCCCACTGGCAGGTCAATCGCCAGGTCGGTTCCGGGCGCGCGGTAATGAAGGCGCGCGAAGCGCAGGCGATTCAGCGCATTCATGTGCGTGGCGAGTTGGGTCAGGTGCTCGCGCCACGCCTGCATCGGATCAGGCTGATCGACGCGCGTCGCCTTGAAGATGTAGGCCCACAGCGCGGCCAGCGCCTCGCTTTCGCCCAGATCGGGGTGTACCTTGCGCGCCCACGCGCGGATGGCGACCGCGCCGATCGACCACGGATGCGCCAGCTTCATGGTCGCGGCCATCAGGCGCTCACTGGCCCTGGCGTTGGCCCGGCGTGCAGTCGTGAGGCGCTCGGTGGCGACGCCCGCGAACAGGTCGGGGTCGGGCGCGGCCAGCGAAAGGAAGGCGCTCCCCAGATCGGACTGCTCTTCCATCCACCGGATGCGCCAGAGTTGCACATCACTCAGAGCTTCTTCTGGAGCAAGCAGCATGCGCGTGCGGGCGATGTCGGCGTCATCCCACTGCGGAATGACGTTGCGCGCGCCCATCGTATACGCCTTGCGTGTCAGCAGACGCATCATTGTGGCGACTTCTTCCACAGGCGCAGCGCCAGCATTGAGGATGAGGTTCTGGCCGGGTTGGAGGTTGACGCCGAGCCGCAGCAGCAGCTCCGCATAGCGCTCTAACTGTGTCTCAAAAGGGGTTTGTGCGCTCGGAGATGACATGGGTGATCCTTTCGCTGGTTGCCGCGCCCGATCGGTCCCGATCAGGCCTGGATAGTATCACGTCGCCATGCGGCGCGCGTCAATAGGGTGGCAATAGGGCGCCGATTGGCGGAGGCCCCCCAACTGGAGTATGCTAGGAGATAGCGCGCCCACCCGCAGATGTGGCGACGCCATCCGACAGACGAGCCGACCGAAAGCGGCCAGCAGCAGCAGCGAGCAGAGACGAGGCGAACGTGGCGGACGAACCCATCCAGGCGTTCCAGGAACCAGTGCAGGAGCCGATAGAGGAGCCAGCCGAGGAGCTTGCAGACGAGCCAGCCGAAGCGACGGCCAGGCCCCCCGGCGTGGAGGAGGAAGACGAGCGCTACCGTGGCGCGACACCGCCGGGGTACGACTGGCCGACGCACGGCGGCTACCTCGGCTGCCTGATCGGCGTCATGGCCGCCTGCCTGCTGGCGCCGCTGGGCTATATCCTGTTTGGCTTCGTCGGCGCGTTTCTAATCCATCCGCTGGGGGGCATTGGCGTCGCGCTCTCTGTCCTCATCACCGTCGGCGTGTATGTGGCGATCTTCATCGCGCTCTCGCGGCTGGGCTGGCGCATGGGCAAGCGCTTCCTGCGGGAATATGAGCAGCCGTCGCGTCCCGTCTGGGGCGAGGACGACGAGGAAGAGTATCCCCTGGTCGTCGAGGCCGATCCTCCCACCACCAGCGCTGCAAACGCTGCCGAGCCTGCGCCTGAGCCAGCCGCCGAGGTCGCCGCCGAGCCAGCGCCGCCGCCGAGCGAGACGGCGGGCTGAGCGGAAGCAGCGTCGCCGCACGCAAGGCTGCATGATGCGATGTTTAGGCGACGAGCAGACGCCTCAGCGTCGCGCCACCTGTTTGAGATGACGCGAATCGAGGCTTCGTTTCCCGCAGACAATCTATCCCAGCCCCCACCTCAGCTAACTTTGCCTGCTTTTGGCTCACACGTTGTGGCCGTGAGGGCGCAGGTGTCAGAACGACACATCCGGTACTTGCACCGCCCTTGCACTACTGTTAAACATTGGCCGGTTGATACTAGCCACTAC
>DATAED010000105.1:0-36196 GCA_036258195.1 Ktedonobacterales bacterium
TCTTGCAGCACGGCTCGCTGCCGCTGACCGGCGACATCGCGCGTGTCACCCGCTACCTCACCTTCGCCCACGAAGAGGCTCGCGCCACGCTGGCCGCCCATCTGCGCGAGCGCGCCGCCACCCTGGCCGAGGTCGCCGGGCGCGCCATCGCCTTCGACGAGGCGGCGGACGCCATGCGGCGCGGCTTCGCGCAGGCGCTCAACCTGTCGCTGACATCCGCCTCCCCCACCGACGCCGAGCTGCAGCGCGCCCGCGAATTGATGGCCGAGAAACAGGCAGAGATGGCATGACGACACTGCCAGCGAACACAACGGATGATGCAGATGCGCAAGCGCGACTGCTGGCCGAGGCTGAAGCCTTCGCCAGAGAAGCGCTGGCCCACGACAGCAGCGGCCACGACTTCGCGCATATCGAGCGCGTGCGCCGCGTCGCGCTGGCCATCGCCCAGGCGGAGGGAGCTGATCCTTTCATCTGCGAGCTGGCGGCGCTGCTGCACGATATCGCCGATTACAAGATCGCGGGCGATGAGGCGACCGGGCTGGCGCGCGTGCGCGGCTGGCTGGAGGCGCACGCCGCCGACGCCATGACCACTGCCCGCGTGATGGAGATCATCGCCACGATGTCGTTCGCGGGCGGCCAGCGTCCCGCCATGACCACCCTGGAGGGGCAGATCGTGCAGGACGCCGACCGGCTCGACGCCATCGGCGCGATCGGCGTGGCGCGCGCCTTCGCCTTTGGCGGCGCCAAGGGGCGCGCCCTCTACGATCCGGCGCAGCCCCCGCGCAAACAGATGAGCGCCCAGGCGTACCGCACGCAGCAAGCGCCCACCATCAACCACTTTTATGAGAAGCTATTGCTGCTCAAAGATCGTCTGAACACTCGCTACGCCCGCCAGCTGGCGGAGCGGCGACATCAGTTCATGCTGGCGTTTCTCGATCAGTTCTACGCCGAGTGGGATGGCCGTAGCTAGCAGGACGGGTGGGTAAACCCATCCGTAGCGCGCCTCTCAAAAACCAATCCTTGAAAAGGCGCCGAGGCGGAGGCAGCCGCCAGCAGGCAAACATGCCGGACTATCGCCTATACTATTCGTGGATCGCTATCCTGGCCCACGTTTGGCCCGCCGTTCGCTCGCGCCCGAGATGGGGCGACCTGCACAGGGAGGATGTCCCATGGCGCATCTCCGGAACTCGCCCACCACCATTGTCGCGCTGAGCGCGGAGCCGCTCGATGTGCCGCTCCACGAGCCATTCGCCATCGCCACCGGACGCATCACCGCCGCGCGCAATGCGCTGGTGCGGGTGCGTCTCTCGAATGGCGTGGAGGGCATCGGCGAGGCCGCGCCGTTCCCACCGAGCGGCGGCGAGACACAGGAAACCGCGCTGGCCGCCGTCGCTGGCATGCAGACGCTGGTGGAGGGCTACGACGTGGCGCAGTGGCGCACGCTGGCGCGGCGATTGACCGCCAGCTTCGAGCATCAGACGACAGCGCGCGCAGGCGTGGAGGCCGCCATGCTCGACGCGCTGGCCCGCTCGTGGGGCATGCCGTTGTACCGCTACTTTGGCGAGGCCACCAGCGCCATCGAGACAGACATCACCATCCCCATCGAGTCGCCCGAGCACATGCGCGATCTGGCGCGCCGCTATGCCGAACAGGGCGCCTCCACGCTCAAGATCAAGGTCGGCGCCGATGTGGATGACGACCTCGACCGCGTGCTGGCCGTGGTGGAGGGCGCGCCCGACTGCGACATCATGCTCGACGGCAACCAGGGCTACACACCCTCCGAAGCGCTCGATCTGCTGCGCTCGCTGGCGCAGGAGGATGTGGCGCCCATCCTGTTCGAGCAGCCCACCCATCGCCACGACCTCGACGGGCTGAAATTCGTCACCGAGCGCGCGGGCATCCCCGTCGCGGCGGATGAGGCCGTGCATACCGCCGCCGACGCGCTGCGCGTCGCGCGCATGGGCGCCGCCAACGTCATCAACATCAAGCTGATGAAGTCTGGCTTCTCCGAGGCGCTCGAAATCGCCGCCGTCTGCCGCGCCGCGCATATTGACCTGATGGTGGGCGCGATGATGGAGTCGCGGCTGGGCATCATGGCGTCACTCAGCCTCGTCGCCGGGCTGGGCGGCTTCCGCTACATCGACCTCGACACGCCGATGCTGCTGGCCTCTGATCCCTTCCTGGGTGGCTACACGCAGGAGGGCATGGTCTATCACCTCGATCTCACCGCCCCCGGCATGGGCGTGACGCTGGCCGAGATCGACAGCGACGAGGACGAGGAAGAGGAAGAAGAGGGCGAAGAAACAGGCGTCGGCGCCAGTGACTCCACAGAGTGAGCGAGCGTGAGAGTCTTTTCCGACGACGATGTCCGTCGGCGCAGGCGCGCGAAAGAATGAGGCCTCGCGAACGCGGCTCGGGTGGCTGCGCGCCACCATGCAGGAGGCCAAGCGATGGCGAAGCTCATCTATTCAGCGATTATGTCGCTCGACGGCTACATCGAGGACGAAAGCGGCTCATTTGACTGGGCAGCGCCCGACGAGGAGGTTCACGCCTTCGTCAACGACCTCGAACGCCCCATCGGCTCCTATCTCTATGGTCGGCGCATGTACGAAACGATGGCTGTCTGGGAGGATTCCGAGGGGTTCGCCAGCCAGTCGCCCACCACGCGGGATTACGCAGCCATCTGGCAGGCCGCCGAGAAGATTGTCTACTCGCGCACGCTTGACAGCGCCGCCAGCGCGCGAACCCGCATCGAGCGTGTCTTCGATCCCGCCGCGATCCGCAGCATGAAAGCGCAGGCGCATCGCGACCTCACCATTGGCGGGCCGAACCTCGCCGCACAGGCGCTCAGGGCGGGCCTGGTAGACGAATGCCAGCTATTTCTCACGCCCGTCGCGGTGGGCGGCGGTAAGCCCGCACTCCCAAGCCATCTCCGCGTGAAGCTCAACCTGCTCGCCGAGCGCCGATTTGGCTCTGGCGTGGTCTATCTCCGGTACGCCGTCCGCGCGTGAGATGATGGCACGCGCCGCGCTGCTCGCCGCTCAGCGCGTGGCAGGCTGCTGCGCGATCAGCGCCTTATAGATGCGGTCAAGCTCATCGTGGCTGCAGGGCTGACCCATGGGTGTGAGGTCGAGCGCGTCCGGAGCCTTGAAGGGCTGATAGATGGGAACAGCAGGCTCCCCGATGATCTCCACGCGCATGCGCGGCTCGGCGGCCACGATGACTGGCTGCGTGGGCACGTCACGCAGCCCGGCCAGCGCCAGCGTGCCGTGTACCCGCTCCAGGCTGAAGCGCGCCTGCTGCGTGGGATTCTTGCGCGCAGGCTCCCAGGCTGAGCGATCGCGCGGGAGGAAGAGCCACTCCTCGCCAGCGCAGCGATAGACCCCCCGCCAGGCTTTGACCTCGAAGACGGTCACGCCATGCGGCCCCAGCAGCACGCCGTCGATGTCGCCGCCGGTGCGCCAGGGCGGCGGCGGCGTGTAGTTGCGCAGCAGCAGATAGCGGTTATCGAGGCGCGGAGCCAGAAACCAGATCAGCGCCTCCTCGCCCTGGAGGCCGCGACGATAAATCTCGGCCTCGCGCTCCGCCGCTGCGCTCTGAGCCAGCCGCTGGGCGCGCGTGCGTTTTGGGCCACCCGTCAGGCGCCACCACAGATTGCGCCACATCCCTGTGGGGCCGCGCGGCTCCTCGACGAGCGCCTGGTGCGCCGCCCACTGGTTGGCCGCCACGCGCTCGTAGAGATAATTCGAGCAATCTACAACCCACATCCGCCAGATACCGCCATCCGCTGATGAGCTTCCCCCGGAAGGCGGCCACTGCATCGCCCCCGCACCTTCAAGTATACCGGAGCAGGCGGCGTTTGGGCAGCCGGGGGTGACCTCTGGGAAAGGAAGTGGATGTGGGCCAGTCACGTCAGCAAGACGCGAGCGGGGGTGAGGGTGATAGTACCGTGGACGCCGGCCAGCGCGATAAGGTCGGGCAGCGCCGCCTCGACCTGCGCGGTGGCGCCCACCAGCTCGATGACAACGGGCAGATCGTCGCTTAGCTCCACCTGACTGAGGGTGCGTGCGCCGCCGTGGGCGCTCCAGCCCTCCTCGGCGCGCGTCACACGGGCGGCCAGCCCCGCGCGGCGAGCCAGCGCCAGTGCCGCCTCGACCACGGAGCTCTGGCCCGCGCGCGCCCGCTCATGCGTCAGGATGCGCGCCTGGAGCCCAGCTCCCCATGCTGCTGGCATCGCCGATCTCGCCTCCGTAGCGCCTCTGCGCGCCGCCCGGACGCCCCCAGCCGCGCTATTTCTCTACGTTGGCCAGCCTGGGCATCTGCCGACCGGAGGTGTCTTCATCTTCGAAGCGCGCCTCCTCGTGATACTCGGCGTCAGTGTTGACCTTCCACGGATCATAGTGGCTGCCCGTCGCGATGTTGCGCGCGGCCAGCAGCGCCGTCATCATCGAGTGATCCTGGTTATTGTAGTGGTGCATGCCATTGCGCCCCACCAGCGCCAGGTTCGGCAGCGCCTCCTCGACCCAGCGGCGAATGGTCGCCAGGTGCTGCTTATAGACATCATCGTAGACCGGATACGCCTTGGGCTGGCGCACCACCACGCCCCACAGCGCCTCCTCGGGCGCGCACATGCCGAGCTGCGCCAGCTCGCGCCGCGCCAGCGCCACCAGCTCCTCATCGGGAGCTGACCACAGGCCATCACCCTCGAAGCAGAAATACTCCAGCCCCAGGCAGGTCGTCTGGTCATCCGGCGTCATGTAGGGGCTCCACGCCTTGAAGTTCTGGATGCGCCCCACCTTGACGGTGGGATCGTGGATGTAGATCCAGTTGTCGGGGAAGACGCGCTGGCGATTGATGACCATCGCGATCGTCAGGAAATCGCGATACTTGAGCTGGTCGGCGGCGGCCACCACGGCGGGCGGCGGCGCTGGCTCCAGCGTGTGAATCAGCTCGCGAATCGGCAGCGTCGAGATAAAGTGCGTCCCGCTGATCGTCTCCGTCTGGCCGCTGGCGCGATCACGCACGACCACGTCGCGCACACGCCCGCCGTCGCGGCGCACCGCCACGACCTCCTGCCCCAGCGCCACCAGATTGCCGCCCGCGCGCAGCCGCTCGGCCACGCGCTCCCACATCTCGCCGGGGCCGCGCCGGGGATAGCGAAACTCATCGATCAGCGTCTTGATGACGGCGCCACGGTCACCATTTTTCGGCTTGCGCTGCGGCAGCAGCGCGCCTTTGATCGCCTCGGTCAGATTCAGCCCTTTGATGCGCTGCGCGGCCCAGTCAGCGGAAAGCTCCTTCGCGCTGATGCCCCATACCTTCTCGTTGTAGGTCTTGAAGAAGATCTCGAAGAGCCGATGCCCAAACTGGTTGGTCACCCACTCCTCCAGATTCTGCGGCTGGCGATAGGGATGGACGCGCGCCCAGACGTAGCTGCTGATGCAGCGGATCGTCTCGATTGGCCCCATGTTGAGCAGCGCATTCGAGGCCTTGAGCGGATAGTCGAAGTATTTGCCCTGATAGAAGATGCGCGAGAGGCGTGGGCGCACCAGCAGCGCATCGCCCAGCATCTCCGTCCAGAAGTCCTCGACTTCCTGGCTCTTGCTGAAGAAGCGATGCCCGCCGATGTCGAAGCGATAGCCGCGATGCTCCTCCGTGCGCGAGATGCCGCCGACGAAGCGCGGGTCTTTCTCCAGCGTGATGGAGGACAGCCCGTGGCGCATCAGCTCATACGCCGCCGTCAGCCCCGCCGGCCCAGCGCCCATGATGACGACGCCCCGCGTAGGCTCCTCGCTCCCATGGCCTGGCGTCTGCTCGACGCTCTGCGGGCTATCGTCTTGTGACGCCTCAGACGCCACGGTGGGTTTGAGATCCAAACTGGTTCTTCCTTCGCTGAGACGCGGACGACCTCACCACAGCGCGAGGCTGGGCGTCTGGGCGCTGCTCCCTGTGATCGCGCTCACCAGTTGGTAGCATACCCCATTTGTCGTACTCGACTGACGCAGACCATACGAATAGCCCGCCCTCGCAGATGCGGCGCCGACGCGCGGCGCCGCAGGTCATCCCCGCGCCTCGGAGCGCGGCGCAACCTGCACGCGCGGTCGCTTGACCGTCTCGATGTCGAGCGCCGAGCGTGGAACGGAGCGTGGCGCCGAGGCGACCGCCGGGGCAGGCTGAGCGGCGCGCGCCACAACCCATCGGTGGACGCCGCTGACCAGCAGACTCAACAGGTAGACCAGGGCGAAGGCGAAAGGCAGCAACGCCGGAAACGCATAGCGCGGCTGCCCCTCCGTCGCGAACAGCACGACGAGGTAGTACGCGCCCAGCGTCGCGGGATACGCCAGCGCGGGCGACATGGCCCGTCCACGCCGCGCCCGCGACGAGACAGCCCACACGACCTGCGCGACCCCCAGCCCCACTGTCACGAATCCCGCCACGCTCAGCGTCGCCAGCGCCAGCGTCGCCAGCCGGAAGAACACGCGCAGCAACGGCGAGTTGGCAACCTGCTGGTTCGTCAGCCCATCCGACGCATAGCTGCGCACATCCCACGCCCCATTGAAGAATGTGTCGCGCAGCCGCAGAGTTCCCAGATGCGCGAACTGGAGCGGGTGCGTGAAGATCCAAAGACGCGCCTGCGCCATGAAGAGCGGGTCGAGCGGCGCATAGCCCTGGTTGGTCGGCACATCCGGGTAGCGCACGCCCATCTGGAGCAGTTGCTGGCGAAACGCCGCCGAGACGTGGATCGACGAGAAGGGCAGCCACGCTCCAGTGGTATTGTCGCTGTTGCTGTTGACGAACAGCACGAAGCTGCCGTTATACGTGTTCAGGATGAAACGGTGCAGTTGGACGTAGTTTTCCCAGGTGATCGGCGCCACCACCACCAGCGCGCCGAGGACGCTGATGGCCAGCAACCGCGCCGCCTGCCGCAGATCGCGCTCCGTCAGCCAGAGCAGCAGCGCCGCCACTGCCGGATACACCAGGAAATAGGGCTTGGTGATGGCGCCATAGCCGATCAGCAGGCCCATCAGCGGGTAGCGCAGCCGCCAGTTCCAGCGCGCCAGTTGCAGCGCCAGCGTGGCGGCCAGGCAGAAGGTGAAAACGATCTCCGTCCCCAGCACGCTCGTGTAGGCGATGTAGGCGGGCAGCAGCGCCACCAGCGCCGTAGCGGCGATGGCCACCCAGCGGCGGGGTGTCAGCCGCGCGAAGATGTAGGCGCACAACGCCAGCGTGGCCAACGAGAAGAGCAGGTTCTCGACCTTGCCCACCAGCGGATCGCTGGAGCCAGCCAACCGAAACGCCAGCCCCAGCGCCAGCGGATAGCCCGCGCCCTGAAACGTGACGCCCTGCGGAAAGACGCCGCTGGCGAACTGCCGCGCGAACTGCTGGTCAGAGAGGAAATCGGTGAAGGGGGCGTTGGGGGTGCGCAGCAGCCAGAGCAGGCGCAGCACCAGTCCCACTACGCCGATGCTCGCCAGCGCCACCGCCTGCGCTGCCGACAGATTCAGCCGCCCGCCGAGCTTGCCGCTCACATCCTGGAGCGCCGCCAGCGAGCCGCGCCCCCGTTCACGCATCCACCCGCGCTCCTTGGTCGTCGCCGCTCTCTGTAGTCGAACGACGAAGCCGGGCGGCGGGAGTAACCAGAGAAGGATGACGACGCGCGGCGCGCCTCAGCGCGCCTCGGCCAGCGCAGACGCCTGCTCGGGCTGCTCCGCGCCGCTCTCGTTGTGGCGATGGAGCGGGATGCGGGGCAGCGCCACCAGCAGCGCCAGCGCCACCAGCAACCCGCCGATGACGAAGGGAGCGCCCGCGCCCGCCGCCACGAAGACCCAGCCCGCCGCGACCGGCCCCAGCACACGCCCCAGCCCGCCGCTGCTCTGGATCACGCCCAGCGTCTGCCCCTGCGTCTCTTCGGGCGTGGCCAGCGAGGCCAGCGCCGAACTCATAGAGGAGACCGCGCCACTGCCCGCGCTCAGCACGCCGACGGCGATCAGCATGACGGCCAGCGTCGTTCCCAATGGCAGCAGCAACAGGCCAGCCACCAGCAGCGCCAGACCGATCACCAGCAGCCTCTGCACACCCCATAGCTTCGAGAGGCGGCCTACCAGCCCGCCCTGCACCACCACCATGATGACGCCGACGAACACGAAGATATAGGCGTTCTGGGTCGCGCCCCAGCCAAACTCACGCTGCGAGAAGAGTGGAAACATGGCCTCCATGGCCGTGAACGCCAGCGTATAAAGCAGATTGACGGCGATCAGCCGCGTCACCGCCGGGCTGCGCAGGGTCTCCAGCAGACCTGCCACGAAGCCAGCCTGTGGGCGCGCAAGCGCATCAGCAGCGGCGATCCGCGCCGGGCGTGTCTCGGGCAGCAGGAAGAATACCAGCGCGGCGTTGATCAGCGCGACACCTGCGGCGAACCAGAACGGCGCCGTCAGCCCCAGCGTGGCCAGCCCGCCGCCAATCGCCGGGCCGAGCACGAAGCCCAGGCCAATCGCGGCACCGATGAAGCCCATCCCTTTGGCGCGCTCGGCGGGCGTGGTCGTATCGGAGACGACCGCCTGCGCCGTGCCGAGATTCGCCGCGCCCATGCCACCAATGAAGCGCGCAACCAGCAGCACCACAAGTGAGCCAGAGAGCGCCGTCAGCGCCAGCGAGATGGCCTCGACGACCAGCGACCACAGGATGATCGAGCGGCGACCAAAGCGGTCGGAGAAGCGACCCAGTACGGGCAGAAAGATGAACTGCGCGAGGGAGTAGACTGTGAGGATCAGCCCCACCTCGACGGCATTGGCGCCCAGATGTTCCGCCCAGAAGGGCAGCAGCGGTATGATGATGCCAAAGCCGGTAAAGTCGATCAGCACCGTCAGCGCCATCAACAGCAGCGGCGAGCGCGATGATCGAGCGGTTGGCGAGGATGGTGATGGTTGTGCTGTCTGTCGCATCGTCCCGAACCTCCAGAACCTCCACATCGTCCGTGGCGTCTGGAGGTCTCCCCGCTGGCGTCCGAGCGATGGAAATGCTATAGTCATATCTGACTAATCAGAGTATAGGACATCGTGCGCAAATAGTCAAGTGTGACTAATCAATTGCGACTCATTGCGAGCGAGGGGGAGCGCGCCAATGGACGAACGCACACTGCTGCTACTGGGCATGCTGCGCATCGAGAGCCAGCATGGCTACCAGTTGAATGAATTCATCGAGCACAATCTGGGGCGCGTGACCGACATGAAGAAGCCGACGGCCTACGCGCTGCTCGACCGCCTGGAGCAGGCCGGAGCCATCAACTCGCGGCTGGAGCAGGAGGGCAACCGCCCGCCGCGCAAGGTCTACGCCATCACCGAGCAGGGCAGGCAGCTCTTTGTGCGGCTGCTCAGCGAGACGCTGGCCTCGGCGGAGCCCTACGTCATCGCGGGCGACGTAGGGCTGATGTTTCTGGATGCGCTGCCGCTGGAGGATGCGCTGAAGCTGCTGGAGCAGCGCCTGCAAACGGTGCGGGCGCAGGTCGCCGAGATCGAGCATGTTCCCGCGCACCACATGGGACTGGGCGTCGATCTGGTCATCGAACATCAGGCGGCGCTGCTGCGCGCCGACGAAGCCTGGCTCACGCAGCTGATCGCGCGGCTTCAGGCGCAGCCAGCGAAAGAAGCGAAAGAAGCGAAGGACGCGCAGCCAGCGCAGCCATCCACCACGGCGGCGAGTGGCGCGTAGCCCCCACCCCCAGCCCCTCCCCCGCAAAGCGGGGGAGGGGAGCTACGAGGCGCCGCATCTCCCCACGCGCAATCTCGGCGTCTCAATCAACCCTCTTGGAGCCTCGGTCATTGCCCCACAACATGATGCTTTCCATACTGATAGCATAAGCCTTGCCCTGAGTCGCGACCTGAACATCGACCCCTGGAGCGCGTCCGTCTATCCCCCGCTACGGATGCCGCGGCCCTGACGTCAGCCCGCATCCGCAGGGCGCTTGCGTACACCTACGGCGTTCCAACCGACCATACGGCGCGACGGCCTACGTCGCGTCCAGGAGCCTCGTTGGCCTTTTTTGACCTCGCTACGAGAGGGGAGCAGCACAATGAACGACACGATGAGCGACACAACAACCAACGGCGCCGCCACGATCACCGCCGCTCCATTTGATCCAGAGAAAGCACACCAGTTCGTCGGCAAGGTCGTGACCGATTGCGCCGCCACCGTCAGCCTGACCCTCGCCGTGATCGGCGACCAGCTTGGCCTCTATCGCGCGCTGGCTGACGGCGGGCCAGCCACCTCCGCCGAGCTGGCAGAGCGCGCCCACGTGAGCGAGCGCTACACCCGCGAGTGGCTCATCAATCAGGCGTCGGCGGGCTATCTCGCCTATGATGCGCAGGCCGGGCGCTATGCGCTGCCCGCCGAGCAAGCGGTGGCGCTACTCGACCAGGATAGCCCCTTCTACGTCGGTGGCGCGCTGATGATCGCGCTGGCGATGACCAAGGCCGAGCCGCGCATCCGTGAAAACTTCCAGAGCGGCGCGGGCATGGGCTGGGGCGAGCACGACCCCTACATGTGGGAGGGCTGCGAGCGGCTGTTCCGCCCCGGCTACCTCGCCAACCTCGTCCAGAGCTGGATTCCCGCGCTGGACGGCGTGCAGGAGAAGCTGGAGCGCGGGGCCACGATGGCGGACATCGGCTGCGGCCTCGGCGCCTCCACCATCATCCTCGCCAAAGCCTTCCCGAACTCGCGCTTCTTCGGCTTCGATCAGCATCCGGCCTCCATCGAGCGCGCCACCGCCGACGCGCAGGCAGCGGGTGTGGCCGACCGCGTGACCTTCGCTGTCGCCACCGGCGTCAACTACCCTGGCGAGGGCTACGATCTGGTCGCCTACTTCGACTGCCTGCACGACATGGGCGATCCCGCCGAGAGCATCCGCCACACGCGCGAGGCGCTGGCGCCCGACGGAACCGTGCTGCTGGTCGAGCCAGCGGCGGGCGAGCGCGTGGAGGAGAATTTCAATCCGGTCGGGCAATTCTACTCTGGCGCGTCGGTGCTGGTCTGCACGCCGAATGCGCTGGCGACCGGCTCCGAGGCGCTGGGAACGGTGGCGACCGATGACGCGCTGGGCGCGGTCGTGCGCAAGGGCGGGCTGAGCCGCTTCCATCGCGTGCTGACGACGCCGCTCAACCGACTGTTCGAGGCGCGTATCTGAGCGCAGAGTGAGCGAAAGGAGAACCCACATGGCTTCGGTCGCCATCCCTGAGATCGAGACGGCGCGCCTGCTCCTGTGCGGGGCAGACAGCGCGGACATAGCGCCGTTGGCCGCCTTCCTCGCGGATCCCGCCTTTACGCGCTACATCCCCAAGACGACGACCGTACGGACGCCGCAGGAGCGCGCCGAGCGGCTGATCGGCCTCTATCAGGCGCGCTGGGAGGGGCAGCCGTCCAGCGCGGTGGGCTGGTCGGTCGTGCGCAAGGTGGATGGTCAGTTCATCGGCCTGGTCGGCATCGAGAACGACCCGGACATCGAGGGAGCCGAGATCGACTATCGCATCGGGCCGCCGTATTTCGGCCAGGGCTACGCGACCGAGGCGGCGCGCGCAGCGGTGTGCTATGTGATGGAGCAGAAGGACTGGGATCCGCTGGTGGGCTATGTCGTGCGGGAAAATGCCGCATCGGTGCGGGTGATCGAGCGGCTGGGCTTCACCTACACGCGCGACGTGAACTATCTGGAGATGGCGGGCAATCCACCTGGCCTGGTCTTTGACTACACGATGGTGGCAGGCTACGCGCTGCCCCGCGCCCGCTACACGCCTGCTGACGTGCCCTATCGCATCGTGAAGCGGTGAGGCCACCTCACCCCAACCCCCTCTCCCGCGAGGAGAGGGGGCTTTTCGTCGCGTGCGCTTTGGGTGGGTGTGTAGGCGCTGTGAGCGGAGGTCGACAATTTGTGATGACGCTCTGATGGCTACGCTATCTACTAGCATCTATTGCATACGTAAAGAGTCAGTAGAAAGGGTAGGAAATCGATGAAAAAGCCACGAGTCGGTTATCAGGTGATCCCCTATCCGAAATACCAACGGCTCGCTGCGGCAGCCGCTCAAACCGTGCGCCATAAGCCCATGATCCACGGTCTACTCGAAGTTGATGTGACCGCGCCGCGCACGACGCTGCGTGAGCACAAGGCGCAGACCGGAGAATCGCTGTCTTTCACGGCATTCCTCACCACTTGCCTGGCAAAGGCGGTCGATGAACACAAGGCGGTGCAGGCGTTTCATCTCGGGCGCAAGCGGCTTGTTCTGTTCGACGATGTCGACATCGTGACCCGTATCGAGCGCGAGGTCGCGGGCCAAAAGCTGGTCATCCCATACATGATCCGCGCCGCCAACCGCAAATCGTTCCGCCAGCAGCATGCGGAGATTCGAGCGGCGCAGTTGTCAGATGTGAAACGCCAACTGACACAGTTCCGGTTCCTGCCAACCGCGCTCTTTCGTCCCTTCGCCTCGGCCATCGCCTGGATTGGCGTCTGGCGTCCGCGCCTGTGGAAGCAGCTCATTGGGACAGTAGGCGTCACATCGGTCGGCATGTTTGGGAAGGAAGCAGGCTGGGGCATCCCCGCGTCAGCCCCCACCGCGCTCATGGTGACCGTGGGCGGCATCGGCCAGAAGCTGGCGATGGTAGACGGCCGCATCGTGACCCACGAATACCTGAGTCTGACCATCAGCGTCGACCATGAACTGGTAGACGGCGCACCCGCCGCACGCTTTACTCAGCGCCTGAGAGAGCTGATCGAAAGCGGCTACGGCCTCACGCTAACGACCGCCGAAGTCGAGTCGGAGCCAGTCATGGCGGCGTCGGCTTCAACCTAGCGCGCGGTGTTCCCACGCTAACTGCCGCCGTATCACCTGAAATGGGTCCCCCCTCCCTTGAAGGGAGGGGGAGGTCGCTACCCCGCCATCTCCTCCTCGGCGCTGAGGGCGGGCGCCGCGCCCTCGGCCACCGCCACGAAGCCGCTGCCGGGGATGTAGTCGGCGCTCTGGTGGCGGAAGTACGTGTTGTAGAGCTGGGCGTAGCGGCCACCGCGCGCCAATAGCTCGTCGTGCGCGCCCTCCTCCACGATGCGCCCGTGATCCAGCACCAGGATGCGGTCGGCGCGCTTCACCGTCGAGAGGCGATGCGCGATCACCAGCGCCGTGCGATCTGAGAGCGCCGCATCCAGCCCCTCCTGAATCTGCGCCTCCGTCAGCGGATCGACGCTGGCTGTCGCCTCATCCAGAATCAGGATGGCCGGGCGTTGCAACATCAGCCGAGCGAGGGCCACGAGCTGCCGCTGCCCCAGCGAGAGGCCGCGCCCCAGCTCGCCCACCTCGGTCTGCAAGCCATTGGGCAGCGCCTCCAGCCAGTCGCCGCCGCCCACCTGGCGCGCCGCCTCCCCCACCTGCGCGTCGCTGGCGTCGGGGCGCACGTAGCGGATGTTCTCGGCGATCGTGCCGTTGAAGAGGAACGGGAGCTGCGGTACCACGCCTAGATGTCGCCGATACTGCGTCAGGTCGAACGAGCGGATGTCGCGCCCGTCGATCAGGATGCGCCCCGCCTGGAACTCATAGAAGCGCGCCACCAGCTTGCCCAGCGTCGACTTGCCCGCGCCTGTATGCCCCACCAGCGCCACCGTCTGTCCGGCGGGGATGCGCAGTGAGAAGTCCGTCAGCACCGGCTCATTGGCCGTATAGGCGAAGTCCACGCGGTCGAAGGTGATCTCACCACGCACCGTCGGTACCGCCTCGTCCGCCGTCTGCTGCACACGCGGCGTCGCATCCACCAGCGCGAAGACGCGCTCGGCTGAGCCCAGCCCCTGCTGGAACTGGCTCCAGAAGCTGGCGATGCCCGTCAGCGGGATGGTGAACAGCTCGATGGCCGAGACGAACAGGAACCACGACCCCGGCGAGACGTTGTGGCTGGCCACCTGCAACCCACCGAAGTAGATGATCATCACCGTGCCGAGTCCGGCGATGGTATTGAGCAGCGGGAAGATGGCGCTGAAGGTCAACCCCTGGCGCAGATTGACGGCATACGAGCGCTGGTTGACGGTCGTGAACTCACCATAGATCGAGCGCTCCTGGCGAAAGCTCTTGGCCACCGAGATGCCGCTCATCGTCTCCTGCACCAGCGCATTCACGCTGGCCAGCGCCCGCCGCGCCCGCTGCGTCGTCACCCGCGCGATGCGCCGGAAAGCCAGCGCCACCACGAAGCAGACCGGCGCGATGGCGATGGCGATCAGCGCCAGCGGCACACTGACATAGAACAGCGCCGCCGTCACTACGCCCACCATCACGATCTGGCTGATGAGGTTCAGGCTCAGCGTCACGACGTTGGCGAAGTCCTCCGTGTCTGAGGTGACACGGCTGACGACTTTGCCCGACGCATACTCGTCGTAGAACGACATGTCGCGCGCCAGCGTCGCGGCGAAGGCGTCCTCGCGCAGTTGCAGCACGACCGCGCCCACCGCGCGGGCCGTGTTGGCCTGCCGCACGAAGTTGAACGTCCACGAGAGGCCGCCCGCCAGCAGCACCACCGTCACGATGACGGCGATGGCCTCCAGACTGCGGTTGGCCGCGTACACGTCGATGCCATGCGAGATCAGGATTGGCAGCGCGGCGTCCAGCAGCGAGCTGGCCAGCGTCGTCGCCGAGACGAGCAGCATCAGGCGTCCCTGCGGCTTGAAGTAGCGCAGGATGCGGTTCACCAGGTCGCGATCCTTATAGGTACGGTCGTACGCCTCGGCGTCCAGACCATCCATGATGAAGCCCACAGGTCATCTCTCCCGTTCGTCCAGATGCGCGACCCCGGTCGCGCGTCGGCGTCCCAGTCCGCGCAGGCGGACTTCGCGGCGGCCCGCAGGCCGCCTCCCAGGCGCGGTTTCAACCGCCAGCCATCCCGAACCGCTACTCAGCCACTACCGTCATCGTCCCGCCAGAAGCGCCTGTCGCGGTGCTCGTGTTTGTAGCTGCGCTGGCCGATGCGCTCGTCACACCGTTGGCGCTATCGTAGTGGCTGAAGATGCGCCGATACAGCTCGCTGGTCTTGAGCAGCTCCTCGTGCGCGCCAATCGCCACCACCTGCCCGCGCTGCAGCACGACCACCTTGTCGGCCCAGCGAATCTGCGAGAGGCGCGGCGTGATCAGCAGCGTCGTGCGGTCGCGCATCACCGCGCGCAGCGCCTGCTGGATCTTGTCCTCGGTGGCGCTGTCGATGGCGCTGGTGGCGTCGTCCAGCACCAGGATGCGCGGGTTGACCAGCAGCGCCCGCGCGATGGCGAGCCGCTGGCGCTGGCCGCCGGAGAGCGTCACGCCGCGCTCGCCAACCATCGTGTCGTAGCCATGCTCGAAGCCCATGATGAACTCATGCGCCTGCGCCTGCTGGGCCGCCTCGATAATGCGCTCGCGCGTGACCTGCTCGCCCAGCCCGAAGGCGATATTGTCGGCGATGGAGCGCGAGAACAGGAAGATGTCCTGCTCGATGGCGCCGATCTGCGAGCGCAGACTATCCAGACTCCAATCGCGCACATCCACGCCGTCCACCAGCACGCGCCCCTCGCTGGCGTCATACGTGCGGTTGACCAGCTTGGTTAGCGTCGTCTTGCCCGACCCCGTCTGCCCGACGATGGCGATGGTCTGCCCTGCCGCCACATGCAGCGAGATGTCGCGCAGCGCCAGCGGGCTACCTGCGTCATAGGCGAAACTGACGTTCTGGAAGCTGACATCGCCGCGCATCTCCGCGCTGTAGCCTTCGAGGTTCTGATCCAGCTCGGTCTCCTCGCGCATGACCATCAGGATGCGATTGGCCCCCGCGATGCCGAGCTGCACCAGCGAGTAGGTGAAGATCGAGATGAAGCTGGGATAGCGCAGCAGCGCCATCAGCCCCATGAAGGCGATCAGTTGGCCCAGGTTGATCTGCCCCTGGCCAAACAGCCACAGCGCCTGCAAGAAGCCACCCACGATGGCGATGGCGATCAGCAGCAGCGGCAGATAGCGCGCCTGAATCTCGCCGTTCTTGACGTAGTAGTCGCGATACCGGCTGGCGGCCTCGCCAAACTTGCGCCGCTCCTGCGCCTCCTGCCCGGTCGACTTGACGACCTCGATACCAGTGATCGTCTCCTCCAACCCGGCGTTCATCACGCCGAACTGCTGGCGCATGTCGGCGGTGACGGGCGTCAGGCGGCGCGTGTAGTTGCGCACGGCGATGATGTAGAAGGCCGTGAAGATCAACGGCGCCAGCAGCAGCCGCCAGTCGATGAAGCCGATGAAGATGATCGGGATGACCAGCGCGCTCGTGGAGTCCAGAATCAGGCTGACACCGGGGTTGATCATCGGGTTGAGCTGGCGCACGTCGTTGGTGGCGCGCGCCATGATGTCGCCAACGCGCTGCTGATTGTGGTAGGTCTGGCTCTTGGCCAGCAGGCTCAGATAGAGCTCATCGCGGGTGTCGCGTTCGAGCCGCTGCGCCAGCACCTCGCTGCCAAAGACGCCCGCCGGGCCAGTGAAGAAGAGGATCGCTACTACCAGCAGCGTCTGCAGCGCGATCACGCCGAGCGCGCTCAGGCTGGGATGCGGCCGCACGATCTCATTGAAGGCGTTCCCAATCAGATTGGGGATCATCGCCGTCAGCGCCTCCGAGAGGATCGTGCCGACGATGAAGATAGCCAGATAGCCCTTATAGCGCATGACATGTGAGGTGATCCAGCGAATCGGGCCGCGCCGGTTGTAGTGTCGCTCATCCGCTATCGTGAACTCGCGGTTGGCCATGCCTGGCTCCCTCCTCAGGTGAGTAATCCGCCTCGCGGAGACGCCGTTTCGACTGCTTCTCTCTTCTCACAGAGAGGTCACAAAACGGCGCCCCCGAAAGAGCGCGCAAAAGTGAGTGTACGTCACAAAAAGGCTGAATTGCCAGAGGACAATCTACCTATTTTAAAACTGGCGCTGATAGCCCAATGTGCATAGCCACCTCGCGCTCCCTGGCCGAATGGACAGGTCGCCCTTTGTGATACGCTGGCGACGGTCGTTTCATCCGCATGAAGGAGTCGTCGCTTATGTCCACACCCGCTCAGCCATCCGACGCCAACGCCAACGCCAGCCCTCCCACTCACCCCGCGACACCGCGCCCGGCCTCGGCGACGGTGATGGCGCGCAATCGCCTGGAAGGCGGCGTCGAGGTCTTCATGGTGCGGCGCCATGTGCAGAGCGAGTTCGTGCCCGATGTGTATGTCTTCCCCGGCGGCTCTGTGATGGAGGCCGACCGCGCCGTCGAGCGCGAGCCTGGCGTCTGCGCGGCGTCAGGCGACGGGCCAACGGCGCTAGGCTTCGGCTTCCGTGCGGCGGCCCTCCGCGAGCTCTTCGAGGAGGCCGGAGCGCTGGTGGCGCGCCGCGATGGCGAGTCCTGGCACATGACGGACGACATGCTGCCACGTCTGGCCGCTGACCGCGATGGGCTGAACGCCCGCACGCTGACCCTGCTGGAGGTCACTCAGCGCGAGCAGATTACGCTGGCCACCGATACGCTGCTGCACTGGGCGCACTGGATCACGCCGGAAGCCTGGCCCAAGCGCTTCGACACCCATTTCTTCCTCGTCGCGGCGCCAGAGGGCCAGCAGCCCGCACACGACAATCTGGAGACCACCCACAGCGTCTGGATTACCCCGGAGGAGGCGCTGGCGGGCTTCGAGCGCGGCGAGTTCCCGCTGGTCTTTGCCACCATCCACCAGCTCCAGGAGCTGACCGAGCTGGCCAACCTGGACGAGGCGCGCGCACACTTCACCGGCAAGGCGCCCATCACCATCATGCCGCGCATCGAGCAGCGCGACGGCAAAGACGTCATCCTGCTCCCCTGGGAGTGAGCGAACGTCATGACACCGCGGCCGGCGCTGATGCGCGTGCGCTGGCCGACCTGGCGAATGCGCAACGAGACGACTGGTGATGTCACAAATGGGCGAATCAGCCACAACTGTGACATCACTGGATCGCTGAATGGCTGGGCATCCATGGCCGATGCGCTAGAATCACCTGTGACCTTGTTGACCAGCGCCGCTCTTAGCTCACGACGCGGCGGATGAACTTCCAGGCGCCGAGGAAGAAGAAACCAATGATGCTGACGACCAGCGCCAGCAGCACCCAGCGCATATCCAGCGTGGCCAGCGTGACCGTATGCCCTGCAATCTGCACGGCGGGTGTCATCGCGTAGCGCAGGCCCTCCGAGGCGTACGTCAGCGGGCTGAAGAGCGTCACGATCTGGAACCACTTGATGGAACTGAGGCCGCTCCAGGGAAAGAATGTGCAGCCGGTGAAGAGCAGCGGCGTCATGATCAGCGAGAACATCAGCCCGATCTGCTCTGGCTTGACCAGCACGCCAAGCACCAGCCCCAGCGTCGCGCCCATCAGCGCGGTCAGGATGAGCAGGCCGATCAGCGCCGGAATCTGGTCGGTGCGCACGCTGTACTGCGAGCCGAGAATCCACCACGCCAGCGGGAAGATCACCGCGCCCGCGATCACACCACGCAGCGCCGCGAAGAGCGTCTTCTCCAGCGCGACCAGCAGGCGCGGCATGGGGGCCAGCAGGCGGTCGTCAATCTCGCGCGCATAGCCCAGATCGAGCACCAGCGGCAGCGCCACGCCCTGCATGGCGGCCAGCATGGTCGTCAGCGAGACGATGCCCGGCAGCAGCAGCGCGCTGAACCCATCGGACGCCAGCCCGATCTGCGGCAGCACCTTGCCAAAGATGAACAGGAAGAACAGGGGCTGGATCAGCACCTGCATCAGAAACGCGATGAACTCGCGCTGGGTGACGACGACATCGCGGCGCAAGATGGCGAAGAACGCCGTCAGCGCCAGCCCGAAGCCGCTCGCGCGCCGGGCGCTTGCGGCGCCAGCGGAGCGCGGGGTGATCGTAGTGGTAGCCATCAGCGCAGATTCCTCCCGGTCAGGTAGATGAAGACGTTCTCCAGGCTGGGGCGCTGCACCCGCAGGTCGCGCACCTCGGCGCCCGCTGCGAGGGCCGCCTGCGCCGCCGCCCCGATCAGCGCGGAGACGTCCTCCGCGTAGAGGCGATAGGTCGCCACGCCGCGCTCGTCTGGCGCGTCGCCGCCCGATTCACCAGAGCCGCCAGAGCCAGCGCCGCCACCCCATGGGCCAGCAGGGGCAGGCGATGATGGAGCCTCGACGCTGGCATGCAGCTCGTCCACCTGTGTCACGCCCGGCAGCGCTCGCAGCGCCGCCAACACACGCTCCGTCGAGTCAGCCGCTGCCGCACCCGCCGCGACCCCTTCGGCAGCGCGCACGCGCAGCTCCAGCGCCGTGCCGCCGGGAATGATCTTCTTCAACTGCTCCGGCGTGTCGTTGACCAGCACCTTGCCGTGATCCATGATGGCGATGCGCTGGCAGAGCTGGTCGGCCTCCTCCATGTCGTGGGTAGTCAGCAGAATCGTCAGCCCCTCGGCGTTCAGCTCGCGGATGCGCTCCCACAGGAAGAGCCGCGACTGCGGATCGAGGTTGTTGGTCGGCTCGTCCAGGAAGAGGATATCGGGCGCGTGCATCAGCGCGCGGGCGATCATGATGCGCTGCACCATGCCGCCAGAGTAGGCGGTGACTTTCTCATTCTTGCGGTCGCCCAGGCCAAGCTGATCGAGCAGCGCGTCGGCGCGCTGCTCGCGCTCGCGTCGCGGCACGCCGTGATAGGCGGCGTGGAAGGTCAGGATCTCGCGCACCTTCAGGCTGCGGTCGAGGTTGCTGACCTGCGGCACGACGGCGATGCGCTGCTTGATGGACTGCGCGCCGCGCGAGAGCTGCTCGCCCATGACGCGGATGTAGCCGCTGGTCGGGCGCACGAAGGTCGTCAGCACGCCTATGGTGGTGGTCTTGCCCGCGCCATTGGGGCCGAGCAGGCCAAAGATTTCGCCGCGCCCGACGTGGAAGCTCACGTCGTCGACGGCGTTGCTCGTCGCCCTGGCGTAGCGCTTGACCAGATCGCGCACTTCGATCGCCAGTGGCGGCGACGCGGGCGCCTGCGAGGTATTCGCAGACATCAGAGAGGATGTTGTCGCCATGCTGTTCTCCTTCGCTCCCTGCCATGAGCTGCCAAAATCTGCCCTCTGCTGCCCTCTGCGGATCCGGCGGGCGAGGGCGTGGCAAGCCATTCCCCCGTCGCGGTGAGAAGTCGGATAGGGGGATTCAGATGCGCTTGAGGTCAGTTGATGCGGTTGTACAGCGTCTCAGAGCGCCTCAGATGTCGAGGAACTCTACGTCGTCACCACGCAGCCGCTGGGCCACGGCGGCGTAGAACTCCTCCGAGATGTGGGGCTTGAGGTCTTCCAGGCTCTCGTAGACCTCCATGTCGTATTCGCCGCCTTCTGTCAAGGTGGACCAGTCGAAGCGCGGCATATCGGGCCTGGCGCCCTTGCCCGCCTGCCGCTCCTGGCGCTCCTGGCGCATGCGCTCGCGCCACTCCTCGCGGCGGGCGCGGGCCTCGGCTTTTTCAGCCTTCGCCTGCGCCTTTGCCTCAGCTTTGGCGCGAGCGCGCGCCTCGCGCGCTTCGCGGCTCTCGCCAGGGCGCCGATCGACATCCACATCGACATCGACACTCCAGCCTTCGTCCCAACCCTTGGCGAAGTCGCGGCCCCAGTCGCTCCAGGCGCCGGCGAAGTCGCGGCCCCAGTCGCTCCAGTACGACGTCCAGGCGTTCCATTCAGGCGTAGCGCGCGTGTAGAGGACGAGGCGGCCCTTGGCTGTCTGGAAGACGGTCTGGATGATCATCCGCGAGGACGCTTCGTCAAGGCTGCGATGGCGCGCTAGCTCACGCCCCAGGAACTGCTTGCGGGTGTACGTCATCTGTCGGCCCACTTTCAGTGTGATCTCGCCGAATCCCTGTGTGCGAGCCTCCTCCGTCTCGATGAAGCGCCGCAACGCCTGCGTGATGGTGGCGGAGAGGTTTTCTCCCGCCAGCTCCTGGGCGCGATCGAAGACGGGCAGGTCGATGTCGGCGACATAGATGGTTTTGTTTGGCATCGTCATCCACTCTCTGCAGGAGACACATCGGTACCGCGAGACGACTATAACATATGTATACGTATATGCGCAAGGGACAAATTGACACAGACGAATCGCGGTCGCCATACTGCAATGGGACTGTACTGATACGGCGCGCACCCGCCCTGTGGGACGCGCCTGTGGGGAGGCGAGCATGCCGCTACCAGCCAACGTATCCATCATCCTGGCGCCGAATCCCTCGCCCATGACCGGGCCAGGCACCAATACCTATCTCGTCTCCGGCGCAGCGGGCTGCGTAGTGATCGATCCTGGGCCAGAGATCGAGTCGCATCTGGCGGCGGTGGCGCAGGCGGCGCAGGCGCGCGGCGGCGCACGGGCGCTGCTGGTGACGCATGGTCATCCCGACCACATGGAGGGCGCGGCGCGGCTACGGGCGCTGACGGGCGCGCCCATCTGGGCCTACAGCCGCGAGGGCGTTCCCGGCGCCGACGCCGGGCTGGCTGACAACGCGCTGGTCAGCCTGGGCGACCAGCGCCTGCGCGCGCTCTACACGCCGGGCCACCGCTTCGACCACCTCTGCTTCCTGCTGGAGGACTCCGGCGTCGTCTTCGCCGGCGATCTGGTCGCGGGCGCGGGCACGGTCGTCATCGCGCCGCCGCATGGCGATCTGAACGACTATCTGGCCTCGCTGCGCCGCCTGCTGGCGCTCGTCCCGGACGAGCTGCGCATACTGGCCCCCGCCCACGGCCCCACACGCGAGGACGCGCAGGCCCTGCTGGTGGGCTACATCGCCCACCGCGAAAAGCGCGAGCAGCAACTGCTGGCCGCGCTTGCCGCTGACGCTGGCGATCATCCCGACGGCCAGCGTGTGGCCGAGCTGGTCGCGCGCATCTACACCGATGTCGCGCCCGACCTCTGGCCCGTCGCGGCCTACTCGACGCTGGCTGGCCTGCTCAAGCTGGAGCGCGATGGCCGCGCCCGGCGGTCGCAGGCCTCCGACGATTCCGCCGCGCCGCCTGAGCCAACGCCGCTGGCCCTGGAAGGCGTCGTCGGCCGCCCCGACGGCATCGACGCCCGCTGGCGCCTGCTCTGACACCTCTGCGTCAGGGCCAGCGCAACTCCCCTCTCCCGCAAAGCGGTGGAGGGGCTGGGGCTTACAAGGGTAGGTGTTTGCGGGAGCGGCGTTCGCTGAGCGGTTGAAACCGCGCCTGAAAGGCCTGCGGGCCCACAACGTCCGCCTGCGCGGACGCCGGAGCGGGCGCATCGGGACCCGCGCAGGCGGGTCTGGTGGCGGCGTGAGCCGCCTTCAGGCGCGGTTTCAACCGCCATGCCTTCGCCCCGCAAAGAAACCTACCCTTGTAAGAGGGGCTGGGGTGGTGGCGCGCCACACACGCCGACGCCAGCGCGAACCACGATCTCTGTCGTGGTTCGCGCTGGCGTCGGTGGTCTCTCCGGCTGGCTGGCGAGGCGCTACGGAGCGGCGAGGGGGTGAGCCGTCGCAGCGTCCCGGCGCTGAGTGGCGTGGCTGCGGCTGACGGATGAGCTGACAGATTACGAATTAGTAGCCGCGCGCCGCCATCTTCGCCTGGCGCTTGCGGGCCTTGCGCGCGCGGGCCTCGGCCTGGCGCTTGCGGCGCATGCTGGGCGGCTCGTAGCGCTGGCGACGACGCGCCTCAGAGAGGATACCGTCCTGTTGCACTTTGCGGGCGAATCGCTTCAATGCGACTTCAAATGAGTCGCCCTCTCGGATCACAATTTGACTCACGCTTGACTGGCGCGGTCGGGCAGGTCGTCTCGTCAAGACGCTCTCCCGTTCCCGCTTCTCCTTTCTTGCGCTGCCATGGTCAGAGCCGCGTGAAACGCGCGCCTGCGTTCATCGGGCGCTCGACTGTACAGCGATCTCTCTTAGCGTACCACATCTGCGCCCAGTTCTTACACTGACTTCGCCCAAACGGGCCGCGCCAACCTCTCGCCAACCTTCCGCCATCCGCGCGCCGGTCGGTAAAAGCACGCGCAAACACTGACGACGGCGTCACCACTGCATGTGATATAGTGTGCTGGTAGTTGATCTCGTACGCACCTCTTGCATGGAGCCCTATGGAACCCATGGACATCAAGACGAGTTGATGGTGAGGTTCCCGCTGATTCCCCTGTGACGAGGCGAGTGGCGCACTGGTTGACTGGATACTGTTCGGAAGGTATGACGCGCGACAAGTGAGACGCCCCATACCATGTGTTTGAAGGAGCCTTTGTGGGCACTCGCATTTACGTAGGCAATTTGCCCTACAACACAGACGACGCGCAGCTGCATCAGCTGTTCTCGGCGTACGGCAGCGTCGTGGACGCTCGTGTGATCACCGATCGCACCACTGGCCAGAGCAAGGGGTTCGGGTTCGTCGAGATGTCAACCGAAGATGAGGCGCGCGCTGCCATTGCGGGCCTCAACGGGACGATGCTCGGCAACCGCCCGCTGCGCATTGACGAGGCCGCCGACCGCCCCGCTGGTGGCCGCTCTGGTGGTGGCTACGGCGGTGGCCGCTCCGGTGGATCGGGCGGCGGGTATGGCGGTGGGTACGGCGGCGGTCGCCGCGACGACTACTCACGCGGTGGTCAGTGGTAGGAATCGGCTGAATTGAGCCGAGGTCAGGCGTCCCGCTCGCACCACGAGTGAGACGCGCCAGAAGATGAAAGGTCGGGGTGTGCGGCGCGCATCCTGACCTTTCTGCTCTCTTTCGGGGCCAACGAAGGCCTTGCGGCATCGCTCGTGCTGGCGCCCGACGGGTAAAGGAAGGGCTGCATATGGCGGCGCAACCGGATGGGGCGCTCTGTCATGTCAAAGACTGTGATCAGCCAGCGACGATGGTCTGCGAGGGCTGCGGGCGCCACTTCTGCCCTAACCATGTCCGCACCCACACCATCCAGCGACGCGATGAGCCGACCCAGCCACGCTTCTCGCTCGGCGCTTCTCCGCGCCTGCCCACCCACACGGAGAGCTACACGCTCTGCGCCCGCTGCGGCGCGCGACCATTCCAGCGCTCCTGGATCGAGTCGTCCTATTAGGTGATCCACGACCAGCCACACGCCAGCGTTTCAGCGCGCTCATGCCCCCTGCTGTGAGCTATTGCTGCGCGCTCCGATTGAAGATGCGCCGAATCAGCCACCCGAAGGCGCCCAGCCCGCCGAGCAGGAACGCCGCGCCCGCCACGCGCTCCGCCATCACCCCGAGCTGGAAGAGGTCGATGTTCCACACGGGCGCATAGACGGCAGTGTAGACCAGCGCCAGCACGAAGAATGGCAGCACCGTCAGCACGACCGCCACCTCCACTCGCCGCGCGATCAGCCCGATGATGACGGGCAGCACCAGGATGGTGACCGAGGCGACATTCGGGTAGGCCGTGCCCAGCGGCAAAAAGACGATGTTGAGCACCGTGCTGACGACCGCGAACCCTTCGAGAATCACCAGCAGCCCCAGCGCCACCAGGCGGATCACGTCGTTGCGCCCCACAGCCGCGTTGACCATCTCGGCCTCCCACTCTTCTTTCGCCGTATCGCTCACTCTCGATGTCGCGTGGTGATTCGTGACGCCGCGCCGCGCTCAGGTAGCGCGCCGCAGATCGCGCCACACCACCGGGGCGCGCGCATCCAGCGCGGAAGTCACCGCAGGGGTCACTCGCGTCAACGGGGCGCCGCCAAGCGAGGGGCCAGCGCCAGGCAGACCCAGCGCCGTCTCCACCGCGTGCGCGATGATCTGGTAGCCTTCGTTCGTCGGGTGGATGTTGCCCGGAAAGCGCGGACTGCAGTACCAGGTGTATGTGCAGATGTTGCTGGCCATCCCGCTGTCGCCGCCAAACGCAGTGTAGATGTCCACCACGGGAATGCGGTACTGCGCAGCGTCGGCTTGCAGGTGATCGTTCACCTCATGGATGAAGGGCGCTGAGTTCGGGCAGACTTTGGCGAAGGGATTGTAGTAGTTCAGCAGGTGCAGATCGCCCGCCCGCGCGCCCTTCGCGCTGGTCAGCGCACTGGTCAGATCGGGCAGGATGATGTCGGTCAGGTTGGAATCCATGCGCGCGAGGTCAGCGTCGAAACTGGAGCCAACGGCGCACATCTTGTCGTCGAAGTCCACCAGCACGTCGTTGGCGCCAATCTCCAGCGTGATCGGGCTGACCCGCCCCTGATGCCGTGGATCGCGCAGGAACGCCAGCGCCGCCTGGAGCTGCGCGCCCGAATACGAGCCGTGGTGCGCAAACTGCCCGACGCAGCCACCGTTGATCATCGTCGCCGTCGTCTCACCTGCGCAGGCGAAATTGACGATTTCCGTGCTGATCGGCTGGCTGGTGGTGGTCGGGTTGGCCTTGCGCAGATCGTTGATGATGTCGTCGGCGAAACCTGCGCTGAAGTCGAGGTTCGGCTGATAGCCAAACGAGAGTGAATTGCCCAGCGCCATGTAATAGTGCGGGCTGAGCGCTTCGAGAGGATTATTTCGGCCCAGCGTCACGACATCCACCGCGATCAGCGCTATCAGCACCAGCGCCGAGAATATGCCTACGGTCAGCAGGTTCACGGGCCGCGAGCCGCCCGCGGAGGGCTTCGCGGCGTCCCGTTGGTCGCGCATGCTCCTGCCTCCAATCGTCGCTGATTTCCGGTGAGAGCGCGCGCCGAACCGACGCGCCTGTGCGCTGCTTCTTTGCCGCATTGTCGCTGCGATACGCCGTCACGTCAAGCGTCCGCTGCACAGCAGCCGGCAGGTGAATCTGTTCAGGCAGCGGCGCGACGCCAAAAGCCCCTCTCCCGCCGCAGCGGGGGAGGGGCTTGGGGTGGGGGCTTCACCCATTCAGGCAGGCGTTCATGCCGCTGAGGTCGTCGAAGCAGTGTCCGGTAGAGTTGAGGATGACCACACTGTGGATGTTCGAGAACTGCATCAGTGTCGCCTGCGCCGTCGCCGTCATGCGCGCGCCCGCCAGCTCACCGGCGATCTGCGTCGTGCGGCAGAATTGCAGCGTGGCCACGCCGGGCGCGGCGCTGGCGCCACGGTGATCCAGTGTGACGGTGAAGTCGGCGCCGCCACAATTCGACGCGCCAGTCAGGCTGTTGGCCCACGGCGTGTAGTAGCCTGCGTTCGCCTCGGCGCTGGTCGGCCCAGCCAGCAACTGCTTGATGGCATAAGTCGCCACCCCCAGTGTCGGCGAGACGCGGTTGACCGAGAACACCCTGGCAGGATCATTGTCCGACATAGGATGCTGCGCGAAATAGACCTTGACCGCGTACCCGCTCGACCCCGTCGTGCCAGTCGGAGCCGCCGGACTGGTAGGGGTCGCGGTGGCGCTTGATGGCGCCGTCGCGGTGGGCGCGTTGACCACGCTGGGACCGCTGGCGCAGCCCACCAGCAGCGCCCCCAGCGCCAGCAACGACGCCAGTCCCGCGCCAACGCGCCACATTCTCCGATGATGACGTTGCATGCTCATGAGTCCGGGCCTCCCCTCGATCTGGCGTCGCCGCGTCGCGCGCAATAAAGTGAAGATGGTGGCGCGACTGGCGACGGACGCCTCTCTGTAGCATGTAACACACGCCGCGCGCAGACGCTGAGAGCCATTTCACACAGTTCGTCGGTGAAATGGCTCAATTTGCGGGGCGGCTACGCATCAGACGCGACGTCAGGCAGAGCGCGGGTGCGCCAGCAGCAGCGGCCTGATGGTCGTCTGCGTCACGTCGCTGGCTACGCTGCCAAACGCCCAGCGCGCGGCGCCGCCCTTGCCGTGGGTCGCCATGATGATCAGGTCGTGATGCGCCGATTCTTCCACGATCTGCTGTGCGGGCGAGCCCCAGAGCAGCAGCGTCTCGACCTGACCGCGCAGCCCCGCGAATGTGGCCTCGATGCGCTCGCGCGTCGCCTCCAGCGCGCGGCCAGCCTCGCGCGAGGCGCCACTGCGCTCCTCCACATCGATCACGCGCGTCAGCGTGACATGCTTCACCAGCCGTCCAGCCAGCCGCTCCAGCTCGGTCAACGCAAGCTCACTCAGCGCCGAGCCATCCAGCGGGATCAGCGCTCGCTCCAGCGGTGGACGCTCTGGTAGGCGGCCTTGCGCTCGCAGCAGCAGCGTCGGGCAGCGCCCCTGCCGCACGAGCTGGTCGGAGACGCTGCCCAGCGTGAGGCGCGCGAACCCGCCGCGCCCATGGGAGGTCATCACCAACAGCCCCACTTGCTCGCGCTGCTGGATGTCAAGGAGGGCGGCGGGCGATATGGCTTCCTCCACCAGTGTGCGCGCCGTCACGCCGTGCGCCTTCAGCCACTCGGCCATGTGCTGCGTCTGCGCCTTCGCATCGTCGGTGGCCATCTGCATCAGCGCGGCGTATTCTCCCGGCGCGATCAGAAAGCCAGAGCCAACGGAACTCCAGTTCGTGCGCTCGACGATGCGCGCCACCAGCGCGGGCGCTCCCAGTGCCGTGGCGATGGCGACCACATAGGGAGCCGCAAACTCCGACATGTCCGAGCCATCCAGCGGTAGCAGGATGGGATCAGCGGCGGATGGATTCATGGGGCGCGCTCCTTTTCTTCCTCTCCTCGATGCCCTCAGTGGCGCCAGCCTCAGCGGCGTCATCCTCGGCGGCGTCATCCTCAGCGTCGTCAGCGGCGGCTGGCGTGTTGAGCGCCGCAACTGGAACGATCAGCGTTGGAATCGACGCCTTGCGCAGGAGTTCACGAGAGATGGGGCTGGCGCGTCGGGGCGACCCCATCTGCCGTCCATACTGCATCAGCGCCAACGCGCCGGCCCGCCGTCCCTCGATGGTCCACAGCGTCTCGTCGACAGGCGCGCCGCTGACGACGTGCGCCTCCACCCGCAGGTCGCGCGCATAGCGCTCACGCACGCGGCGGCGGGCGGCCTCGATGTAGGCCCACGCTTGCGCCAGCTCCGCCTGCGAAGAGAGCAGCGAGGCCACCCGCAGCAGCAGCAGCGGACGGTCGAGCAGCCGCGCCAGGTCCACCGCGAAGGGCAGCGCCTGCTCCGCCAGATCCGAACCATCCAGCGGCGCCACGATGGGCGCATCCTCCGCGCCAAACACCGCGTCGCCGACCTGCCCGGCCTGGGCCGCTGCCGACTCGGCCTCCGCAGCGGGAATCACCAGCACGGGCGCGGGCGCGTGGACGGCGAGCCGCTGCGACATGCGCTGGCTCATCAGCGGCCATGCCGACGCGCCACGCGCCCCGACGATGATGAGGGTCGCGCGCTGCCGTCTGGCCGTCTCGATGATCTGCTGCTCTGGCGCGCCCGTGTGGATGAGGTAGTGCGCCGCGATGCCAGCCTCGCGGAGCGCGCGCGTCTCCTCCGCCAGCGCCATGTCGTTCGCGTTGACCTGATCGCGCTGAGCATCGGGCCGCACGCGCAGCAGCGTCAGCGTCGCGCCGGAGCGTTGCGCCAGCGCGCGTGCGGCCTGCGAAACGAGCGTCGACCGCGCCGAATCATCTACGGCGGCGAGGATTCGCTCGAACATGGTCGCCTCCCATCCGCAGAGGGCGTCGCTGGCTAGCTCTTCGGCGCCTTCGACGACTTCCACGACTTCGACAGCGCGACCGCCGCGCCGCCAACGACGACTGCGACGAGCAGCGAGACGGCAACAAGCCCAGCCGCCTTCCGCACGCTTTGCGCGGCCTGCTCGACCAGCGCTTCCGATTCATCGCCTTGCAACGCGGTCATGCTGGCGTCGCTCGCCTGCTCAGAGGCGGCATCGGTCGCAACCGCATCGCGGCCTCGCCCGCGTCCCAGGCGCGTGAGGCGAGGGGCGAGGGGTACGGTGATGGTAGACATGGCGCAACTCCCTCCTTCAGCCGGTGGCGCGAGCCTCCGACGGTCGCGCCTGCGCCCAGCCGGTCTGAAGCGCGAACGCTCGATGGGTAGTCAATTCTTCGCTCTCAAGCGACGCTCTCTGGAGCATCCGCCGCCAATCTGAGGTTGGAACGGATGCGAGCCAGCTCAACACCATTGTGCTCTACCCAGACGTCGCGCCCCAGACCTTGGGGCGCCTGACACCCTGAGCATAGGCCCAGCGCCTCACAGCAAACTCACGACGGCGAGCGGCGGCGTCTCGAAGGGCTCTCAGCCCAGCGCGCCACCCACCAGGCGTCCCAGCCCAAAGGTGATCACGGCGGCGGCTACGCCCATGATGACCTGTCGCCCGCCCGCCTTCCAGAGGGGCGAGCCAGTCGTCAGAGTGATGCCCGCGCCGATCATGAACAGGCCGATGATGCTCAGCCCGATGCTGACGCCCACAGCCACCAGCCCCGCAAGGAAGGCGAACGGAATCACCGGGATGATCGCGCCAACGGCGAACAGAAAGAAGGACGCGATGGCGGCCTGCCACGCCGAGCCACCCAGCTCCTGCGGATCGATGCCCAGCTCCTCGCGCGCGAGCGTATCCAGCGCGCCGGTGGGATCGGCGATGATGCGCCGCGCCAGATCATCAGCGGCGGCAGGCTCCAGCCCCTTGGCCTGGTAGATGAGCGAAAGCTCCTCCTGCTCCTCCTCGGGTCGCTGCTCCAGCTCCACGCGCTCGACCTCGATCTGGCTGCCGTAGAGCTCACGGGCGCTCTGCACCGAGAGCCACTCGCCAATCGCCATCGAGAGCGCGCCCGCCAGCAAGCCCGCCAGCCCCGTCAGCAAGATCTGATGCGGCTGTAGCGACGCCCCCGCGACGCCCATCACCAGGCTCAGATTGGAGGTCAGCCCATCGCTGGAGCCAAGCACCGCCGCCCGCAGCGCGTTGCCACCCGATGTGCCGCGATGCCGCCCTTCGAGTTGGGCCAGCACAGAGCCAGCCATGCCGCCTTTGGTCGTGCTGAGCAGGTAGCCAAAGACACGCTCATGCGAGCGCTCGTCGGCAGGCATGCCAGCGGCGCGCGCCTCCGGCTGCGCATCGTAGGCGCGACTGGCCCCACGCTCAGATGATGCGATCATCGGAAGCACAGTTCCAGGGCCAAAGCGCCTGGCCAGCCACAGCAGCACACGCACGCGCGCGCTGGGAACATCAGGCGGCGTTGGCTGCTTGGCGTCGCGCAGCAGATCGGCCCAGGAGCCTGCGTGGCGCGCCTCCACCTCTGACATGCGACGATAGATATCCGCCAGGCGCGCATCTGGCTCGATCGCGGCCAGGCCACGATAGAGCGTCGATGACTCGCGCTCTTCGCGCAGGTTCTGCCGATAGCGCTTGATATCATCAGCGGATGGCGCCGTCATGCGACTCTCTCCTCTACTCTCCGCGCCCCGCGCGCAACGCATTGACAATGACAAGCGCGTCGATCCCCTCTTGCAGCAACGCGCCCTGGGTGGGTGAAATATACCCCAGCGCGGCGAAGATCATCGCGACGATGCTCAACCCGATGCCCACGAAGATGCCCTGGCGCGCCACGCGCATGACCTGCCGCCCCAGGCGTGTCGCTGTGGCGATGCGCAGGATGTCTGGCGAGAGCAAGACGGCGTCGGCGGCGCTGGAAGCGGCGGTCAGCCCCTGCGAGCCAATCGCTATACCCACGGTGGCCGTCGCCAGCGCAGGCGCGTCGTTCACGCCATCGCCCACCATGAGTGTACGATGCCCTTGCGCCTCCAGCTCGCGCACGATGGACACTTTGGTCTCCGGCAGGCAGTGCGCCACCACGCGATCGACCTGCGCCAGTTTACCCACCTGCTGCGCAACCGTCTCGCCATCGCCCGTCAACAGCACCGTCTGCTCGATGCCAGCGGCGCGCAGCTCTGGCGCCAGTTGCGAGAGCTCCGGGCGTGGCACATCGGCGAAGACCAGCAGGCCGACTACGCGCCCATCCAGCGCGAGGAAGCTGACGATCTGGCCCTGCTCGGTGCGCCGCGCACGTTCATTGGTGAGGTCGCCGGGCAGCGCGATCCCCAGGCTGCCCATATAGCGGCGATTGCCAATCACGACTGTAGCGCGTGCGCCACCAGCAGCGCCTGGGCCGACGCTGCCCTGAATGCCATTGCCTGCGACCTCATGTACATCCGTCACATCGCGCAGCGCCACGCCGCGCGCGTGCGATGCATCCACCACCGCCCGCGCCAGCACATGCGGCGAATACTGTTCAAGCGAGGCTGCTAGCGCCAGCAGCGTCTCATCGTCAGGCCGCTCGGCGGCGGGCGTCACGGGAATCTCGACCAGTTGCGGCGTTCCCAGAGTCAGGGTGCCTGTTTTGTCGAAGACGACCACATCCACCTCGCCCAACTCTTCGATGGTCGCGCCACTCTTCGTAATGAGGCCGAAGCGCGCGGCGCGGTCGATGCCCGACATGATGGCGATGGGCGTCGCCAGGATCAACGGGCAGGGCGTCGCCACTACCAGCACTGCAAGCGCATCCACTGGCTGGCCCGTGCGTAGCCAGGCGACGGCGGCGATCACCAGGGCGATTGCGGTGAACCACACCGCATAGCGATCCGCCAGGCGATGGATCGGCGCTTTGCTGGCTTGCGCCTCTTCGACCAACCGCACAATCTGCGCGTACTGGCTCTCAGCGCTGCGCTTGGTCGCCGTGATGCGCAGCGGGCTGTCGAGGTTCAGGCTGCCAGAGAGCGCCAGCGCCCCTGGCTCCTTGCGCTGCGGAACCGGCTCGCCCGTCAGATCAGCCTCGCTGACACTGGACACGCCCTCTGCGACGATGCCATCTACCGGGATGACCTCGCCGGGCTTGACCATCACCAGCGCGCCGACCTCCACGCTGTCCGCCGACACCGTGCGCAGTTCGCCATCGACGACGAGATGCGCCACGCGCGGCGCGCGCTCGGCCAGCGCAGAGAGCGAGCGCCGCGCCCGCCGCAGCGCGAACGACTCCAGCGCCTCGCCGCCAGAGAGCATCAGCACGATGATAGCGCCTGCCAGATACTCGCCCAGCAGCACCGAGCCGATGATCGCCAGCGCCGCCAGCAGATCCACCCCGAACTCCCGACGCCACATCTGCTGCGCCGTCTCGATCAGCAGCGGCGCGCCGCCCAACACGATGATCAGCAGCAGCGGCCAGCGCCAGAGGTTGAGAGGCGCGATGAGCCAGAGGACGCCGCTCACCACCAGCAGCCCCAGCGCGATCATCGGGATCGGATACCTGCGCGCCAGCCGCCACAGTTCGCTCAGGCGCGTTCGCACGCTGGCGATGAGCGGCGCCGCCGTACGCTCGGCGGGTATCGTAGATGGTGTTCGCTCGTCGGGCGCTGTAATCATGCGCTCACAATCCTTTCACGGGAACCTCTCACCAGCGCCCGCAGTGTTGATCCACTCTTCACCTCCTCTACTCTCGCGCTGACGCCTCACAAATGCACTACAGGCGTCGCCAGCGCTGTCACAGTGGCCTCACGACAGCGGCGTCACCACGGCAGTGTCAGAGAGCCGACTACTCACCGCAGATACGTCATTGTGCCGGGGCTGAGACACGCCCGTGATGGCGCTGCGGTACGCTGATTGCGGCGGATGTGTGTGGCGCGGCGCCTCGAGCGCCTGTAGAAAGGACAGCGTTCACATGCCAATGTGGGGATATTCGTACAGCGCGGGATTCGGTGGCTGGGCTATGGGCGCCCTACTGCTCGCCTGTCTCGTCGCCTTTGGCCTGGTCATCTGGGCGCTGCTCAGCGTGGCGGAGCGGCGCGAACACCGCGCTGACCCTCTGGCGCCAGGCGCGCTAGAGACGCTGAGGCGGCGCTACGCGCTGGGCGAGATCGACGAGCCAACCTTCCTGCGCATGCGCGAGCAACTCGGCGCGACCAGCCAGATGAGCGCCGAGGATGCGGAGGGTACGACTCCGGAGCGCGTGGGCGCGGGCGCCTGATGATGTGACATCATGCGCTCAGAGGGTGAAGCGCAGCGCCGCTGGATCGCCAGCGTCGCGCCACTCCCTCGATGGAGGGACTGGCGGTCGCCATGAAGGTTCTGGCGCTCAATAGCGGCTCATCGAGCCTCAAATTCGCGCTCTATGAATCCTCCACGGCGGGCGCCAGAGAGTCACTGGCGCTGGCGGGCGTCATCGAGCGTATCGGCTTGCAGGGCGCACATACACGCATCCACGATGCGGCGGGCCAGACGCTCGCCGATGCGCAGCCCAGCGCGCTCGACCATCGCACGGCGATGCGCTGGCTGCTGGACTGGCTGCGCGTATCTGCCCGGCTGGAGGGCCTGGCAGGCGTCGGGCATCGCATCGCACACGGCGGCGCCGACCACTACGTGCCAGAGCGCATCACCCCAGAGCTACGCGAGGCGCTCACCCGCCTGATTCCGCTGGCGCCAGAGCATCTGCCCGCCGAGCTGGATGTCGTCGCCGCGATGCAGGCCGCCTATCCCGATCTGCCACACATCGCCTGTTTCGACACGGCCTTTCACCATGGCAAGCCGCGTGTGGCGCAACTCTTTGCCCTGCCGTGGGAGCTGGCGCAGCAGGGCATCTTGCGCTATGGCTTTCACGGCCTGTCGTATGAATACACGCTCTCGGAACTGGCGCGCCTGGCAGGCGACGAGAGAGCCAATGGGCGTGTCGTCATCGCGCACCTGGGCAATGGCGCCAGCATGGCGGCGATCCATGCGCGGCGCAGCCTGGATTGTACGATGGCCTTCTCGCCGCTGAGCGGCCTGGTGATGAGCACGCGCTCTGGCAGCCTCGACCCCGGCGTGCTGCTCTATCTGCTGGAGGAGCGGCGGATGACGCCGCAGGCGCTGCGGGCGCTGGTGAGCGCACAGGCCGGGCTGCTGGGCGTCTCCGGTGTCAGCCCGGATGTACGCGACCTGCTCGTGGCAGAGGCACAGGGCAATGAGCGTGCGGCGCTGGCGCTCGATCTCTTCTGCTACGAGGCGCGCAAGGCGCTGGGAGGGCTGGTCGCCGTCCTGGGCGGCCTCGGCACCCTCGTCTTCACGGGTGGTATCGGCGAGCATGCCGCCGTCATCCGCCAGCGCATCGGCGACGGGCTGGCCGCCTTCGGAGTCGCGCTCGATCCCCAGCGCAACGAGGCGCACGCGCCTATCATCTCAGCGGCGACCAGCCAGGTCGAAGCGCGCGTGATACCGACCAATGAGGAGCTGATGATCGCGCGTCACGTCATCGCGGCGCTGCGCGCAGAGCAGCCAGCGGAGTAACCAGAGGCGACCTGAGAGAAAGGATGATCCTGATGCCAACGTCGATTCCCGCCCCTCTCGCGCAGACAGCCGCGCCTGCACAGCGGCAGCTCGAACAGCTCGACGCGCAGTGGCGCGCCGCCAACTACCTGGCCGCCGCGCAGATCTATCTGCGGCGTAATCCGCTGCTGCGCGAGCCACTGCGCCCGGATGACATCAAGCCACGGCTGCTGGGCCACTGGGGAACCGTGCCGGGACTGACGCTGGTCTACACCCACCTCAACCGACTGATCCAGCAGACCGACGCCAATGTGCTGCTGGCGGTCGGCCCCGGGCATGGCGCGCCCGCCGTCCTCTCCGAGCTCTTTCTGGATGGCAGCCTGAGCGAGTTCTATCCACAACTGACGCGCGACCTCTCCGGGCTAACCCGTCTGACGCGCGAGTTCTCATGGCCGGGCGGCTTCCCCAGCCATGTCGGGCCGACTACCCCTGGCACGATCAACGAAGGCGGCGAGCTGGGCTACAGTCTGGCCCATGCCTATGGCGCCGCGCTCGATGCTCCCGACCTGATCGTGGCGTGTGTGGTGGGCGATGGCGAGGCCGAGACGGGGCCGCTGGCGGCGGCGTGGCACTCCAACAAGTTCCTCGATCCCGCCAGCGATGGCGCTGTGCTGCCCATCCTGCATCTCAATGGCTACAAGCTCTCTGGCCCCACGATCTATGCTCGCATGAGCGACGAGGAGCTGACCAGCTACTTCGAGGGGCTGGGCTACCGCGTCGCCATCGTCGCAGAGGATGATCCGGCGGCGGCGCATATCGCCATGTGGCGCGCGCTCGACTGGGCGCTCGACGCGATTCACTCGCTGCAAGACCGCGCTCGTGGCGGCGAGGAGATCGTGCGGCCCGCCTGGCCCATGCTGTTGCTGCGCACACCGAAAGGCTGGACAGGGCCAAAAACGCTGGATGGCAAGCCCGTCGAGAACACCTTCCACGCCCACCAGATTCCCATCCCAGATCCAGCGCACAATCCCGGCCACCTGGCCGCGCTGGAGGAGTGGATGCGCAGCTATCATCCGGAGCGCCTCTTCGACGAGGCCGGGCGCCCAGCGCCGGATGTCACGGCGATCATGCCCAGCGGGAACAGCCGCCTGGGCATGAATCCGCATGCCAATGGCGGCGGCGAGCTACGCCCGCTCAAGCTGCCCGACTACACCGAATACGCGGTGGCCGTGCCGTCTCCCGGCGCGACCGATGGCGAGGCCACGCGCACGCTGGGCGTCTACCTGCGCGATGTCTTCGCGCGTAACAGCGATGCCCGCAACTTCCGCATCGTCTGCCCCGATGAGACGACCTCGAACCGCCTGGACGCCGTCTTCGAGCAGACTGAGCGTCCCTTCGAGTGGCCGCTGGTCGCGACCGATGAGTTCCTCTCGCGCAATGGGCGAGTAATGGAGATTCTGAGCGAGCATACCTGTGAGGGCTGGCTCGAAGGCTACCTGCTGACAGGCCGCCACGGCATCTTCGCCTGCTACGAGGCGTTCATCACCATCGTGGATTCGATGGTCAACCAGTTTGGCAAGTGGCTCAAGCTCAGCCAGGAAGTTCCCTGGCGCAAACCCATTGCCTCGCTCAACTATCTGCTCACCTCACACGCCTGGCGACAGGATCATAACGGCTACAGCCACCAGGGGCCGGGCTTCATCAACACGATCATGTCGAAGAAGAGCGCGGTCGCGCGCATCTATCTGCCGCCCGACACCAATTGCCTGCTCTCAGTAGCTGACCACTGTCTGCGCAGCCACAACTATATCAACCTGATCCTGATCGGCAAGCAGCCGCAGCCGCAATGGCTCGACATGCGCGCCGCACAGGAACACTGCGCGCGTGGTGTCAGCGTCTGGGAATGGGCCAGCAACGATGGCGGCGCGCCCGATGTCGTGCTGGCGGCGGCGGGCGATGTGCCGACCATGGAGACGCTGGCGGCGGCCTGGCTGCTGCGCCGCGACATCCCCGGCCTGCGCGTGCGGGTGGTCAACGTCGTCGATCTGCTGACGCTGGAGTCGCACCGCGATCACCCGCACGGGCTGGATGAGCAGGCGTTCAACAGCATC
>DATAED010000106.1:0-2779 GCA_036258195.1 Ktedonobacterales bacterium
GTCGGCCTCGAACTCCACCATGGGCCAGACCACCAGCCCGAGCGCGGAAACGGCCTCCTCGGCCAGCGAGAACTGGGCGAGCAGGTTGGCGTCAACGCCCGCGCTGGTCTTGTAGCCGGGGTACTGGTCGTTACGGAAGGACTCGATGACGTGATCGAACGCGCAGGCCACATGGGTGACGCCCGGCGTGGTCACCAGCATCAGCAGGCTGCGTAACAGGCCCAGCGTGGCGCCGACCGCGCGCCCATCCGGCGCCTTACGCGGCGGCGCGCCGAAATGGCTGCGAAACAGCTCGTAAGTCCCATCCACCAAGTAGACCTTCATATTGTCTCCCTCCTTTAGGAAGTGTACTCCAAGGATGTTCTCCCATAGAAAAGGCAAGGCGGTAATGCTAAGGAGACGAGGATGCGAGGACTCCCACCGCGTCGCGTCACGCAGCGGTAGACGGGCTCTCCGCTCCTCATAACCGCCTCGCCAATTGGCGAGACGACAAACAACAACACTGCGGCGCGACGCGGTAGTACCTGCGCCCCTTGACATCCACTCAACTGCACGTTACTATTGCCATTGTGGTTATAGTCATTGCGGCATGGAGGCATGCCACCGAGGGGAGGCGGACATGGCAGGGGCCATGGATGCAGTCAACGGGAAGTCTGGGGACGAGGCGGCGGACGAGACGCCACTGACGCCTGCGGTCTTTCACATCATGCTGGCGCTGGCGGATGGCGAGCGGCACGGCTACAGCATCCTGCGCGAAGTGGAGCGCTACACCGAGGGGCGGCTGAAGCTGGGGCCAACGACGCTCTATCGCTCCATCCGCCAGATGCTCGCGGCGGGCTACATCGAGGAGTCCGAGGCGCGGCCCGACCCTGACCTGGACGACGAGCGCCGCCGCTACTATCACCTGACGGACGCCGGGCGGCGTGCGGCGCTGGCGGAGACGCGGCGGCTGGCGCGGCTGGTGAGCCTGGCGCAGGGTACCTCGCTGGGTCGCGCGCCGGGCCTCAATCTGAACCTGGGAGGCGCCTGATGAGCCAGTCGATGTTCGCGCCACCACGTCCCGCCGCCCACACTATCGCTCGCGCTGCGCAGGTCTATGCGCTGCTGCTGCGGCTCTGCCCGCGCGCCTTCCGCGAGGAGTATGGCGCGGAGGTGGCGCAGGTGTTTCGCCAGTTGCTGCGCGACGCCTGGGCCGAGCGCGGCGCGTGGGGCGCGCTGAGCTGCTTTGTGGCGGCGCTGGGTGATCTGGCGACGGGCGCCCTGATGGAGTATCTCGCCCTGGCAAAGGGCGCTTGGAATCGGAGTGGAATGATGTCTCGCATGCGGTCATCGGCGATCCTGGTGTTCTGCGCCTACATCGCGTTTGTGGTGGTGGGCATGAGCTTCCAGAAATCGACCGAGGATGTCGTCAAATCCAGCGTGCCGACCGCGCATCCGGGCGTGGCGCTGGCCTATGCGGTGGTGATGGGCGGCGCGGTCATTGCGCTGCTGGCCACGCTGGCGGGCGGTCTGCCGCTGGCCTTCGTGGCCCTGCGGCAGGCGTTGGCCACACGGCGCTGGGGGATCGTGGCGCTCTTCGCTGTGCCGCCGATCGCGCTGCTGGTCTGGCTTGGCTGGCTGTTTGTACTGCAGAATGTCATCCATGTCGGCCAACTCTCCGCGAGCAATCCGCTGGATCAGACGCATCTGTACATCTACTCGTTCGTTGGGCTGTTCATCGTGGCCGCCATCGTCAGCGTGCTGGCGGTCTCGGTCGCCATTGCCCGCAGCGAGATTCGCCCGGAACTGTACCGCTTCGCGCTGACGCCGGAGATTGGCGTGGCGCTGGGCATGCTGGTAACGATTGGCGCCATCGTGGCCTGGGGCGTGCAGATGCTGACTTACGCGCCTAGCTACCTCAGCGGCCCGGATGGCCCGGTGGGGCTGCAAGCCAGCCTCGGCCAGCATCTCATCTGGCAGGTCGTGCTGATGTCGGTGGCGGCGCTGATCGTCATCGCTGGCATCGTGCGCGGCTACTCAGGACGACGCGCCGAGGTGGTGGCCTAGCGCCGCCGGATCCAGCGCATCCACTGGCGGGCGACGACGCGGCGCCTCCCCTCTGCGTCGCCGCCCTGCCTGATCTCGCGAACTGTTTGACCCTCCTCAGCGCGCTTGCTCCGATTCCGCGCTGACGGGGCGCACAGCCTGAATCTTTCACCTCTCTGTCGGCGTCGCTCGCCTGCTGAATGACGTCGCTGCGGTTTCGTGCGCCCATTTTCAGCCGGATTCCAGCGCGGGAACAGCGCATCGATTCACATCCACTGGTATCGAAAGGTGGTTCGACGATGGTAAATCAGACGATGACCCGCCCTGCCAGCGCGGTCATCTTGCAGACACGCGACCTGACCAAGCGCTACGGCGAGCGGCTGGCGGTCGATGGCCTGACGCTCAGCGTGCCGCGCGGCGAGGTCTTCGGCTTCCTGGGGCCAAATGGCGCGGGCAAGACGACGACCATCCGCATGTGCCTGGGGTTGATCCGCCCGACCAGCGGCGTCGTGGAGATCAATGGCGGCGATGTGGCGCGCGAGGGCGGGCGCGTGCTGCCGCACGTGGGCGCGCTGATCGAGCAGCCTGCGCTCTATCCATACCTCTCTGGTCGCGACAACCTCCGCGTGATCGGCGACGCCCAGGGCGGCGTCAGCGAGGCGCGTGTGGACAAGACCCTCGATCAGGTGGCGTTGCGTGAGCGCGGCGGCGACCGTGTGAAGTCCTATTCGCTGGGCATGAAGCAGCGGCTGGG
>DATAED010000107.1:0-6652 GCA_036258195.1 Ktedonobacterales bacterium
TCGGGAACGGAGAAGCGCTGAAGGCATCTAAGCGCGAAGCTGCCCCCAAGATGAGCGCTCCCGCCTGGATCTCGATCCGGGCTAAGACCCCACGTAGATGACGTGGTCGATAGGGCGGACGTGGACACCGGGTAACCGGCGACAGACGGCCTGACCGTCTGGACCTAAAGCGCACCGTCCCTAATGGTCGTCGGCTTGGCTACCCGCTTTCCTTTCCATTCCCATACATCACGGGTGTCGATACCGGTTTGCGCGCATGCTGGCAGATCATCCGATCTGCTGCGCCTTGCGACGCATGCCACACATGCGACCGCCAGCAGGCAGACTTGCCCGCTCGGCAAAATTGAAGCAGGTAATCGCGACGCAAGCGCTCTCATCCAGGACACTATGTGGACGATCAGGATCGTCAGGAGCGTGGCGCGCACAACGCCACTTAGGCCCGGTCGAGCGTCGCGTGTACGCTCCCGGGCCTCTCTGTCTATTCCATTTACTCCCACGCTGCCCTGCGGGCAGCGCCAGGGCAGACAGACTGGCCTGAGGTGTGCGGGGGATAGGTGGAGGACGGAGTGATGCGCTGTGGCGCGCGTTCGTGGCGGGCGCCGCAGATGATCGCAGCGGATCGCAGCGGGCTGTAGGGTGCGCTCAGGCAAACACCCTAAGGTGCTTCCTTTGTGTAACCTGATAGGGACGCCTTTCGTATAGTAAGTGGTACGACAGGTAAAAGATGTCTGAGATGCTGTTGACGCGCTAGAATCAGAGAGAGCGTATCCGGGGGCAGCGGCCACTGTGTGGCGCGCCCGTTCGCATGCGGCGTTGAGAGGCGATCCACAGGGTGTCCGCGAAGGACACAGGACGCCTGAGCTGGAAGCCAGCGTGTGCCGCGCGATGAGGGGCTGCGATCTCGCTCCCGCGATATGTTCACTGTTCCATCAGCGCGACACAGCGCCAGACCTGACGCCGCGCTACTACTGTAGCGCGTAGACCTGCTAACTCCCGGACGGGGAATGGAATGTCGCACCCGATGCGCCCGGTCAGATCGTACAGATCGCTGGGGCGCTGGGGCGCCGACGCTGGACTGGCCAGGGCGTGATGCGCCCATCCATGCGTCGCCTGCGTCGTGCAGCGATGCGGAAAAGCGATGCGGATGGAGAAGACCAGCAGGGGCGATGCTGAGCGTTTTCTGAGGGAACGCTGGGCGGACGCCCTCGCTGGGTGTATGCGACGCTTCAGGCGTTCTTCTCCCGCCGAGGTGATGAACGATGACGACGAACCAACGCGAGCTCGAACAGCTTCTGGGCGAGTCTCGCAAACGAGGATATGTACGGCGCGCCGAACTGGAGGCGGCCTTGCGTTCTGCTGGGCAACCTCAGGCTCGACGCGCTGGCGGCACGAGGGGCGGCGCCTCTCGAAGTGATCGCGACGCCAACGCCACGCCGCAAATCGAAGAGCTGCATGACCTGGATTCGGCCATCGAGCTCTTCCTTGCCAATGACGTTGACATCGTCGATGACGACGAGGAAGTCGCTCGCGTGCAGGAGGACGAGGAAATCGAAAGCAGCATCCAAGCCATGGAGACTGAGAGCGCTCCACTCGTCGACCTGCCAGACGAATCGGAAGTGAGTGGCGCACGTCTGCGCCGTGTGCAGGAAGTCGCGAAGGCCGCTGAGCGCGGCGAGGCGGCGGAAGTGGATACGATCACCGCGTACCTGCGGGAGATTGGCCGCGTTCCGATGCTGAGCCATGCCCAGGAGATCGATCTGGCCCAGCGCATCGAAGCGGGCGATAAGGAAGCGGTGCAGCAATTCGTGCTGGCCAACCTTCGCCTCGTGGTGAGCATCGCCAAGCGCTATGTGGGCCGTGGCCTCTCGCTGCTCGACCTGATTCAGGAGGGCAACATCGGGCTGATGCGCGCCGTGCAGCGCTACGACTGGCGGCGCGGCCACCGCTTCAGCACGCACGCCACCTGGTGGATTCGCCAGGCTATCAGCCGCGCTGTGGCCGACAAGGGGCGAGCGATCCGGCTCCCCGTCTATGTCAACACCGCGCTGAACCGCGTGCGCCGCGAGCGCCAGCGGCTCGTGCAGGAGATGGGGCGCGACCCCACTGAGCAGGAGCTGGCCGACGCCCTGGGGATGGATGTGGAGCGGCTGCACGAGCTGGAGGCCGCCCCTGGCGCCCCTATCTCGCTGGAGTTGCCCGTCGGCGAGGACGAGGAGCAAGAGCTGGGCGATGTGCTAGCCGATGAGAACAGCACGTCTCCCGAAGAGGTGGCCACCACCCGCACGATGAAGCAGGAGGTGCAGGATGTCCTGGAGGACGTGCTGACCCCCCGCGAGCGGCTTGTGCTCCAGTTGCGCTTCGGGCTGGGCAGCGGTCACACCTTCCCGCTGGAGCAGGTGGGCCGCCAGCTCGGCATCACCCGCGAGCGTGTGCGCCAGATCGAGGCGGGCGCGCTGGCCAAGCTCCGCAACCCGAAGGTGCTGGAGCGCCTGCGCAGCTAATCGCGCGGCTCGCCAGAGCCTTCACCAGACGAAAGAACGCCCTCGACCGGTTCAGCCGATCGGGGGTGTTCGCGTTGTCTGGAGCATGAGGCCAGTCGGCCAGGCGCGACTCAGCTAACCGATGACCGAAAGGTATGTCTCCAGAGGGTGGCCGACCGCATACGTCCACTTGACTGCGCCGGTTGAGGCGTCGAGCGCGTAAACGGTCGCTCCGTTCGCGGAGGCCGTGGCAGCGGTGTAGACCATCCCATTGCTGACGCTGGGATAGCTCGAGAGGTTTGGGGCGCTCCACGCCACATTTCCACTGGACGCATTGAGCGCGTAGAGCTGCGGCGCACTGCCGCTGCCGCCGCGTGTGGGTAGGTAGGCCATGCCTCCGGAGAGAACAGGCGCCGCCAGGATCGGACTCGATCCGAGCGCATAGAGCCACAGTTGGGCGCCTGTCGCGGCGTTCAGCGCAAAGATGCCCGGCTGGCTACTGGAACCTGCGAATTTTCCCCCATAGAGGACGTTATTTGCCAGGAGGACTTCGCTAGAATTCTCCATTGGGGTTGTCCATGCGACACTGCCATCGCTCACTTGCAGCGCCATCAGCGCAGTCTGCGTCTGGAGGTAGACCCGGTTGCTGTCCACATCTACCAGGTGGCTAAAATATGGGATGTTTCCGCTCTGCCACTCCTTGGAGCCATCCGTTAGCCGATACGCGATCACCTGATAGTTTACCGCTGTCGAGGTCGGTGTGTCCAAGCCCAGGTACAAGGTATCGCCACGCGCCAGGTCGTCAGCGAACCCCGTGCCCGTCATGGTTTGCTTCCAGCGGAGGCTCCCTGTGCTGACGTCGAGCACGGAGACTGTGGACGAACCAGGGGCGCCTTGGGCGGTGATGCTCTGACTCAATACGAGAAGAGATGCGCCTGCCGACACGAGAGATCCCTTTGCGACAGCCTGCGAGGTCCAGAGCGTGGCTCCCGTAAACCCGTTCAGCGCGGTGATGCGCGTCGTGGTATTATCGCCTCCAGCAACAGCATCAGCGTAGATGACCCCGTTGGCATAGGTGAACTGGCCAGATGGATGGCTCCACATCTGCGCGCCATCGCTCGCGTGCAGCGCCTCCACGCCATCGCCGTTGAAGACATAGATGACGTTGTTCGTCACGACCAGATTGCTTTCATCGCTTGAAAGCGGGAGCGACCATCTCCGCGTTGCATTCTGCAAATTGAGAGCGATCAGAGTATGATCCTGGGTGATGAAGTAGACGCCCGGAGCTGTGGGCGGTGGGGCTGGCGTCGCCGTGTGAGTTGGCGCAGAGTGGGACGTGTCTCCCGTCCTGGCGGTTCCTGATCCACCGCCGCACGCTGCGAGCAGCAGCAGTGGGAACAAGAGTCCCAGACGCCAGCGAGGAGATGTGCGACATCCTATGAACCGCATACGAAGCCTTTCAGTGTGAGGGTCTTGCGTGAGCGCGCATCGCGCAAGCGTGGAGGCGGCTTATCACTCACCTGCAATGATATACCTCCCGGCGTGAAAGTGTCTGTGATATTGTCCACTGCTCTGCGCTATGGGGAAACGAGTGCAGAAGTGCGCGCCATTGCGTGCGCTACAATCAGGCAGCGACACGCGCGCAATGAGCGCGCAGCGCGAGACAGGAGCAGAGCCTATGATGAAATTGAGCGTCATGCTCCGAGTGGATGGCGTCATCGACGATGAGGGGCGCAGCCGCGTCGCCGAGCGCATGCTGGAGCAGTGGGCGCATGAGCCGGGGTCGGAGCGCTTCTTCCGGTCGAGCGCCAACTTCGTCTACAGCTTCCGCAGGGGGGATGAGCGCTGCTTTCTGCGCTTCGCCGAGCGCGGCGAGCGGTCAGCGGAGGAGATCGAGGCGGAGCTGGCGCTGCTGCGCTGGCTCGCACGCCAGGGGATGCGCGTGGCGGCGCCGATTGCCTCTGACCGTGGCCGCTGGGTAGAGACGGTCGAAACCGATCTGGGACATTTCACGCCGTCGTCTTCACGGCGCTGCACGGCGCTCAGCCAGAGGTAGACGAGCTGAGCGCGGCGCAATTCGAGCAGTGGGGCGCGACCCTCGGCCAACTGCACGCCACCATGCGGCAGTTTCACGACTCTCAGGCCATCGCTGCGCGCCGCGCCTGCGCCGATGCGCTCGCGCTGGCTCGCGCCGCCGCGTCGCACGACGAGCCGTGCGTGCAGACCGAGTGCGAGCAGCTCAGCGCGTGGCTGGCCGCGCTCCCCGCGACGGCGACGAACTACGGCCTGATTCATGGCGACTTCGAGCTGGACAATCTCTTCTGGCAAGACGACGGCACAGACATCGCCATGCTCGACTTCGATGAGTGCTCCCACTGCCGGTACGTCGCGGATATCGCCTTTGCCCTGCGCGATCTCTTCGAGAACGGCGTTGATCTGAGCAGCCCGTCGTTTGGCGCGTTTATGCGCGGATATGCCCGACACGTCGCCGTTGATGAAGATCTGCTGGCCCAGCTTCCGACGTGGATGCGGCTGGTGAATCTCATCATGTATGGCAAGCTGATGCGCGCGATGGATGTGACGCCCGGCCCGGATGATCCAGAATGGGCCGTCCCGCTGGTAGCGAGGCTGCGGCAGCGGATGGACGACTACAAGGCGTCGCTGTAGGCGCGGCCCCCACCCCCAGCCCCTCCCCCGCTGTGCGGGAGAGGGGAGCAGGGCGCCGCTGCGGTGGGAGAGGGGAGCCAGGCGAGCGCTCCAGTATCTGTGAGTTCAGGATTGGAGGAGAGCATGCCACAACGCATCGCGCCGGGGCCAGGCCAGGAATCGGTGTGGGACTACCCGCGCCCACCGCGCCTGGAGGAGGCCACGCGCCACATTCAGGTGATCTTCAACGGCGTGGTGATCGCCGAGACGCGCCGCGCGCGGCGCGTGCTGGAGACGAGCCATCCACCGATCTACTACATTCCGCAGGCGGATGTGCGGATGGCGTACCTGCGCCCGACGCACGGCAGGTCGTCAGTCTGCGAGTGGAAGGGCGCGGCACGCTACTACACGCTCACCGTCGCGGGCAAGATCGCCGAGGACGCCGCGTGGTATTATCCGCAGCCCTACGCGCCCTACGCCGCGCTGCGCGGCGCCATCGCCTTCTATCCCGCCCTCATGGACGCCTGCCTGGTGGATGGCGAGCGCGCTCAGCCGCAGCCCGGCGGCTTCTACGGCGGCTGGATCACCCACGAGATCGTCGGCCCATTCAAGGGCACGCCCGGCACGCTGGACTGGTAGCGGCGCAGCGTGGGCGGCGCCTACTGACCACTGTTGCGCAGCATCGCCTGCGTGATCGGCCCATATCCATGTATCGGGCTAGTGATGAGACCTGGGCGCTCTGTGATCAATCCTTCGATCCAGGCTTCCACTGATGATGCATAGTAACTGATGGATTGCATACTTCCGTTCACAGTGTCCGGTGTGATTGGAAGGCCAAGGCTCGCACGATACCCATCGACGCTTTCGAAGTCATTGCCAACCTCGTAGAGCCTGCCCGTCCAGCCGTCCAACGTAATCCTGCTTTCAGTGTCCCTGCCCCAACAGTCGCCAGCAATCGTTACGAAGCGATCTGGGGCTTCTTCACACAGGACGTAGCAACCAGGATAGCGTTGAAGCGTGTTGTCAACACGTTCATTCAAACGCCATCCGCTGTGGCTGACCATCTGAGCAATCGTCTTTTCGCCCCAGGAATTAGGCGCAGTGGGATAGCCTCCAATAACACCCAGCACCTTTGGACCGATGAAGCCGCGAAAGATGTCGCCCCCGTTTGCTACCTCCAAATACAGGCGTCGCAAGGTAGGAGGAAGCTCAAAGCCAAGGCGCTCTTCAGTGAGGCGAACTTGTTCTTCGGTCGCGGGTGGAAATTCAGGAATGATCTCATCGTCATCCCAATCGATGTACCCGCCGTTCTTCGGTTGTGGTCTCTGGCGGTGAGAGCGCAACACTTCGCACCAGTCCGCCTGAAGAGCCATTATTGCTTTCCTCACATCCCGCGCTTGGGTGCGAATTCTCTAGCGACCCTACCCCAGCTTGGCCAGCGCGTCGCCGATCAGCTCTTCCTCGGTGCGCGGGCCGATGGCGCCGATGACTAGCGGCGTGGTCGGTGGGAAGCGCTTCAGCAGGCC
>DATAED010000108.1:0-3604 GCA_036258195.1 Ktedonobacterales bacterium
GTCGAGCCGCTGTGGCAGCGCCGACGTGCTGGAGGCGCTGGGCGTGAAGCTGGAGCTTGGCCCAGAGGCAGTGGCGCAGTGCATCGAGCGCACGGGCTTCGGCTTCATGTTCGCGCCGACCTATCATCCCGCCATGCGCCACGTTGGCCCGACCCGCCGTGAGATCGGCGTGCGCACCGTCTTCAACATCCTCGGCCCGCTGACCAATCCGGCGGGCGCGCAGTATCAATCGCTGGGCGTGGCCGACGCGAACCTCGTCCCGCTGATGGCGGAGGCGCTGCTGCGACTGGGCTGCCAGCGCGCGCTGGTCGTGCACGGGCTGGACGGTGTGGATGAATTCAGCCTGAGCGGGCCAACCGTAGTGGCGGAGGTGCGCGGCGCGAGCGGCGATGTGGTCGACTATCAGGTGACGCCAGAGAGCGTCGGGTTGGCGGAGCATCCGCGTGAAGCGCTACGCGGCGGTGATGCGCAATTCAACGCCGCCCTGCTGCGCCGCACACTCTCTGGCGAGCAGACCGGCGCGACCGCCGACATGGTGGCGCTCAACGCGGGCGCGGCGCTCTACGTCGCGGGGCGCGCCGCCACCATCGCCGAGGGCGTGCGCCAGGCACAGGACGGCCTGCGCGCGGGCCGCGCCATCCCCACGCTCGACGCGCTGGCAGCCACCTCCCAGCGGCTGGCGGGCGTCGTCGCCTGACGCGGGATCACCCGTTCGACTGGCCAAAGGAGCATCCATGACGACACCAACAGCGAGCCTGCCAACCTCGACCTTCTTCCGCCTGGAGCAGTTGGGCGAGGGAGTGTATCACGCCATCGCCACGCCCGGCTCCGGTTCGCTGGGGAACGCGGGCATCATCGACCTGGGCGGCCAGACGCTGGTCTTCGACACGATGATGACCTCGGCGGCGGCGCGTGATCTGCGCGCGGCGGCGGAGCGACTGACCGGGCGAGCGCCGCGCTACGTGGTCAATAGCCACCTGCATATCGATCACACCATGGGCAATGGCGTCTTCGAGGAGGCGGTCATCATCGCCACCACGGCGACTGCCGCGCTCATCGCGATCGAGAATGAGGCGTTTCTGCGCGAGCTGCGCGAGCATGGCGCCGAGATGGACGCCAAAGCCCGCGCGGAGGCCGCCGCAGTCAGCGATCCCGCGGTGCGCCTCGACATGGAGCAGCAGAACGACGACTATCTGGCCCTGCTGCGCGAGGCTGGCGAGACGCGCTCGCGCCCACCCGATGTCACCTTCGAGTCGCGACTGACCATCCACGGCGGTCGGCGGCAGGCGCAACTCATCTCGTGGGGCGGCGGCCACACGCCGAGCGACGCCGTGCTCTACCTGCCAACCGAGCGCATCCTGTTCACAGGCGACCTGATCTTCTATCGCTGCCACGCCTCGATTGATCGCGGCGACCCTGCCGAGTGGCTGCGCATCCTGGGCGAGATGGAGCGGCTGGATGTGGTGACCGTGGCGCCGGGGCATGGCGAGGTGGCCTCGCGGGAGGCGTTCGCCGAGCAGCGCGCCTATCTGGAGGCCATGCTGGCGAGGGCGCTGCAAACGGTCGAAGCGAGCGAGACGGACGAGCAGATCGCCGCCACGCCCCTGCCAGCGGAATATCGCGACTACGGATTCGCCAGCGGCTTTGCCCAGACGCTTCAGGCGCTGGCCACCTACCAACACGCCCGGACGACGAGCGCATAAACCATAGCAGGGACCGACAGCAGGGCGCAAGCGCCCGGAGAACGTGAGCAGGAACGTGTTGCGCAAGATTGACTGTGTGATGATTCGCGTCGAAGATGTCGCCGCCGCTGCGCGCTACTACGAGCGCGTCTTCGGCCTCGCGCCACAGTGGAGCGGCGACGGCGCCATCGGGCTGCGATTCCCCGATTCGGACGCGGAGATCGTCCTGCATAGCGAGGCGGACATCCCAGGGCCAGTCGAGGTTCATTACCTCGTGGATGATGTCCTCGCTGCGGTGGACACCTGTACCAGCCAGGGATGTGCGATCCTGACGCCGCCCTTCGACATCACCGTCGGGAAGTGCGCAGTCGTCCGGGATCCATTCGGCGTGCGGCTGTGTCTGCTGGATCTGACCAAAGGGCTGCGACCGCTGAATCTGGTGGCCGACGCTGCGCAAGGAAACGACCAATGACACTCCCTCCCACCGCGCCGGAGACGTTTCTGGAGCGCATCATCGCCTCCACGCGCTCTGAGCTGGCCGAGCGCAAGGCGCGCGTCCCGCTGGAGGCGCTGCGCGAGCAGGCGGCGGCAGCGCCCACCCCGCGCGACTTTGCGGCGGCGCTGCGGCCATCCCCCGCTGGCCCGGCGCGGCTGATCGCCGAGGTCAAGCGCGCCTCACCCTCAAAGGGGCTGCTGGCCGAGCGCTTCGATCCCGTGGCGCAGGCGGCAGCCTACGCGGCGGGCAGCGCGGCGGCCATCAGCGTGCTGACCGAGCCACACTACTTCCTCGGCGCGCTGGAGCATCTCAGCGCTGTGCGCGCAGCGGTGGATATCCCTGTGCTGCGCAAGGATTTCCTGCTCGATCCCTACCAGGTCTACGAGGCGCGCGCAGCGGGAGCCGACGCCGCGCTGCTGATCCTGGCGATGCTGGATGACGCGCTGGCGGCGGAGCTGCTCGGCCTGATCTGCGCGCTGGGCATGGAGGCGCTGGTGGAGGCGCACAACGCCGCCGAGGTGGAGCGCGCCGTGCGGCTGGGCGCCCGCGTGATCGGCGTGAATGCGCGCGACCTGCGCACGTTTGGCGTCGATACGGCGGCGGCGCTGCGGCTGCGCGTGCTGGTTCCCGCCGACCGCGTCTACATCGCCGAGAGCGGCGTGGCGAGCTGGCGCGATGTGGCGCAGGCGCGCGCCTGGGGGGCAGACGCCGCGCTGGTGGGCGAGGCGCTGATGCGCGCGGCTGACCCCGTCGCTATGACGCGAGAGCTGGCCACAGCTCCCGGCGGCGCCACCGCCGCGCTCTTCGGCGGCGCTGGCCAGCCGTTCGTGAAGATCTGCGGGCTGGCGCGTATCGAGCAGGCGCAGGCCGCCGCGCGCTTCGGCGCCGACGCCATCGGCCTGAACTTCGCGCCGATGGCCCCCGACCACCGCCGCGTGACGCTGGAGCAGGCCGCGCTGCTCGCCGCCAACGCTGACGACGCGCTGCCCGTTGGCGTCTTCGTCAATGTCGAAGCGCAGCAGGCCGCTGAGATCGCGCAGCGCGTCGGGCTGGGCGCCATCCAGCTCAGCGGGCACGAGCCGCCCCAGCGCTGCGCTGAGATTGCAGCAGCGTCACGCCTGCCCGTCATCAAGGCCGTGCGGCTCCGGCCTGGAAGCGACAGCGACGTGGTCCTGCTGGATGACTACCTCCATGCGGGTGCGACGCTGCTGCTCGACACCCCCGCGTCCGGCCTCTACGGCGGCGCTGGCCAGACGGGCGACTGGTCGCTGGCGCGGCAGGTGGCCGACGAGTGGCCAGTCATCCTGGCGGGCGGCCTGACGCCCGATAACGTGGCAAGCGCCATCGCCGAGGTCGCGCCGCGCGGCGTGGATGTCAGCAGCGGCGTCGAGACCAACCAGGCCAAAGACATCCAGAAGATACAGGC
>DATAED010000109.1:0-6334 GCA_036258195.1 Ktedonobacterales bacterium
ATAGGGCTGCTGTTGGCCGCCATAGGGCTGCTGCTGGCCATACGGCTGATTGGGGTCCATAGACATGGCTGCGTGTACCTTTCCGCGTCTTGTCGCCTGTGCGACCGAACGCGCTTGCAGTTGGGGGATGGCCTCCCCCGAGGACACATGTGCGCCAGCGCGTCGAGCGCAGAATCCAGTCGAGCGACCACCCGAGCCACCGACTTCCCCTGCCTGCGCCACACACTGGCAACAGTCACGCTGTGAAAGACCGCAAGGAGTGGGAACTACGGACACTCCCATGGGCTTCAGGGTACTCGCGCATACTGATCTTGTCCACTGGTATTGCTACACAAAATTGCGTAGCGAGCGACCAGATACGAGCAGCCGCCTCGCAGCCTCTCGCCGCTCGCGAGCCTGCCCCGTCGCCCTCACATGCCGTATAATGCGAGGGATGCCATTCGATCTACGGCGCGCAATGGAGCGCAGCCCAGACGAACTGAGATTTCGAGTCAAAGGAGCCGATAGATGGCTTACGTAGGTCCTGTGATTGTCGCCGCCACCCGCACCCCCACGGGCCGCTTTCTGGGCGGGCTGTCGTCGCTGGAGGCCACCGACCTCGGCGGCATCGTCATTCGCGAGGCCATCCGCCGCGCGGGCGTGCCGGTTGAGCGCATCGACGAAGTGATCATGGGCAATGTCGTGCAGGCGGGCGCTGGCCAGGCCCCCGCGCGTCAGGCGGCGCTGAAGGGTGGCGTGCCAGGCGATGTGTCCGCCGTCACCATCAACATGGTGTGCGGCTCAGGGATGCGGGCCGTCATGCTGGCGGCGCAGGCCATCAAGGCCGGCGATGGCGACCTCTTCGTCGCGGGCGGTATGGAGAGCATGAGCAACGCGCCGTATTTGCTGTCCAAGGCGCGCACTGGCTATCGCATGGGCGACGCCACAATGATCGACTCCGTGGTGCATGACGGCCTGTGGTGCGCCACCGAGCATGTCCACATGGGCGAGGAGGCCGAGATCGTCGCCGAGGCGTACAAGGTGACGCGCGAGGAGCAGGACGAGCTGGCCTATCACAGCCACATGAAGGCGCAGGCTGCCACCGAGGCGGGCCGCTTCCGCGATGAGATCGTGCCGGTCGAGATTCCCGGCAAGAAAGGTTCGACCACCGTCGAGCGTGATGAGCCGATCCGCCCAGATACCACGCTGGAAGGTCTGGCGGCGCTCAAGCCGGCCTTCCGCAAGGCCAATGGCACCGTCACAGCGGGCAACGCCCCCGGCCTGAGCGATGGCGCCTCCTGCACCGTGGTGGCCAGCGAGCGGCTGGCGCGCGAGCTGCATCTGCCGATTCTGGCGCGCATCACAGGCTATGCGGCGGCGGCCATCGAGCCGCGCATGATCTTCGCCTGCCCGCCGCGCGCCGTGCGCAAGCTGCTGGAGAGTACCGGCCAGAAGATGAGCGACTTCGACGTGATCGAGGTCAACGAGGCCTTCGCTGCGCAGACGGTTGCCAATGGCAAAGAGCTGGGCTGGGACTGGGATAAGGTCAACCCCAACGGCGGCGCCGTCGCGCTGGGGCATCCGATCGGCTCCAGCGGCTCGCGCGTGCTGACCACGCTGATCTATGAGCTGCGGCGACGCGGCGGCGGCAAGGGGCTGGCGACGCTCTGCCTGGGTGGCGGCGGCGCGGTGGCCATGTCGGTGGATGTGCTGGCGTAATCGGAGCAACCTCACCCCCTCACCCCCCTCACCCTGTGGGAGAGGGGGAACCCGCAACAAGCGCCAGGTGGCGAACTGAATGTGTTCACTGGCGCTTCAGGAGGATACACCTATGCTGGATCAGCAGCCGCGCGCATCAGGCAAGCGCACGCATGCCCCCGACGGCGTTGACGGCGCCCAGGCCGCGCCCGCCCAGCCGCTCTACGCGCCAGAGGCGGTGGAGGCCGTGCGCGGGGAGCGCGAGCGCTGGGAGCAGACGACGGTGGCCAAGGCGATCAAGCGTATGCCAGAGCGCCCCGCCGAGACCACCACGCAGTCGGGCATGCCGATCAAGCGCATCTACACGCCCGAGGACACCAGCCAGCTTGATTACGCGCGCGATCTGGCCTTCCCCGGCGAGTACCCCTACACGCGCGGCGCCCAGCCGACGATGTATCGCGCCAAGCCGTGGACGATGCGCATGTTTGCGGGCTTCGGCACGGCGGAGGAGACCAACGAGCGCTTCCACTATCTGCTGGAGCATGGGCAGACGGGGCTTTCGGTCGCCTTCGACATGGCCACGCTCTACGGCTACGACCACGATCACCCGATGGCGCTGGGCGAGTTTGGCAAGTGCGGCGTGGCCATCTCGTCGCTGGCGGATATGGAGGTGCTGCTGGACGGCATCCCGCTGGACAAGATCACCACCTCCATGACGATCAACAGCCCCGCTCCGGCCATCTGGGCGATGTACATCGCGGCGGCGGAGAAGCAGGGCGTGCCAATGGCGCAGCTCGGCGGCACCCTGCAAAACGACATCCTGAAAGAGTACATCGCGCAGAAGGAGTTCCTTTTCCCGCCGGAGCCATCCATGCGGTTGGTGGTCGATACCATCGAGTTCGGCGCACAGCATATGCCACGCTGGAACACCATCAGCATCAGCGGCTACCACATCCGCGAGGCTGGGGCGACGGCGGTACAGGAGCTGGCCTTCACGCTGGCCGACGGTTTCGCCTATGTAGAGGCGGCCATCGAGCGCGGCATGTCGGTCGATGAGTTCGCGCCGCGCCTGTCGTTCTTCTTCGACGTGCATAACGACCTGTTCGAGGAGATCGCCAAGTTCCGCGCGGCGCGGCGCATCTGGGCGCACGAGATGCGCGAGCGCTACGGGGCGAAAGACCCGCGCTCGTGGACACTGCGCACGCACGCGCAGACGGCGGGCGTCTCGCTGACGGCGCAGCAGCCGGAGAACAACGTGGTGCGTGTGGCGCTCCAGGCGCTGGCGGCTGTGCTGGGCGGCACGAACTCGCTGCACACCAATTCGCTGGATGAGGCGCTGGCCCTGCCGACCGAGAAGGCGGCGCTGGTGGCGCTGCGCACGCAGCAGATCATCGCCCACGAGAGCGGCGTCACCAATACGGTTGATCCGCTGGCTGGCTCGTTCTTCGTGGAGGCGCTGACCGACGAGAGCGAGCGCCAGGCGATGGACTACATCACGCAGATTCGCGAGCTGGGCGGCGTGCTGGAGTGCATCCGCAACGGCTTCTTCCAGAAGGAGATTGCCGAGGCGTCGTACCGCTTCCAGCAGGAAGTGGATCGCAACGAGCGCGTCATCGTCGGCGTGAACGACTACGTGATGGACGATGCGGGCGTGCGCGTGCCGACGCTCTACGTGGATCCCGCCAAGGAGCGCATCCATCTGGAGCGCCTGGAGCGCACCCGCCGCGAGCGCGACAACGAGCGCGCCAGCGTATCCCTGGCCGCGCTGGAGGCAGCGGCGCGCGGCACAGACAATACGATGCCCTTCATCCTCGACTGCGCGCGGGCCTACTGCACGCTGGGCGAGATCATGGGCGTCTTCCGCAAGGTCTTCGGCGAGTACACCGAGTCGGTCGTGTATTAGGGCCTAGCTGGCGAATCCCAGACTATGCCACTGCTGACCTGGTAGGAGGCATGCCAATGAGCGCATCCAACGACAGCACCGCTGCGAAGGATCCGCGCGGGTGGCGAACATCTCCCCCGCGACCCGGCATGCAACGGCTGATCGCGCCGTGGGAGTACCACCATCTCCGCGTCTTTGGGGGTACACGTATCGCCGGGGGCGGCATCGCTGCCGCCGCTGGCGTCGTGTGCCTCAGGTACCGCGTCTATGGATGGGCGGCCTTCTTCCTGACGCTTGCGGCGCTGAATCTCGCGGGTGGCTACTGGTACATCACTATCGCTCGCTCCGCGTCTGCCCGACCCTCAGCGTGGCGCGCTGACGCGCCGGGCAGCCATACGTCGTAGCCGTCCACCACGGTCAGCGTGTAATGCCAGTCAGGATTCTGGGCGCGCTGCCTGAGCGCCGCTGCTTGCGGAAGCTGGCTCGGCATGACATAGGTAGCGTGGGGATCAGCCGCCACCTGCGCCACATAGGGCGGGTAGCGGTTGAAGCCCTCGCTCAGGTCAGACTTCAGCGTGTCGCAGGTGATGCGCTCCTGCGAGAGGAAGGCGACCTTGTCGCAGGTCCAGTAGTCCGTATGCATGTGGCGCACGCCCAGCCGCTCCAGGTCGTGGATCAGCCGCTGATCGGCCTGCGCGCTGGCGCGCGTGGCGGCGGAGAGGCGATAGGTCGCGACGACCCCGCCCGCCAGCAGCGCGGCCACCAGCCCCAGCGCGAGCCAGCGCCAGCCTCGCGAGTGCGGAGCCAGCGCGGCGGCCAGCCACGCGGGCCGCGCGACACCCTCGCCAGCGCCCACACCCAGCGCCCAGAGCGGATAGAGCATGGCGGGTAGCGCGATGTTCATCTCGATCAGATAGCGCGCGTTGCCCGCCGGAGTGGAGGCGGCCAGGCTGACGAGGTAGAGCGCCAGCGTCAGCGCGCCGCCCAGCAGCAGCGCCAGCCGCCCGCCATGGCGCACCGCCGCCGCCCGTCGCTCGCCTTGCCAGCCAGCCGCCGCGCGTAGCGGGCCAGAGCGCCGTAGCGCCTGCCAGCTCAGCAGCGCGGCCACCAGCCCTAGCGCCAGCAACCCCGCCGACCACAGCGCGCGCAGCCCCAGGCAGAGCGCCGCGCCGCCAGTCGCAGGCATCGCCAGCGCGCCATTGGGCAGTGTCGGCGCCACGCAGACCCAGCCCATGCCAGTGATGTTGGGCAGGGCCACCAGCAGCTCGCCAAAGAGGTGCGCGCCAAACTGCGTGAAGAAGCGCAGAATGGTGCTCGGCCCCTGCCACTCGAAGGCCGCGATGGCCGAGGGACCCTCGGGATGCGGCTGCGTCAGGAAGATGAGCTGCGGCGAGACGCCGACCACCAGCCCGGCCAGCAGGGCGCCCAGCGGTCGCCAGCGTGGTCCATGGAGCAACTCACGGCGGCAGAAGAAGGCCAGCAGCGCCATCGCCGCCACCAGATAGGGAAACACGAGCTGGTCGCTCCACCACGCCACGCCCATCGTCAGCCCCAGCGCGGCGTAGAGCGCCAGGCGGCGGGGAGCCTGTCCCCCTGTCCCCCTCTCCCTGCGGGGGGAGGGGGAACCCAGGCGAAGGGTTGCAGCGCGGGGCAGGCGGAACCTCTCCCCCTGTCCCCCTCCCCTCCGAGGGAGGGGGAACCCAGAGCAGAGGTGGCGCGCATGGCCAGCGAGTTGCTTACCGAGCGCGCTTTCTGGCTCCCCCTCTCCTGCGGGAGAGGGGGCTGGGGGGTGAGGTCGCGCCAGCCGCAGCGCTAGCAGCACGGCAAGCGCCGCGAAGAGCAGCGTCTCCGGGTAGCCGCCCAGCGCCAGCAGTTGCGGCTTGAGCAGATCTGGCCCGCCGAGGTCGAGCAGCAGCAGCCCCACCAGCGCGAAGCGTGGGCCATAGAGCAGCTTCAGCAAGCTCCACATCACCACCAGATAGAGGATGAAGAGCAGCAGCAGCGCCAGCCGCAGCGAGACGACCGACGCGCCGAAGAGGCGGAACAGCAGCGCGCCCAGATACGCCTGGATGGTTCCCATATACGACTGGCCATCGAAGAACAGCGGATGCTCCAGCCCAGCGTTGATGTGCAGCGCCATCAGGCCCATCGTGGCTTCGTCGCTGTCGGTGGCGGGCCACCCTGCCAGAATCAAGCCCAGCCGCAGCAGCGCGCCGATGGCGATCAGCCCCGCCGCCAGCCAGCCCGCGCGATCCGCAGCGAGCCGCGCCAGCCACGCTGACCACGGCTGCGGCGCGCTGGCCGGCAGGTCGGCGCTGGCGGGCATCCTGGCGCTGGTCTGCGACATGCGGCGTCCTTTCGCTCAATCTCCTGTGCTGCTGTACTCTCCCCTATGTCAACGAATACCCGCTGAGCAGGGGAACTGGCAAGGCTTGGCAGGTTTCCCATGACGTGGGTCGTCGTCCGGCGTGCCCTCACCCCGGCCCTCTCCCAGAGGGAGAGGGAGTAGAGCCTGTCTGCATACTGCGGGCTGAGCATCCCCAGCGTTACGCCTTCTGGCTCCCCTCTCCCGCAAAGCGGGGGAGGGCTGGGGGAGGGGGCTCACACGAAGCGGGTGACGGCGAAGGCGAATAGCACGCCGACGAAGGTCAGCAGCACGGTTCCAGCGCTGCTCTCCTTGCTGTGCGCGGCGGGCAGGATGTCGCTGGCGCCAATGTAGAGCAGGAAGCCCGCGAAGAAGCCGAGGTAGATCGGCAGCGCCATGCCGTGAATCGT
>DATAED010000110.1:0-30631 GCA_036258195.1 Ktedonobacterales bacterium
CATCAGGTCACGGCGGTGGCGCGGAATCCGCGCGATCTGCCGCCGCAGGCGCGGGCGGTGACGATCGATCTGGCGCGACCAGATCAGGCGGCGCTGGCGTCAGCGATGGCGGGAGCCGATGCGGTGTTGTCGGGGCTGGGCGCGCGGACGGCCTCTGATCGTGGAGTGGCCTCGCGCGGGACGCAGGCCATTGTGCAGGCGATGCAGGCGGCAGGCGTGCGTCGGCTGGTGGTGGTGAGCGCCGCGCCGATTGGCACCGTGCCATCGCCCGCGCGCCCTCGTCCGCCGCGCTTCGACCCCGGCGATGGCCTCCTGATGCGCGCCGTGCTCAATCCGCTGGTCAAGGCGGCGCTACGCGAGCACTACGCTGACCTCGCCGCGATGGAGGACATCGTGCGGGCCAGTGGACTCGACTGGACGGTCATTCGCCCGCCGCAACTGGTGGATAAGCCGCTGACGGGTGTCTATCGCACGGCCTACGGCCGCAACCTGCGGCGCGGATTGCGCATCTCGCGCGCCGACGTGGCGCACCTGATGCTGCACGCGCTCAGCCAGCCCGAGACGATCAGGAAGACGGTCGGCGTCGCGTATTAGCCCCCTATCAGGCGCGCTGGAAAGGACGCCAGCGCGTCTGCTAGCGTGCATGGCATACAATGCAGCCAAACTGATCGACGCGGCTGAAGAGAGCATCGGAGAAGCGCATGTTCGCTGAATATTTGCAGGCTGCGATGCAGCGCGCCGTCTACGAGCAGTTCGAGGATGGAACGTATTTCGGTTCGATTCCAGGCTTCCGGGGCGTCATCGCGAATGAGGCGACCCTGGAGGCGACCCGCACGGAGCTTGTCGAAGTGCTGGAGGACTGGGTTCTCTACCGCATCGCTGGAAAACGTGACCTTCCTGAGGTAGATGGCCACAAGCTCATCTATCCCAAAGCGAGCATCTCGCGCGAGAAGTGGGCATCACTCTCATCCTGACTCCACCGCCATCTCGCTCCTCGGCGGCTATTACACAATAAGTACCAATAGGGTCATCAGAGTCTATCTCACCCTGCTATAGTGGCCTCAACGCGGCGCTGGTCAGCGCTCCCCCGCGCAGGCGCCGCGTTGCCCAGGGCAGTGCGTATCGCCAGGACAGCACAGGAACGCCCAGGAAAGCCACGGCCCCCGCCATGACCTACTACCCGCCGAGACCCACCGTCGCGAAAGCAAGCGACAGGCTTGCAACGTCCGCCATTCCACGCGCCGCAGTGGCGGGCCGCGCGTCGCAGCGCCTGCATACTGGCGCGGTGGTCATCGGGGGATTGCTGCTGGCGCTGCTGCTGGCGCTGTCGGTCATGCGTCCAGCCATCAGCCCGCCCACCAGCAGCCCGGCCATCGGCGGCGATTTCGCTGATCCCGCTGTGCTCGTCGTCGGGGATGAATACTTCGCCTACGCCACGAATGCTGCGGGCAAGCATGTTCAGGTCGCGCGCTCGACCGATCTGCGCCAGTGGGTGATGCTGCCTGACGCGCTGCCGCGCCTGCCCGCGTGGGCCAGCGCGGGCGGCGCCTATGTCTGGGCGCCCGATGTCATCCGGATCGGCGCGCGGTTTGTCATGTATTACACCGCCCGCGACGTCGCTGCGGGGCGCCAGTGCATCGGCGTGGCCACCAGCGATCGGCCCACTGGCCCATTTCGCGATGACAGCGGGCAGCCGCTGGTGTGCCAGCGCGCGCTGGGTGGGGATATTGACGCCAGCCCATTCCGTGATGGCGCGGCGCTCTATCTGTACTTCAAGAGCGATGGCAACTGCTGCCACCTGCCGACCACCATCTGGGGGCAGCGCCTCGCGCCCGATGGCCTGCGCCTCATCGGCGCGCCTGTCGCGCTGCTGACCAACGATCAGGCGTGGGAGGGCGATGTGGTCGAGGCCCCCAATATGCTCCAGCATGACGGGCGCTATGACCTCTTCTATTCCGGCAACGATTACGCCACCGCGCGCTATGCCATCGGCTATGCGCGCTGCCAGACGCCGCTCGGCCCCTGCCAGAAGCCGCTGGATCATCCAATGCTGGCGAGCGACCCGACCGCGCCCACCCCGCTGATCGGCCCCGGCGGCGCCTCGCTCTTTCAGGTGGGTGACGTGATGTGGATCGCCTTCCACACCTGGATGGGCGGCGCATCGAGCGGCGTGCGCTCGACGCTGATCGAGCGGCTCATCTGGGCGGGCGACATCCCCGAGCCGCTCACGACGACGGCAGAGCAGTAGCGAGCGCCTGGCTACCCGCGCAGCAGGAGCGCCGCCAGCGCCAGACCCAGCGCCAGCGCCACGCCGAACTGGAAGTGCAGCGCCGCCGCTCGCCGCACCGCCAGCCGCAGGACGGGATCGCGCTCGCCCGCCGCAAAGACGCTGCGTACCTCGCGCAGGGCGATAGGCAGCGTCAGCCAGACCAGCAGCGCGGGCCACGGCAGCGCCAGCGTGAGGCGTGGGAAGAACGCTCCCAGCGCCACGAACAGCGTTGTCGCGGCATATGCGCCGTAGACCAGCCCCGCCTGATAGCGCAGCGCGAAGCCTCGCCCGAAGCGCACCGGCAGCGTGCGCTTATTGACTGCGAGGTCGTCGTGGTAGTCGCGGATGTTGTTGGCATTGAGGATGGCGACCACTAGCAGGCCCATCGGCGCGCTGGCGGCGAACGCGACCCACGACCAGCGCGGGAGCTGCACGTAGTACGCGCCCCAGACCATCAGCAGTCCCATCGCGATGTAGACCATCAGGTCGCCCAGCCCGCGCGCCGCAAACTTGAACGGCCTGGCGCTGTAGAAGTAGCCGATGAAGAGGGCGACGACGCCAAAGAGCAGGATGGCCGGGCCGATCAGTGCGATCAGCCAGAGGCCCAGCGCGGTCGCCACGGCGAAACAGGCCAGCCCCATCCCCAGCACCTGCGCGCCCGTCATCTCGCCGCGAAAGATAACCGTCGTGGAGCCCAGCGACTGCGCCGTATCCAGACCGTATCGCCAGTCGAAGTACTCGTTCAGATAGTTGACGCCCGCTTGCAGCAGCATCCCAGCCAGCAGGGTCAGCGCGAAGAGGCCCAGATGGAAGCCGCCCTGCCAAGCCGCCACCGCCGTCCCGACCAGAATCGGCGCGACCGAGGCCGTCAGCGTCACGGGGCGCGCGGTGTTGTACCAGATGCGCCAGCGCGGCGTGGCGCCTGCTTTCTCGCTGGCTGTGGCTGGCCGCTCAGCCTCTTGCTCGGCCTCTTGCATCGTCGTACCTGTCTCCTCGGCGGTCGCTATTCCGTCAGGATGGGGCGCGTGAGGATGGCGAGATTCGCGCGCCACGGGCCGACCGCCTCGCCGTATTGCCGCGCCAGCACCTCGACGACCTGGCCGATGTGGTTGAGGTCGTGCGCCACCCAGCTCGCCAGCAGTTGGCTCAGCGTTACCGTTCCCAGCGCCGGATGGGCGCCCGTGAGGGCCAGCTTCTCTGGCGTGATGTCCAGCGCATCCAGCGCCGCCAGGTTCTGCGCCCGCGTCTGCGCGAAGGCCGTCAGCAGGTGATCGAGCGAGTCGCCCGCATACTTCTCGAACATGGCCGTGCGGTTGAAGGCGTCGAAGGGCCGCTCGCCCTGCTCCAGGATACTGCGGGCGCGCGCCATCCAGTTGCTCTCGTCGCCGTGCAGCAGATGGCCGACGATATCATAGGCGCTCCACGTCGCTGGCCCCTCGTTTGCCTGCGTCCAGGCGTCGGGCAGGCCGCGCAGCAGCGCCGCGAGCGTGGCGGGTGTGCGGCTGAGGATCGCCACCGCCTGATCGTACTGAAAGTCCATGCGCGACTCCCTCTTGTGGTTGGACGACGCCAGCATGCGCCGGGCGCCACTGCAATTCTATCCCATCGCTCGCATTGACGGCTCACCGCTGGCTCACCGAGCGCATGCCGCAACTCGGACTGCCCACGCTGGTGGCTCCGTCGCCTGCCCAGATGACCAGGGACGCCACTGGCCCAACGCGGGGCGCTGGCGAGACGCCGCGCGCGGTACCGTCTTGAGTGTGACGCGCCGCCAGCCGCATGCAAAGGCGCTGGCGGGCGCGGAGGCAGATACAGAGAGACCGTGACCCGGCGCCATCCGCGCCAGGGGAGGAGCGCAGACAACTATGACAGACGATACGCAGCAGACAGCACAGAGCGACCAGGGCGGCGCGGCGAGCGCGCTGGGCGCCTTCTCGGATCAGCTCGCCAATGCCTTCGAGCGCGCCTCACGCTCGATTGTTTCCATCGCGGCGCGCCCGCGCCAGTCGGCCAGCGGTGTGCTCTGGAAGAGCGATGGCGGCGAGGTCGTCATCGTGACGGCGGATCACGTCCTGGAGCGCGAAGACGACATCACCGTGATCTTCCCGGAGGGGCATGTCGCCAAGGCGACGCTGGCGGGACGCGATCCCAGCACCGATCTGGCCGTGCTGCGGCTGCCCGGCGGCGAGCTGGGCGAGGCCGTGACACCGATCGAGGTGAATGACAACCTGCGCCCTGGGCATCTGGCGCTGGCGATTGGTCGCCCCACCGAGGGTGGGCCGCGCGTCTCGTTCGGCGTGGTCAGCGCGGTCGAGGGGCCGCGTCGCTCCGGGCATGGCGCGCAGATCGAGGGTGTCATCTTCGCCGACGTGACGCTCTACCCCGGCTTCTCCGGTGGCCCACTGGTGGATCTGGATGGCAGGATGGTGGGGCTGACCAGCTCGCGCCTGACGCGCCAGAGCGCCGCGCTGCCGCTGGCCACCGTGCGCCGCGTCGTCGGCGCGCTGCTGACCCACGGGCGCATGCGGCGCGGCTATCTGGGCGTTGGCACGCAGCAGATTCCGCTGCCGACGGCGCTGGCCCAGAAGGCGGGCAGTCAGCAGGAGAGCGCGCTGCTGGTGGTGACGGTGGAGGCCGATAGCCCCGCTGAGCAGGCGGGCCTCCTCATCGGCGACCTGATCGTCAGCATCAATGGTCAGAGCGTGACCGGCGTGGATGGCCTGCGCAGCGCGCTGGCTGGCGCGGCCCCTGGCCAGGCGCTGGCCCTCAAGCTGCTGCGCGGCGGTGAGCCAACCGACGCCAGCGTGACGGTCGGCGAGCGGGCATAATCCGCCAGCCGATCCGGAGCGACACATAGACAACAAGCAGACCAACGCAAGACCTGGACGTCTTCCCCTGCTCGTTTACGCTGAGCGGGGGAAACGTCTCTCTCGAAAGGAAGTCATCGGCTATGGCTGATGCAAGAGAAGTACGCACTGCAGTGGCGACACCTGCGCTCAGCGCCAGCGCGCTGGCCGAGGCGACCGCGCAGATTGCGGCAGAGGCGCGGCTGAGTGTGGCGCAGGCGCAGGTGGGTAGCCGGGGCATTGGCTCGGCCATCATCTGGGAGGTCGGCCAGCCCGACGAGCAGGGCGAGGCCGAGGCGACCATCATCACCAACGCGCACGTAGTGGCGGCGGGACGCAGCGAGCGCGTCACCCTGCGCCTGAGCGATGGACGTCGGGTCGAGGCGCAATTGCTGGCGCTCGATCCGGAGCATGATCTGGCGGCGCTGCGTGCCCGGGCGACGGGCCTGCGCGCCGCCCACATCGGCGATTCAGCCGCGCTGCGGGTAGGCGAGTTCGTGATGGCAATCGGCAATCCATTCGGCATCGAGGCCGCTGTGACGACCGGCGTGGTGGCGGCGCAGTCGCCCGTCGATCCGGATGTGGAGCTGGAGCCAGCGCAGCAACGCGACTCTGCCTGGGCGGAGCGCCGCTTCGCGCGGGTGGAGCTGGTACAGGCCGACATCCGCCTCTATCCCGGCAACTCTGGCGGGCCGCTGCTCGACGCGCGTGGCCGCGTCATCGGCGTCAACGCGATGGTAGGTGGCGGGCTGGGTTTCGCCATCCCCAGCAACACCGTGCGCCGCTTCCTGGATGAGACGGGCCGCACTGGCCAGCGCGCCTATCTGGGCGTGCAGGCGCAGACCGTGCCGCTCTCACCCGTCCAGCGCCAGCGCGCGGGCGTGGCGCATGAGACTGTGCCGCTGATCATCTCCGTAGAGGCGGGCGGCCCGGCGGAGGCGGCGGGCATTCTGGTGGGCGACGCGCTGCTCGCGGTGGATGGCCACGTCACGGAGAGCGCCGAGCAGCTCGTGCGGCTGCTCAACCGCGCGGGTACCGCTGGCCAGCAGCGCACACTGGAGGCGCTGCGTGGTGGCCAGCGCATCACCATCACCCTGACTCCCGTCATGCGCGCGGCAGCGTAGGCCGCCGCGCGTCAGCTTCCCCCTCCATTGGCGACCATGCCAGCGGAGGGGGTCGTATCATATCAGCGGATGGGGCGGTTGGCAGGTGAGGCTTGGCGGTTCCTGAGTCCGCGCAGGCGGACTTTGCGGCCGCAGGTCTCCCAGGCGCGGTTTCAACCGCCAGCCCGCTCCGCGCGCCGCGATTCATTCATGTGCATCGGATGCCGAGACTCTCTTCGAGGATACTGCATGCGTATCTCTATTATCTCGCCTTATCCGACCGTGCGGGCCGGACTGACGGCGCTGGCGCATGAGCAGCCGGGCTGGGAGGTCGCCAGCGCCAGCGGCCCCGCCGCGCTGGTTACGGGCGCGACCGGAGCCGATGCGATCCCCGCCGAGCCAGCGACGGCGCTCGATGTCGCGCTGATCGACCTGGAGGCGGGCTTCGAGGCCGAGGCGGTCGCGGAGTGGGTGGAGGCGCTGCGCCCGCGCAGTGGCGTGGTGGCGCTCGGCGCCATAGAGTCGCCCGGCGCCGGACGCGGCGCGCGCGAGCGGGCGCTGAGCCAGACGGCGGAGCTGGCGCGGCTGGTGGCGACGGATGGCCTGGGCTTCGGCGCGCTCCCCCGCGACGCCGCAACCGATGAGATTGTCGCCGCCGTCACCGCGGCGGCCAGTGGGCTGACGGCGCTCGACCGTGGCCTCGCGCTGGAAGCCTTCGCCGGGCTGGCCCGCCGCGCCCGCGCCGAGCCAGTCAGCGAGCCAACCGAGCCGCTGACCACCCGCGAGCGCGAGGTGCTGCAACTGCTGGCGCAAGGCATCCCAAACAAGCAGATCGCCCAGCGGCTCAGCATCAGTGAGCACACCGTCAAGTTCCACGTCTCGGCCATCATGACCAAGCTGGGCGCCGCTAGCCGCACCGAGGCAGTGACGACAGCGGCGCGGCGCGGCCTGCTGCTGCTCTAGACGCGCGATGAATCGCTCGCCCGTGCTATACTGCTGCCCAAAGCCCATCTCCTGGGATCGAGTGTCGGCGGGAAAGAGCAACCAGACGATGCCCAAGCAGCGCAACCACCAGCATCACCGGCAGCGTGGCGTCTCGCGCTACGGCTTCCAACTGCCGACGTACAACGTCTTCTCCAGATTTGAAGGCATCAGCCCGCGCTACCCCGAAGGCTGGATTCCCCGCCGCGTTCCCCCACTCTACCTCTATCTCTTTGGTGGTCTGGCCGCAGCGATTGTGGTGGTCATGCTGTTGGCCGCCCTGCTCGTCTCGCTGCTCGGCGGGCGGTAGGGCGCGACCTCACCCCCAGCCCCCTCTCCTGCAGGCGAGGGGGAGCCGGAAGGGGACGTCCTGTAGTGGCGCGTTGTAGCACAGCCAGAGCAGAAGCGGAAAGCCCCTCTCCCCGTGCGGGCGAGCGGTAGCGAGGCCCTGGTTCGGGTTCAGGGTTCCCGAACCAGGGAGGGGTTTGGGGTGAGGCCGCGCGCCGTCACCTCCCAGGGAACTGGTGAGGGCCGCTCAGTTGCCGCGACCGAAGATGCGCAGCAGGCTCAGGAACAGGTTGACGAAGTCGAGGAAGAGGCGGAATGCGCCGATTAGCGCGATGCGATGCGCCATATCGCTATCCGCTGAGGAAGACGCTGCCAGCGCCTGTCGCTTGATCCACTGCGTGTCATACGCCGTCAGCCCGCTGAAGATGACCACCCCAGCGATGCTGACGATCCAGTAGAGGACGGGATTCGCCAGGAAGAAATTGACCACCATTGCGATGATGAGGCCAATCAGCGCCATCAGCAGAACCGTCCCCATCTTGGAGAGATCCAGCTTCGTCGTGTAGCCAATCAGCGCCATCACCCCGAACATGCCTGCCGTCGTCAGGAAGGCGGAGAAGATGCTGGGGGCGGAGTACGTGACGAAGATGGTCGAGATCATGAAGCCGAAGATGGCCGTGAAGACCAGAAAGAGCACGGCGCCCACAGCAGGGCTGACCCGCCGCACGATGGGATAGAACGCGAACCCCACGGCGATGTAGAGGATGATCGAGCCGATCATCACAATCGGGTTGGTGAAGAGCGACACCACCAGCGGATTGCCCAGTGTGAGCTGCTGCCCCAGCCCCAGCGCTATGCCGAAGCCCAGCAGCAGGCCAACGGCCAGCCAGAGATAGACCTGCCGCATGATCGCCGAGAAGTCCATCCGACCCGCATAGGCGCCGGTCGATGCCATGCCATAACCCTGATTGTAGGGGTTCATGAAGTTCTCCCTCGCTCGATGATGACGCGCATCCAGACATCCATCTGCCGCCAGTATACGCCAAGACGCCCGCAAGGCAACCTCGCAGACACGCCGCAGCCCCAGCTTCTTCCGCCTATGGGGGAAGAAGCTGGGGCTGCGTTGGCTCAGGCGAGCGTGAGGTTTACTCCTCGTCGTCGAGCGTGTCGTCGTCGGCGGCCACGTCGGCGTCCAGGCTGCCGGGCGCGCTGGGCGCCATGGCGGCGCGAATCTGCGCCTCGATGCTCTCGGCGACCTCAGGATGGGTGCGCAGGAACTCCTTGGCGTTCTCGCGGCCCTGACCCAGGCGCGTATCGCCCATCGAGAAGAACGCGCCCGACTTCTTGACGATACCCATCTCCAGGCCGATGTCGATCAGGCCGCCCTCGCGCGAGATGCCCTCGTTGAACATGATGTCGAACTCCGCCATGCGGAAGGGCGCCGCGACCTTGTTCTTCACCACCTTCACGCGCGTGCGGTTGCCGACCACCTCTGTGCCAATCTTGATCGACTCGATGCGGCGGATATCCATGCGCACCGAGGCGTAGAACTTCAGCGCGCGGCCACCCGGCGTGGTTTCCGGGCTGCCGAACATGACGCCGACCTTCTCGCGGATCTGGTTGGTGAAGATGACGGTCGAGCCAGAGTTGTTGATGGCGCCGGTCAGCTTGCGCAGCGCCTGGCTCATCAGGCGGGCTTGCAGGCCAACATGCGAGTCGCCCATCTCGCCCTCGATCTCGGCGCGTGGCACCAGCGCGGCCACCGAGTCCACCACGATCACTTCCACCGCGCCGCTACGCACCAGCATCTCCACGATCTCCAGCGCCTGCTCGCCAGTGTCGGGCTGCGAGATGAGCAACTCATCTTTCTTGACGCCCAGTTTCTCGGCGTAGTCGGGGTCGAGCGCGTGCTCGGCGTCGACGATGGCGCAGACGCCGCCGTTGCGCTGCGAATTGGCAATCACATGCAGGCAGAGGGTCGTCTTGCCGGAGCTTTCTGGCCCGTAGATCTCGGTGACGCGCCCGCGTGGCACGCCGCCGATGCCTAGCGCCAGATCCAGCGCGATGGCTCCCGTTGGGATGGAGCCGACATGCACATGCGCGCGATGCTCGCCCAGGCGCATGATCGCGCCCTTGCCGAAGCGCCGCTCGATCTGGGTCATCGTCGAGTCCAGCGCCTTCTCGCGCTCGCTGGCGCTGGCCCCGATCCCGCTCAGGATGGTAGCGCTGCTCGCGCCACGATCTGCCGCCATACCTCTCTCCTCGTCTGCGCCTTGTGTGGGGTTGTCCCTGGCGGCGCACACTCTACAGTTGCTCTGGCTCGCGCCGGATGTCTGCTGATGTATCAGATCTCAGGGCTATCGGTGGGATGATAGCGCGGAAAGCTCTCGAACATACGTACTAATTGTACGCGCTTGTCCTCCTGTCGTCAACGCTCTATTCCGGCCCGCCGTCGCCGAAACGGAACATCCTCGCCGTCCCTATGACATCAGAACGTTTGGCCGCGCAGGGCCAGCGCGAGGGCGGGACGCCAGGGCTAGCTGCGCGGCTGCTGCGGCTGCTGCGGCTGCTCAGCGGCTTTGCTGGCGGGACGCGGCTCGCCCGTCAGGTCGGCGCGAAGCTGCTCCAGATCGACCAGCACGCCCAGCGCCTTGCTGAACTCCACGCAGTGGCCGTGCTCATGCTGGCGCAGCATGCGCAGCAGCCCGCCGACACTCGGCCCGCGCGAGGGCTTGGCGGCGGGCTTGGCGCTCGCGCCGTCCTTCCCCTTGCCTTGCTCCTCGCGCGGTGGGGCCAGCTCCGGGATGCGCCGCTCGGCCCACGCCGGGCCACCCACCGACAGCGCGCTGGAGACGATGCGCGCCGATGTTCCCTGGAGTCCGCCGAGCAGATCATCGCGGGAGACATGGGCGTAGCGCTCGACGGAGCGCGCGTTGAAGCCGTCAATGTCGCGGTAGGCGTTGATGAGCTTGGCGGGCAGTTCATGCGCCGCGCTCACCTCCAGCACGGCGATGAGCCACTCATCCCAGCCCAGCAGATGCGAGAGCATCGCGTGCGGGCTGCGTTCTCCGGGCAGCGCGGGCTCGCTCCAGCGCGCGCCGTCGACCTGATCGGCCAGAGCCAGCGTCATCAGGCGCTGCTCGCGTGCGAGCTGGATGAGGTCTTCCTCGGCCATCGGACAGGCTCCTTTTGGCTGCTGTGGGGGCTGGCAGGCTTCGATCAGGCTTCGATCAGGCTTCGATCAGGCTTCGACAGGCTTCGACGTAGGCTGCGCGATTATAGCTCGCGGCGGCCCTCCAGCGCGCGGCTCAGCGTTCCCTCGTCGGCGTATTCCAGATCGCCGCCGATGGGCAGGCCGCGCGCCAGCCGTGTCAGCAGCAGCCCCGGTCGTGCGATGGCCTGCGAGATATACGTTGCGGTATAGTCGCCTTCCTGATTAGGATTGGTCGCCAGAATGACCTCGCGCACCGGCTCGCCATCGGGGCCGCCCGCGCTCGCGCCAGCCCGCACGCGCACGGCCAGCTCGTCAATCTTCAGGTCGCGTGGGCCAATGCCCTCCAGTGGAGAGAGCGCGCCGTGCAGCACGTGATAGACGCCGCGCAGCACGCCCGTTTTCTCCAGCGCCAGCACATCCAGCGGCTGCTCCACCACGCAGATCAGCCCGTGGTCGCGCTCCGGATTGGCGCAGATCGGGCAGGGATCAGACTCCGTGATGTTGCAGCAGATGGAGCACTGGATGGCGTTCTCTTTCACCCGCGTGATCGCCTCGGCCAGGCGGCGCGCCTGATCAGTGGGGCTACGCAAGATGTAGAACGTCAGCCGTTGCGCGGTCTTGGGGCCGATACCAGGAAGTTTGGCCAGTTCTTCGATGAGCGCCGTGATCGACGCGGATGTTGTCTGCATGGCGGCGTATCGTCCCCGATTCCCAGCTATCCCAGATCATGACCCCGCCCACCAGCGGGAGGGTTGGCGCTGGCAGCGCGCTAGAAGCCCGCTAGAAGCCCATGCCAGGCGGCAGCTTCATGCCACCCGTCATCGCCTGCATCATCTTTGCCTGCGCCTCTGTCACTTTCCCATAGGCGTCCTGAAAAGCGGTCAGGATGAGGTCTTCGAGCATGCTGACATCCTCAGGATCCACCGCTTCGGGGTTGAGTTTGACGGCGGTCACCTCGAATTTGCCATTGATGGTCATGGTGACAGCGCCGCCGCCCGATGCGCCCTCGAAGACGCTGTTTTGCAGGTCATCCTGCATCTTCATCATCTGGGCCTGCATCTTCTGCAGGTCTTTCATGTTGAAACCCATGCGCGGACTCCTCTGGGTGGTGTCTGGTGCGCGCCACATGTGGCGCGCTTACAGGTCTGCGAGCAGGTCTGCGAATCGCGGCGCAGCGTCCGGAGCGAATCCCAGAGCGAGACAGGGCCATCAGCCGCAGCATGCGCCAGCGCAGTTCCTCCGCGTATTATACGCCAGTATACGTCAGAGGCCGCCGCTGGTCGCTGTGGATCATCGGGGAGACGCGGCCATGAATGGCCGACGCACGGTACGCGGGCATGAATGCCCATACGGCGCCTGCCTGCGGCGGCGCGCCCTCGGCCTTCAGGCCGCCGTCCGTCCGTGCTCCGGCCTTTCAAGGCCGAGAGCACACCCCGCTACTGCGCTCACTGGCCCTCTTTCGGGTCTGCGTTGGAAAGGATGGCGTGCGATGGTTCGCATACGTGACAGCGCCCCAGCCGACGCCGAGATTGTGACGGAGATCATCAATCGCGATCAGCCCACGCCGGGCTACTACCGCATGCGCGCCCGCCTGGCGCCTGCGGAACAGGACGCCGCGTCGTCAGCATAAGCGCGTTTGGCGCGCGCCGATGCCGCGTGCTATACTCCCGCCGATGCGCTCTGTGCGCAGCCCAGCCGCTGGCCAGCATGGGCGACTACGGGCGATCATGGGCAATGAACGGGAGATGAGCCGTGCCGAACGACGAGGAGACGCCACAGGAGCCACCCGCCGCCGATGCCGCTGATATGTCAGCGACATCGGCGGCGCCTGTGGTCGGCGCGACGCGCACGGTGACGCACGCGCTCTCTGAGGCCGATCTGGCGCTCTTCGCGCTGGTGATGGGCGAGGCTGAGCTGGGGCCGGAAGCGCATCTGGCGCCGGAGCAGGCGGGCGATCAGCGCGTGGCCCCGCCCGCCCTGCTGCTGGCGCTGCTGACTACCAGCGCAGCCCAGCACAGCGCGCGCCCCGCGCTGGCGCGCTTCGTCAGCGGGCAGGCGCGGTTCATCGAGCCGGCCTACGCCGAGGAGACGGTGCGAGCCAGCGCGACCATCACTGGCGTCGATCCTGCGACGGGCGCGCTGCGTGTGCAGGCCATCTGCGAGACTGAGGCGGGCCGTCGCCTGGCCGAGGCCGAATATCTCCTGCGCGCCGACTGATCCTGCTGCTCTGCGGGCTCTCATCCCCGCCCGAATCGTTCGCTAATCCTCAGCGGCGCAGGAGGAGCAGATGTAGCCGCCGACGTGGAGGGCGTCCGCCTGGTCGCCGGTCTGGGTGGCGCAGGAGCGGCAACGCGGCGCGCCGCACAGGTCGCACGTGTCGGCGACCTGCTGGGTGTTCACTTGCAAGCCGCACTCAGCGCAGACGGTGGGTTGCTCAAGCAGATGCTGTGGGATTCCGCTGTCGAGGTGTGGCGTGTTCTGTGGCGTGTTCTGCATAGCGAGTGTCTCCTGTTCTTCCTCTCAGTCCTTGGGCCGCATCATCAGGCTACAGGAATGGCGCGCACGCTGGGCGTCACTGACCGAACGTGACGTTGAAGACGATCACTTCACTAAAGGTGTCGCCATCAAGCTGGATGGCATAGCAGCCCGGCGCCTGCATGCGCAGGTACACGGGAAAGTTGGGCCACGGCTCGCCATAGGCCGGGCCGCTGACCAGCCGCAACTGGCTCAAGAGTGTGGTGGTGGTCTGGTCGAAGCCGCTCATCTGGTCGAGCCCGCCATTGAAGAGCAGTGGGCCACGGCCATCCACCTGTCGTCCGCGCGCCAGCACCGCCCCCTGGTAGCTCGGCGCGATGATGAACATGACGAACTCATTGCCCCAGATCGCGCTGCCCTTGCCTGTGGCCGCTGGGCCGGTCGCCTGGACAGCGCCATCGGTTCCCAGGCCGACGATATAGGCTGGACCGGCGCCGCTGGCCTGGCCGAATCCGGACTGCACGATGCGCCCCGGCGAGCCTGGGCAGGCGGCTCCCGGCGCGATGGTTGGCAGGCGCAGAGGACGCGCCCGCAGCGCACTCCACTCAGCAGAGGTAATGCCGATGGTGGGAGCGTCTGAGACGCTGACGATGCTGATGGAGGCGCTTACGGCGGCGGTAGGCTGTGGCGTGGGCGCCGGAAAGAGCCGCGCGAACCCCGCCCGCGTGGAGGGCAGGCTGGCCAGCGGCGCGATGATGGCCAGCGCGATGGCGCAGGCTGCCAGCGCCACACGCCAGCGTCTGCCCCACGCGCCACGCCAGCCGAAGGCCGCGAAGAGCCGTCGCCCGCGCTGCGTATCGAGCGGGGTCAGTTCCAGTTCGCCATCGTCCGCCTGATCGGGGGGTCGCATCGTCGCCTCCCCTGATTACCGATCACGTCAGTTTGCGCTGTAGGATGAAGTGTGTGGGGTTCGCTCCTGTGTGCGAACTGTAGCGAAAACGTCCTTCGTAGCGGAAACCTCCGCCTGGGTATTCTACCTTGTTGGCTCGATAGAAGAGTAGTAACTCCTGCCCAATTCGCTCGTGTTCGATGATGCTCTTGTCGTTGCGGCCAGACGTTTGGCCATCCCAATACAGGATATTCCCGTCGAGCCAATCGGTATACGCCGTCATATCGGCTGTCTTACGCTCCGTGACAAAAAGCCAGATGGAGTCGTAGCCCGCTGGTCTAAAGATGCCAGTGTAGAGTGTCTGGTCAGTGATGTTGAATCGTTCCTTGAGTTCTGCGCGTGTGTAGGTGGCGCCCGCCTCAAAGCATGGTGATGTGAACATCCTGCGTACCTCACTTGCTGACCTGATACCGCGTGAGGGCGCTCCCTCGCTACACCCCTCATACTACCTCACTGCGCGCTCGGTGGAGAGCATATCGTTGCCCGACACGTTGCGGTTCACGGCAGCAGGTGGCAATTGCCGGGGTGGCAGCCGGTGGAGTGGGCGCTGAGGCCAGGATCGAAGATGGCCAGCGCGATCGGCAGTAGGATCAGGACGATGATAATTGCTGCCACCACCTTGCCGCCGGGGTGGGCGAAGTTGATGGTCCAGCCCAGGCCGAAGCGCTTCGGCACGAAGGCATTGGGATCATCGGGATTGTAGTAGAAGACGCCCAGACGCCAGTTGCTCGGATCCAGGCGTTCGGCCTCCGGGCTGAGGCCAGATGGCGTGGCCCCGCGCCGCCGTGGCAGAAACAGGATGATGAGCACGGCGATCAGCAGCGCGACGGTCAGCGAGAGCAAGAACGCAGACAGACTCACAACAATGCCTCCTGTGCTGCGGATGATTCCACCCAATGCAGAGTACGTACCACGGGCGCTTCGTGGCGTCATCGTAGCGGATTGTGAGCGTCATCACAAGCCCGCTGTGGTTTGCCGTCGCTTGCTGTGACGCGCGCCATACATTCCCATTGCTTGCCTCTGGTACACTTGGCGCAGTCCCTGGCGTCCGATTCATCTAATCGCTCATCCCGGGGGCGTCGGGGGAGTAATGTGGTGTGCGTTGACGCACGCCACAGGAGGGGGAGATCATGCCAACAAGCGGGGCGCGCGGCTCGCGCGCCTGGGCCAGTTCCATCGCACTGCTGGCGGGAATCGCAGTGGCTGTGGCAGGATGCGCGACGACCTCGGGAACCACCTCTGGCGTTTCGACTGGAACCGCGTCGGCCAGCGCGCCGACGGCTACCGCGACCGCTAGTGGTGGGCCAGCGGCGCCCACTGCCACCCCACGACCCGCGCCGCCGCACGCCTTCGCCTGGTATCAGTACGACAGCCATCATGCCCCGCAAATCTGGGCCAGCGTCAACGGTGCGTCGCCACATCAGGTGACGCACATCGCCCCGCCACCCACCGATGGCTGCGACAACGAGATCGCCTGGAGCCCGCCAGTCTACTCGCCCGATCTGACCCACATCGTCGCGGGGATGGGCGGCTTCAACTGCGGCGATGGCGGCCTGTCTGGGACGCCCAGCATCATCTCGGCCTCCAGCGGCGCCGTCTCCAATGTGCCAGGCGCGTTCAGCATCCCGCTGGAGACGCGCGCTGAGGGTTGGCTCGACAACTCGACCATCTGGTTTGTCGCGGCGCAGAAGGTCTACACCTATCACCTGGGCGACGCCTCGGCCAATGCGCTCCCCGGCATCGCCGGCGCTATCGACGTCGCCGTGCGCGGCTCGACCCTCTTCTGGGATCAGCAGAGCGCGTCCTCTACGCAGTGGGTGTACACCCTGCACCGCTACGATCTGGGTGTGCATGGCGCGCTGGCTGGCACGATCAGCCTGGGCGCGTGGGCGGTCTGCCTGTGCTCGCCGGGTAACATCACCACGCCGGGCTGGGACGCCTCGCCCGATGGCTCGCACGTCGTCTATCAGGTCATCACACCAAGCGCCTCGCAGCCGACGGGCATCGGTAGCTCCAAGGTCTACTACGCCAACGCCGATGGCTCTGGCGCGACGCAGATCGCCCGCTACATGGTGACGAAGAACATGGTGGACATGCAGATATCGCCTGATGGCCAGTGGGTGGCCTTCACGGGCGCGCTGCCCTCGCCCGCCACGCTCACCGCCAGCGTCTCATCGCCGGGCGGCGCGGGAGACAGCACCTTCCACGGCTACTCGCCCGATACCTACAACTATCCCGTGTGGAAGTGGGATAGCACGCAGTTCTGGGCGGGCAAGGTCGAGGCCGGGGCTGGCGACCCGACCACCTCGACCGCGCTCTACAACTTCCATCGCGGCGGCTCGTCGTCGGTGGGCGTGTCGGGCGGCTACAACCCCTGGTACACCATCGGCGGATAGACGACCTCACCCCCCAGCCCTCTCTCCCGCGAGGAGAGGGGAGCCGGAGGTGGGGAAGTGTGGCAGGAGCAGGCTACTCATCCAGCGCACGTTGACGGATGAGCAGCCTGCTCGTCTTGTGGGGCGAAGCTGAGGTCAACGACCCTGGGCCACGCTGGCGCTGGCGGTGAGTTGGCCGAGTTGGTGGAATGCTTCGTAGAGGATGACACTGGTCGCTACGGCCAGGTTGAGCGAGTCGCTCGCGCCCACCATCGGTATGCGCACCACCGCCGTGCAGGCGGCCTGCTGCTCAGCCGTCAGCCCATGCTGCTCGCTGCCCATCAGCAGCGCGAATGGGGCGGTATAGCGGTAGGCGCGATAGTCTATCGCTCCAACGCCCGCCGCGCCCACCACCGCGCAGCTATGCTCGCTGGCCCAGCGCACGAACTCGGCGAAGGTGGCGCGCACGAGGCGCTGCGAGAAGATCGCCCCCATGCTGGCGCGCACCGCTGTGGGGTCATGCGGATCGGTGGACGCGCCGAGCAAGATCACGCCCGTCGCGCCGACCGCATCGCTGGTGCGCAGGATGGCGCCCACGTTGCCGGGGTCCTGCGCCTCCCGCAGCGCCACCCAGCGCGGGTCCTGCGCGGGTTCAATCTCCGCCAGCCTGGCCCAGCGCTGGCGAACGACCGCCGCCAGCCCCTGCGCGTGCTCGCGCACCGAGAGGCTCATGAAGGCGTCTGGACTCACGTCCAGGCAAGGTATGCCAGTGGCCTGGCTCCGCACTACGAGTTCGCGCGCAAAGTCGCTCGTCAAAAGCTCTGGCGCGACGATCAGCTCCTGCACTGGCGCGCCGATGGCGAGCGCCTGCGCGACGAGCCGGATGCCCTCGACAAGAAAAAGCCCCGTCTGATCGCGCGCGCGCTTATGCGTCAGCGCGCGCACCTGTCGAACAGCGGGGTTGTGGCGGCTCGCAATCATCTGGCGAGTCTCCCTTTCACCACTATGGAATGATGATGGAATGTTGAGGTATGCGGCGAGCCCCCACCCCTAGCCCCTCCCCCGCTTTGCGGGAGAGGGGAGCCATGGGGTCGCTCGCTGCCCCGCGCTGTTTGCCTGGCCTGGGTTCCCCCTCCCTCGGAGGGGAGGGGGACAGGGGGAGAGGTTCCGCGCACCCTGCGCCGAGAGGAGGGGATGTGGTTACGCCAGCTCGGCGGGCGTCTGCTGGCCCTCGCGCTCGCCAGATTGCCACAGCTCGCGCATCTCCGGGCTGGTGGCCAGCAGGCCGTCGAGCGTGCCTTCCGCCTCCACCGCGCCGTCTTTCAGCACGATGATGTGGTCGGCGCGCCGCAGCGCCGCTCGCCGATGTGACACCACCAGACAGGTCGCATCGCCCCTGGCGAAGATGCCCTCCCAGAGCCGCTGCTCTGTCTCCACGTCGAGCGCGGAGGAGAGATCGTCGAAGATCATCAGGTCGGCGCGGCGAGCGAACATGCGCGCCGCCGCCACCCGCTGAATCTGTCCGCCAGAGAGGCGCACGCCACGCGGGCCAACCATCGTCTCCACGCCGCGCTCCATGTCGGCGATGTCTGGCTCCAGCAGCGCGGTATGCAGCGCGCCGTCGAAGTCCACCGCCTCGGCGTCCTCGCCCATCAGCACGTTGTCGCGCAGCGACTCACTGAAGAGGCGCGGCGCCTGCGCGGTGTAGGCGATGCGCGGCGGCGTGAAGAACGTCGCCGCATTCTCGACCTGCGCGCCGTTCCAGCGGGTCTCGCCCGCCTGCGCCCGCGTCAGCCCCAGCAGCGCGCGCAGCAGGGTCGTCTTGCCCGCGCCGATGCGCCCGGTGATGACGACGAACTGCCCGCGCTCCACCTTCAGCGAGACGCGCTGCACGCCGCGCCCCGTCGCCGGATGCAGATAGGTCAGCCCGTGCGCCTCCAGCGTCGCCAGTGGGCCAGCCGCCTTCGCCTCGGCGCTCTGGATGGGGCGGTCGTCAGGCTCAGGCTCGTGTCGCAAATTCCCATACAGTCCCATCGCCGCCCGCGCCGTCAGCGCGTCTGGCTCGGCGCCATGCATCACTGCCGCCATGCGGTCGAACGAGACGCCCACCTGCCGCAGCCGCGCGATGGTCGCGCCCAGGAACGACATCTGCCAGGCCAGCCCGGAGAGATACGTCACGAAGACGGCGAAGTCGGCCAGCGTGAAGTGCGCTCCCGTCACATTCAGCGCCACCAGCAGCAGCGCCAGGCCAGTCGCGACCCCGCCCATGCTGTTGTTGACGGTCTGCACCAGCGCCGTCGCCGTCGAATCGCGCACGGCGGCGTGGCGGCGCACCTCGTTCAGCGCGCGGAAGCGATCGACCACGCGCCGCTCCGCGCCCGCCACCTTGACAGCCTGCGCGGCGGAGAACATCTCGCCGATGTAGCCCGTCACCTGGCCCGTCGCCTCGCGGTTGGCGCGGCGCAGGCGCTCCAGCAGGCCGCCAAGCTGGTTGGTGGCGAACAGCACGGCGAAGAATGGCGCCAGTGTAATGACCGTCACCAGCACGTTGATGCGCGCCATGATGATGATGACGCCGATGACATAGAGGCCGATGCCCCACACGTCGATCATGTTCTCGAAGGCGTTGCTGACCTCCTGCACGTCGTCGCGGAAGCGGCTCATCGCCTCGCCCGGCGAGCCAGGCAGCTTGTGCGCGCCCGGCCCGCGCATCACCCACGAGAACATGTTGCGGCGCAGCAGCGCCTGCTGGCCGAAGTAGTAGGCGAACCACGTCACCACCGCCGAGCCGAAGATGGCGGTCTGGCCGATGCCCACGCCCGTCACCAGCGCCACGATGGCCCACACGCTCAGGTTGAACGGCGCCGAGCCAGTCAGCGAGCTGAAGAACCAGCCCGCCAGCAGCCCCGGTACCAGCGGCGAAGCGTGCTCGATGGTCCACAGGATGATGTTGACGATGAAGAGCGCAGGGTCATAGCGCAGCAGCCGCCACAGATATTGCCGCGTCGAGAGCGGCGCGCGTGGCGACTCCTGCGCGGACTGGCTCCCTGGCCCGTCCTGACGCTCGATGGTCGCTGTGCTCATACCAGCGCGCCCTCCTGATCCTGATCAATCGTGTCTTCATCTTCCAGACCCACCCGCAGCAGCGCCGCGAAGTGGGAATCGGGCTGGCGCTCCAGCGCCTCGCGCTCGCCCAGCTCCAGCACGCGCCCGCCGCCCAGCGTCAGGATGACATCGGCGCGGCGCACGGTGGCCAGCCGATGCGCGATGATGATGCCCGTGCGGCCCGCCAGCAGCGCCCGCATGCCCTGCTCGATCATCCGCTCGGTCGCCAGATCGAGCCGCGAGGACGGCTCATCCAGAATGACCAGCCCCGGATCGCGCAGGAAGACGCGCACGAACGCCAGCAACTGCGCCTCACCAGCGGAGAGGCCGCCACCGCTGGCCTCCAGCCAGGTGCTCAGGCCATCGGGCAGGCGCGCCAGCCACTCGCCCATCCCCAGCCGCTCGAAAACCGCGATGATGCGCTCATCGGGGATCGAATCGTCGAAGAAGGTGACGTTGTCGCGCACCGACGCCTGGAAGAGCTGCACATCCTGCGTCACCAGCCCCACATGCTGATGCAGCGTCGCTAGCGGCAGGTCGCGCACGTCCACGCCATCCAGGCGCACGGCGCCCTCGCCGACATCGTAGAGTCGGAAGAGCAGGCGGCTGATGGTCGTCTTGCCGCTGCCCGTGCGCCCGACCAGCCCCATCACCTGCCCCGGCTCCAGCGCGAAGGACACGTCGTGCAGCGTCGGCTGCTCGCCTGTGGGATAGGTGAAGGTGACGTGATCGAAGCTGACGCCCAGCCCGCGCCGCTCGTCGCCTGTATCGGTCTGAGCAGCATTCGCATCGCCCGAAGCGCCAGCGGGAAGCTGCGTCTGGCCATCCACGATGGAGGACTGCAGGCTGAGCAGCTCGCGCACGCGGATCAGGCTCGACGCCGCCTTCTGGAACTGCTGCATCTGCTGCGAGATCTGCTCGATTGGCCCCTGCAACAGGAACATGTACTGCACGAACAGATAGACCACGCCGATGGTGATGCTGTGGGCGACCAGATAGAGGTAGGCGCTCATGCCCATCGTCAGCCCCAGCCCCAACCCGAAGATCAGCAGCGTGACGACGAAGACCGAGACGCGCCGTGTCCACGCGACGACGCTCTTGCGGAACCACACCCGCGCGGCCTGATAGAAGCGGCGCATGACGTAGGCGCCCGCGCCATTCGCGCGCAGATCCTCGACGCCCGCCAGCCGCTCCTCCAGGAAGCCCAGAAACTGCGCGCTGGCCTCGCGTTCGTTGACGCCCGCTGGCACCGCGACGGAGCGCATGATGAGCAGCGCCACCAGCGCCACCAGCGCGAACGCCGTCAAGACCAGCCCCATCACCCAGTTCGCCAGGAAGAGGGCGATCAGCGTGCCGACCATCAGCAGCGCGCCGCCGACCACCTGAATCAGCAGCACAGAGAAGGTGTCGGAGAGTGTCGTCAGGTCGCCGTCGATGCGCTCGATCAGCTCGCCGGGCGTGCGCAGGTTGTGGAAGCTCATGTCCTGGCGCAGCAGCCAGCCCGCCAGATCCTCTCGGATGCGGTTGGTGGAGGCCCAGCCGATGTCCTGGCCGAGGAACGCCGCCCCCACGCCAAAGAGCGCGTTGAACACGGCGGCGACCACCGCGCCGATCGCCAGCGCCAGCAGCGCTGTCTCGACGGCGTGGGCGCGCTGCGCATCGATGAAGCGCTGGGCCAATTGCGGGCCGAGCGTCTGGAGCAGCGTGCTGACGACCAGGAAGACTCCCAGCAGCGTGAAGCGGCGCCAGAAGGGGCCAAGGTACGCCTGGGCGAAGTCACCCCAACTGCGCGACGCGGGATGCGCGCCGTGCTGGGGATCGAGGCTCTCTGGGCTATCGCGCGCCAGGTCATCGGGCCTGGCGGCATGCTGCGACTTGAGAAGCGTGGCGCTCATGGTGAACCTTTCGTGGGCTTCGTGGGCAGGCGCGAGAGCGAACGAGCATGCGATGCGATGTGATGTGTCGGTGTTCGCTTAGGTTGAGAGCGCGCTCCCGAGACGATATCTCTAGAACATTCCCATACACGATGGGCAAACAGGTCGCCTGGAAACAGGCAGACGCGGGACGTGAACGCGCGCAGAGAACCAGTGAAAGGTGAGGGAGGGGATCGTTACATCTCAGGCGTTCCAGCGAGAGGGGGGAACGAATCACCACGAACCCAGACGGAACCAGCGCGCTTGCGTCGCATGTCTGCGGACGCCAGGCTCGCGCCGGAACGTATCCGTGGCTGTCGCGATGTACTCGCAGAATTCGCTGGAAATACGCGCTGCCCGACCGGAAAAGCCGGTGGAAGTCAGTGCGACTGCGCGGGCGTCTTTGCCCGGCGCATCTCAGGAAGGCGACAGAGGAGGAACACGCCCCGGCTCAACGAGCGGACGTTGGCATCCAAAATTTAGTGCCGTTTTCCATCTGACCAGACCTCCATCCAAATGTGAAGCGCATAGCAAAGCGGCTCACCAGTGGAGGGAACCGCTCGTCGATGAGTCGCCCGCTTCGTGCGTGGCGCTCTATCTCCCACCATACCACCGGAGAGGCGCCGCGCGCAAGAGCGTCGTGTGACGCGCATCGAACTCCGATTGGCTACGTGCTGGCTACGTGCTGGCTACGCGCTGGCGCCTGCCCTGCGAATACGCATGAACGAGCGGCTCCCACAGTGCGCGCGGATGGATGCGGACGGCCCCTCACCGAGATTTGAGCAAAGCTACACGATCCCGCATAATGAAAGGATGGCGCCGCACATGCCCCCGCACGTGCCGCTTGGTTTCCCCGCATGGTTGCGGGTCACCCACTGGATCAACGTCTTCTTCATCGGGCTGCTCGTGCGCAGCGGCATCCAGATTCTCAGCTCCTACCCACGACTCTATCTGGGCTACCACAGCACGCCTCGAACCGCCTGGCTCAAGTTTACCCGCAAGAAGCTACCGACCGACCGCCACTGGATCACGCTGGAGGAGGAGGCCAACGCGCCCGCCTGGCTGGCGCAGCCGGGCGGCAAGCTGCTGGGGCTGGGGCGCCACTGGCATTTCGTCTCGATTCTCTTCTGGGTACTCAATGGCTGCGTCTATGTAGCGCTGCTCTTCATCACGGGCGAGTGGCAGCGGCTCATTCCGACGTCGTGGAGCATCTTCCCGGCGGCGTGGCATTCCATCATCACCTACGCCACATTTCATCTGCCACCGGCCAGCGCGTTTCATCCCTATGATCCGCTGCAACAGTTGGCCTATGCGGCGGTGGTCTTTTTGCTGGGGCCGTTCCTGATTCTGACGGGGGCAGCGCAATCGCCGGCCGTGGCCGGGCGCTTCCCGTGGTACGAGCGGCTCTTTGGCGGGCGGCAGACCGCGCGCAGCCTGCACTTTCTGGGGCTGCTGGCCGTCATCGCCTTCACCCTCATCCATACGGCGATGGTCATCATCACAGGTATCGACCGCAACCTGGGCAAGATCGTGCTGGGCAGCGAGCATGCCCCGCTGGTCAAGGCGGACATCATCGGGGTGGCCATCATCGTCTTCATCCTGCTCTTCTATGGTGTGACGAGCTGGCTCTCGCTGCGCTCGCCGCGCAACGTGTATAAGCTGCTTGGCGTGCTGATCCACCCGCTGATGCGCCTGCTGGGGCATGTGACGCCGCCGCGCCAGCGCTACACGCGCGCCGACATCTCGCCGGAGTTCCTGGTGAATGGCGAGCCGCCGACCAGCGAGCGCTACGAGCTGATGAAGGCGCTGGGCTACGCCGACTACCATCTGGAGGTCTGCGGGCTGGTGGCGCAGCCCCTCTGCCTCTCGTATGCGCATCTCCGCGCGATGCCCCGCCATGAGCAGATCACGCTGCACCACTGCATCCAGGGCTGGAGCGCCATCGGCGAGTGGGCGGGCGTCTCCTTCGCCGACATCCTGAAGCTCGCCGCGCCACTGCCTGAGGCGAAGTATGCCGTCTTCTGGTCGCTCTCCGAGGACACCGAGGGCCAGCAGTTCTATGAAGTGCTCGATCTGGCCACGCTGCGGCATCCGCAGACGCTGCTGGCCTATCAGCTCAATGGCGAGGATCTCACGGTAGACCACGGGGCGCCGCTGCGGCTGCGGGTGGAGAACATGCTGGGCTTCAAGATGGTGAAGTGGCTGGAGCGCATCGAGTTCGTCCCCGAGTACGCCTCCATTCGCGGTGGGCAGGGCGGCTCGCGCGAGGACAACAAGGAATACGAGATCGAGGCCAGCATCTGAGCCGGATGGGTCGCTCGAATTGCGTACTTTTCCCGCTTCTCGCCCCATGATATGATGAGCCGCATACCGAGTTGGCGCTCCACCGCCCCACGCGCACGGAGGGGCGCGGACGCGCGCGGACGCGCTCATTGTGTGGGCATCAAAGGGGTATTGCTGTGAGGCCGAACCTACCGGATAAGCCACCCGCGTATACGGGCGCCCCTGCAATTCTCGACCACGATCAGGTCGCTGATGTCCTTGGTCGGCCTGAACGGCAAGCAGGAGCCTGGGGCTGGTGGTTGGCGCTCACGGCGCCACCGGTTCCTCAGCGTGCGCATCAGGTGATGTCTGCCAGTGAACGCGAGCGACTGCGCCGTGGCCGCCTGCTGAGCGCGCTGCACCTCACAGCGGTCGTCCTGCTGGCGCTGATCCTGCCGCGCGGCTTCCTCCCCGTGCTGGACCCAGGCACGCTCGCGGGTGTGGCGGGCTTCGCGGTCATCGTGTTTGTGAGCATCCTCCTGAATCGGCGCGGCGTCGTCACGGCGGCATCTCTGGTGTTCACCGCTGGGCTGGCGCTGGCCATCGCTGGGTCGCAGCTTGCCACCCCGGGCGACAAAATCAACTTTCAGGATCTGGCGGGCTATGACCTGCTGGTGATCCCGCTAGTTGTCGCCAGCTTTCTGTTGTCCAGCCGTGCGGTCGTGTTGCTGTGGAGCGCCAGCGTGCTGTTCGTCGTGGTGGATCTGGGCCTGGCGTCGCATGGCGTGAGCCTGGATGCGTATCTTCCGTCTGACCTTCCGCCGTTTGTGCGCATCTACCCGGTCGCCATCTACCCCATCATCCTGACTGCGGTCGTGGGCGTGATCTCCTGGCTGGCGGCGCGCAGCACGGCCCGGGCGCTGGCAGAGGCGGACCGTACCGCCGATGTGGAGCGGGCGTATGCGCTGCTCGCCGACCACAACCGCCAGCTAGAGGAGTCGATTGGCGCGATTCAGCAGGCGCATGCGCGCGTCGCGAGAGGCGATCTGGGGGCGCGCGCGGCGATCCGCCCAGGTGATCCGCTCTTGCAGGTCGCCAGCAGCCTCAACCTGCTCCTCGATCGGCTCGCCCGTGGAAACCTCTCCACTGCGGCGCTCGCCGAGGTGGAGCGCGAGACGCAGGTGCTCCACGGCTATCTGGCTGCGCTGGCGGAGGCCAAATTCCAGACGCCGCTGCCCGGCGACCAGCTCCGTCGGCTGGCGCCACTCGGGTATGGCCTGGAGCAGGTGCGCGCGCTGCTGCTCCAGGCCATCCAATCCGCTCGCACCCTGACGGAGCAGGTGGCGCGCGATACCCAGGTCGTCAACGATCACGTGCGGCGCCTGGAGGCGCCAACGCCCGCAGATCCCGAACAGACGAGCCAGCTGCGGCGCGATGTGGAGGCGCTGTATGCCGACATCTCGCGGCTGTACCAGTATCTCGGGCAGTTTCTCTGAGCGTGGGTCGCCTGGCCCACAGGCTGGCTGGGCGGGATGCGGTAGTAGAGGAAGAGCTGCTGGGCGAGCATTTGAGCCAGGCGCGCAGGATGCGTCTATCGCTCCAGAGCGCTCCACTCTTCTATAGAGATGCCAGCCTGGCGGAGAATACTCCGCTGCGTTCCAGCTACCACCTCACGGTGATGGGGACAATGGCAGTGGCGATTCCATCGCTCGCCTGCTTCACAAACTTTACATGGCTGCCTTTTTGCCCGTGCTCAGTGAAACCCAGAGCTTCCAGTCTGCGCTTGACCTCGCGGTAGGTAAGAGGCTTAAGCTGCGCCAATCTCAGCCTCGATCATGTGAATGCGCGGCGCTATCGTTGGGGTTGGCGGCTCGAAATAGAGTTCCAGAGCTTCTCGCAGGTTCGCTATCGCGGCGTTTTCTGTCTCTCCCTGGCTCGCGACATCGACCTCCAAACACTGCGCCACATACCAATCCCCCTCGCGCCAGACACTCGCGCTGAAACGTTGCTTCATATCTGCGCCTCCTATAGCGCTTTGTCATGATGTTCTGCGCTCGGCGGGCGCAGGCGTATCATAGCACGTCGCCTACCCTGCGGGCTGGCTGGGCGGGATGCGGTAGTAGAGGAAGAGCTGCTGGGCGAGCGCGCGCCACAGCGGGCCAGCCGCATCGCCGCCGAAGATGACGCGGCGGGGATGGTCGAGCTTGACGAGCAGCACGAAGCGCGGATGGCTGGCGGGCGCGTAGCCCACCACCGAGGCATACGTCCAGCCGGGGTCATTGGGATAGGGTGTCGAGGTGCCCGTCTTGGCGGCGATCTGGTAGCCGGGCAGCAGCGCCATGTGCGCGTCACTGCGCAGCGCTGACTGCGTGAGCATCTGAGTGACGGTGGCCGCCGTCTGCGGGCTGACCACCTGCCGCATCACCTGCGGCGCGTAGGTGGTCGTGGCGCCGAGGCCGCCATCGGCGGTGACGCTGGCGACGACGTGCGGGCGCATCAGCGCGCCGCCATTCGCCAGCGCGGCGTAGGCCTGCGCCAGTTGCAGGGGTGTCACGCCGATGCTCTCGCCAAACGAGTTCTCCGCCAGCGTCAACTGCGGATTCTCGCCATTGCCGCCACCACGCAGCCCACGCACTTCGCCGGGCAGGCCGCTGCTGGTCGTTTGCCCGAAGCCAAACGCGCCGAGCGTCTGGTAGAAGGCCGCCGACCCCACGTGCTGCGCCACAAAGACCGCCCCGACATTGGCCGAATGTTGCAGCACCTGCGTCATCGTCTCCTCGCCGTGGCCGTTGTGGTCGAAGTTGTAAATGCGCACGCCCGCTACATCCACATAGCCGGGATCGAAGAGGGTCGTCTGCGGCGTGATGACGCCCGCCTGGATGCCCGCTGCCATCGTCATGGCCTTCATCACCGAGCCGGGATCATAGACCTCACTGACGGCGGGATTGTTGAAGCTGCTGAGCGGCGCGCTCTGATAGGCGTTGGGGTCGAACGAGGTCGTGCTGGCCATCGCGATGATGCCGCCAGTGCTCGGATCCAGCACGATGACCTCGCCACCGTCCGCTGCGGTATTTTGCACAGCATTGGCCAGCCCTTGCGCCGCCCAGAGCTGGACATTGGCGTCGAGGGTCAGCGTCACATTCGCGCCGGGAATTGCGGCGGTCTGGCGCAGCGGGGCCAGCGCGAGCGGTTGACCACTCTGGCTGACGCGCGTGTAGAGCTCCCCCGGCGAGCCGGCCAGCGCGCCATTCTCCATCTGCTCAACGCCATATTGCCCCGCGCCGTCGCTCTGCCGCACGAAGCCCAGCGTCTGCCCCGCCAGCGCGCCTTCGGGATACTGGCGGATCGAGACGGGCGCCAGCACGACGCCGCCTTGCGCCTGCGCTGCGTCGATGGCCGCCTGTGTGGTCGCGCTCTGTGTGTCCGTCAGCAGCAGTGGCTGGCCATCGGCTCCCGTCAGCCGCACATACGCGCCGGGAACCTCCATCTGCGACGCCAACGCGGCGACAGGCAGGCCGAGCGCCTTGCTCAGCGCCTGCTCGGCGGGCCGCATCGCGTTGGTCGCGCGCAGCAGATCGGGATCGACGATCACACTCTCGCGGGTGACGCTGACGGCCAGCGCCACACCATTCGCATCAAAGATCGCGCCACGTGCGGCGGGGATGGTCAGCAGGCGCACGCTCTCCTGCGCAGCGCGGTGCGAGAGGTTGGCGCCCTGGGCGATCTGCCACCAGGCTGTGCGCGCCAGCAGCCCCACCATCACCACGACGGCCAGCCCCAGCAGTAGCGCCTGCCGCCGCGCCATCCCCGCGATGGAGGTGGCGGGACGGCGGCGGTCATCGTCGGGCTGATGATTGGGTTGGCTATCGAAGTGGCGCATGGTGTCCTCTCGCTGGTGGCCCCCACCCCCAGCCCCTCCCCCGCTTTGCGGGAGAGGGGCGCTATTCGGAGGGTTCTCTATGGCTGGCTGGCGTCGTGCAGGGTGATCCACACCACGGCGGCAGGGTCAGCCGGAACCATTCCCAGCGCACGGGCGCGCTGCTCGACGGAGGCCGGGCTTTGCAGTCGCCCGAGCTGAGCGTGTAGGTCGGCGTCCTGGCGGCGCAGCGTGGTCTGGCGCGTCTGCTCTTGCAGCAGCGTCTGGCGGGTGGACGTGAGCGCCGCCACTTGGCTCAGATAGAGCAGCGCCAGCAGCCCCACCACCGCCGCGAACTCCAGCAGCAGCAGCGGTCGTGGCTGCCGCATGATGCGCGCCCGCACCGCCTGCGCGCCCCGCCGAGCAGCCGTGCTGGAGACTGATCGTCGCATACGTCGCCTTCCTTGCCGCTGGATGAATCCGGATCGCGCCGCATCCTGTGCACGCGATACATCGGCGCCCTGCTACACGCATGCCTGGCGCCGAACTGCGCAAACGGCAGAGATTCCCCGTCCTGGAAGAGGGCGGATCAAGGGGAGAGGTCGGCTCAGCGGCGATAATCTACCTGGAGGCTGTGCGTGGCGATGAAGCGCTCCACCGTGCGGCTATTGGGAATGGTGAGCAGGCGGGTGGCCTGGTCGCGCCGCAGCACGAAGTTGAAGGCGGTCTGCGAGTCGTCCGTCGCCGACCACAGTGGACGCGCGAAGATTGGCTGCACGATCTCCCAGCCATCGGCCAGCGCCTCGCGCAGATCACCGAAGCGCCTGCTGTTGGTCTTGCGTGGTCGTTTGGACTGTGGCGGGTTGGCGCTGGCGGCGTCGCGCGGCGTAGCCTTCTGTGCCTGCTGTGTGGCTGTCGGCTCCTGGCGGGCGGGCTGGCGTGGGCCATTGGTTGGCGCCACCCGCAGCGCGACGGCTGGCGCGCTCGCGGCGGCGCTGGCGCGACGCGGGCGGCTCCGAGTGGGCGCGCTGGCGATTGGACTGGCCATCGCCAGCTCCGTCTTTGCGCTCTTTCGCTTGGCCATCATTCGCCTCCGTTTCGCTGGGGTTCGCTGGTCTTTGCGGGCTGCTCATCTGGCAGTCGCTCGGCCACACGCAGCTTGGCGCTGCGGGCGCGCGGGTTGGCGCTCACCTCGGCCTCGCTCGGCGCGAGTGGATGGCGCGTGATGATGCGCAGGCGCGGCTGGCGTCCGCAGACGCACTGGGGCGCCTCTGGCGGGCAGATGCAGCCGCGCTGCTCGCGCTGGAAGAACTGCTTGACGATGCGATCTTCGAGCGAGTGGAAGCTGATGATCGCCAGCCGTCCGCCCGGCCTCAGCGTCTCCACCGCGACGGGCAGCGCCGCCTCCAGGCTGCCCAGCTCGTCGTTCACGGCGATGCGCAGCGCCTGAAAGACGCGCGTCGCCGGATGCACGCCGCCCGGTCTCCCGTGTACGACGCCCGCCGCCAGCCGCGCCAGCTCATCGGCCCGCGTGATCGGCTGTTGACGCCGCGCCTCCACGATGCGCCGCGCGATGGGGCGCGAGAAGCGCTCCTCGCCGTAGCGCCAGAAGATGTCGGCCAGATCAACATCGCTGCGGGTGTTGACCAGATCAGCCGCCGATTCGCCGCTGGTGGGATCGAAGCGCATATCCAGCGCGCCATCGGCGGCGAAGCTGAAGCCGCGCTCGCGCGCCGCCAGTTGGTCGGATGACAGCCCCAGATCGAGCAGAATGCCATCAACCGGCGCCAGCCCCGCCGCGCGGGCGAGCTCGCCCATCTGGCGAAAGTTGCCATGGCGCAGGAGCAGCCGCCCTGCTGCCACGGCCTCGCCCAGCCGCGCGTCGGCGCGCGCCAGCGCCTGCGGATCGGCGTCGATGGCCAGCACGCGCCCGCTCGCGCCGATCCGCTCCAGCAGTAGCGCAGTATGCCCGGCGCCGCCCAGCGTGCCGTCGATGAAGACGCCGCCTGGCTGCGGGCGCAGCGCGTCCAGCGTCTCCTCCGGCATGACGGAGATGTGAATCGTCTGCGGCGCGCTGTGCGTTTCGTCAGGCGACATATTCACGCTGGTGGCTGGCTCGGTCGTGTGATGGCCTCCTCGACTGCTGGAATCGTGCGAATCGCTGGATTAGAATGGCAGCGGCAGGGCGCTGAGGTCTTCGTCGTCGGTAGCGCTGAGATAGGCCTCCCAGCCGCCGACGCTCCAGATCTCGAAGCGGTCGCGGGCGCCGATCACCATCGCCTCGCCGTTCAGGTCGGCGTACTGGCGAAACTTGGCGGGGATGACGATGCGCCCCTGGGCATCGAGCTCCAGCTCGTGGGCCATGCCGAAGAACCGGCGCTCCACCAGCCGCAGCAGGCGCGGATCGGTGATGGCGGCGCTCAGCTCGCGCGCTTTGGCCTCCCAGGTCTCCATCGGGTAGATATAAAGGCACGGATCAACGCCGCGCGTCAGCACCGCCCCGCGCTCGATCTTCGAGCGGAAGCGGGCCGGCACGGCGATGCGGCCTTTGCCATCCACGCTGTGGAGATACTCACCGAGGAACATGTCGTTCTCCCCATTTTGCCCCACTTCGCCCCACCCTGCTAGTATAGCCCTCCACATTCAGGGCGAGAACCCCTTTATCCACGGATTTCCAGCGCCATCGTGGATAAGCCAGTGGATAACCCGTGGACAATCTGCGGATACGGACAATTCCGGACAAATGCCCCTGCTTTGCAGGAGCGGGGATCCGCCCGCCGAGCGACCCGGCACGACCTCACCCCCCGGCCCCCTCACCCGCAGGCGAGGGGGAGCCGAAGGCCTTGCACGCGCCACAACCCCTGGTCTGGGTTCCCCCTCCCTCGGAGGGGAGGGGACAGGGGGAGAGGTTCCCGCCCGACCACTTGACATACCCATACTTTAGCGCTAAACTATTGGCATCAGGGGCGCCGTGATGAGGACGCATCGGGGCGCA
>DATAED010000111.1:0-2025 GCA_036258195.1 Ktedonobacterales bacterium
ACGCCCCGTAGAAGGCGCGATGATCGTCGGCCATCAGCAGCAGCGCCTGCGCCTGCGCCTCTGCCTCGATGGCGGGGACCAGATCCATGCCCAGCTCATTGGTGAGCATGCGCTTGGTCATGCCGATCGCCAGCGACGGCCCGTGCGCCAGGCGCTGCGCCCACTCGCGGGCCGCGCTCATCAGCTCCTCATGCGGGACGACACGATTGACCAGCCCGATCCGCTCGGCGCGCTGCGCGTCCACGGTGTCGCCGAGGAAGAGCAACTCGGTGGCGCGACCCAGCCCGACGATGCGTGGCAGCAGGTAGCCCGCGCCCATGTCGGCGCCCGTCAGCCCGACCTTGGTGAAGAGGAAGGCGAAACGCGCCTTCTCGGAGGCGAGGCGCAGGTCGGAGGCCAGCGCCAGCACGGAGCCAGCCCCGGCGGTCATGCCATTGAGCGCCGCGATGATGGGCTTCTCCAGCAGGCGCATGTGCTGCACCACCGCGCCCGTCATGCGGGTGAACTCGATGTGGCCCTTCGTATCCTGCTCCAGTAGCTTGCCGATGATGTCGTAGACATCGCCGCCCGAGCAGAAAGCGTCGCCCTTGCCCGTCAGGATGACGACCTTGACGGCGTCGTCGTAACGCAGGTCGTCGAAGAGCTGGCGAAGCTGGGCGTAGACCTCGAAGGTCAGCGCGTTCAACTTCTCTGGCCGGTTGAAGGTGACGGTCGCGACGCCATCGCTGACCTCGTAGAGAAAGTCGTATGCCACGAGTCATCTGCCTCCTTAATAGTTGATCTCGCCGCCATCCACGTTGATGGCCTGCCCGGTGATGCCTTTGCTGGCATCCAGCGCGAGGAAGAGCGCCACCGACGCCACTTCATCCGGCTCGATCAGCCGCCGCTGCGGACTCATGCGCTCCAGCGCCTGGCGGGCCTCCTGCTCCGACATGCCCGCGCGCGCGACCATATTGGCGACGCTGGCGTCGGTCATGGGCGTGTCCACATAGCCGGGGCAGATGGCATTGACGGTGACGCCATGCTGATTCAGCTCGACGGCCAGCGCGCGGGTCAGCCCGATGACGCCATGCTTCGACGCGGTGTAGGCGCTGATGTATTTGCCGCCGACCTTGCCCGCGATGCTGGCGATGGTGATGATGCGCCCGTGGCCCTGCGCCACCATGGCGGGCGCGAAGGCTTTAGTGACGTAGTAGACGCTGGTGAGGTTGATCGCCAGCATGCGCTGCCACAGCTCATCGGGATGCCCCAGGAACTTGGCGCTGCCAGCGTTGCCCGCGTTGTTCACCAGGATGTCGACGCCGCCCCAGGTGTCCAGCGCGCCCCTGGCCAGTCGCTCGTTGACCTGCTGGGCATCGGTCACATCGCAGGCGATGGCCAGCGCGCGTCTGCCGCGCCCCGCGATCTCGGCCTGCAGCGCCTCCAGATCGGCCTCGCTGCGGGCGCTGACGACCACATCGGCGCCCGCCTCCGCCAGCCGCAGCGCGATGGCGCGTCCGATGCCTTTGGTCGCGCCTGTCACCACCGCGCGCTTGCTCGCCAGCGGCCCAGAGTCAGGCATATCCGCTATCCTTTCGTTCCTGTCGTCCCGGTCGCCACTGGCGTCGCCGTCGTCGTCTGGAGCGGCGTCATCACGACCAGATCGGCGCGTCCTCCCGCCAGAATGGTGTTGGCCTCGTTGGTGGTCGTCACATAGCCGCCCGCCAGCGTCGCGATGCCCACCTCGGCCCGGATGCGCTCGCAGAGCGGCGTGAGAAAGCCCTTGCCATAGGGCAGTGTCGCGTGCGGCGTGGTCTGCCCCGCCAGCGGCTGGATGAGCTGGCAGCCACGCGCCTTCAGCGCCAGCGCCACGCCGACGGCGTCATCCAGCGTGACGCCGCCTGCCGCGCCGTCGTGGCAATTGAGCGCGACGGCCAGCGGCTTCTCTTCCGGCCAGACGCGCCGCACCGCCTCGAAGACCTCCAGCGGGTAGCGCATGCGGCGTTCCAAGGCGCCGCCGTAGTCGTCTGTGCGCTGGTTGGTCAG
>DATAED010000112.1:0-4071 GCA_036258195.1 Ktedonobacterales bacterium
CTTCACCTCGCCTGATCCGCCGGGTTCGCCGCTGTGGTACGCGCCAACGCCGATCAACTTCGCCATCGAGTATGCGCTGTACGGCTACTTCCTGCATGACGCCTGGTGGCGCGCGGAGTTTGGCCCCTACACCAATCTGCCACACTGGGATCCGGCGGCGTTCAACGGCGGCTCGCACGGCTGTGTCAACTTCCCGCTGAACGAGATGAGCACAGTCTATAACTGGGTCGATCTGGGGACGCCGGTTATCCTCTACTAACCGTAGGCGCCCGGTGGAATTAGAGCCGGCCCGCGCTGGCGGCGTCGAGCCAACCATCACCGACGCGCTGCCAGGCGACGATGGCGCCCTCGCGGATGCCGCGGCGTGAGACCCACAGCCGGTCAGCGCCGAAGCGCTCCGTGCCTGCGAAGAGTGTCAGGGCGCCGGGCAGCAGCAGTGGCGCACGTCCCTCACGCAGGCGGTAGCGACGGGTCAGCTCATCCGCGTCGTAGCGTAGCAGCAGGCGGATGACGGCGTCGAGGCTGGCATCCGTCAGCGCGCGACGACGGCCGCTGACCAGCGCCACCGCGTTGGGGTCTACGGGTGGCAGGCGGCGCTCGGCATGCTTGTGCAGCGCGCGGCCCGCCATTGTCGCCAGCGCAGTTGCGGTGCCGCCGCAGACGGTCAGATCGGCCACCGGCAGGGGAATGTCGAGCGGGCGCAGGTGGTCGCGGATGGCGTCGTAGGCGGCGACCAGCTCGCGCAGGGTGGCGGGATCGGTGGGCAGGTGGCTCGCGCGCACAGATCCCGCGCCCAGCGGCAACGAGGCGCGCCAGTGGATCGCCTCGCCTGCGCCGACGATGAGCTCCAGGCTGCCGCCGCCCAGGTCGATGACGCCGCGCGCGCCAGTGGTATCCGGCGATTCGCTGGTGGCGCCCCAATAGGCGAGCGAAGCTTCCTGCTCGCCGGAGATGAGCGTGAAGCTCAGGCCAGTCTCGGCGCGCACACGCTCCAGAAAGGCGCTGGCGTTGGCGGCGCGCCGCACGCCCTCGGTGGCGATGCCCAGGATGGTCGTGGCGCCATGGGCGCGGGCCAGCTCAAGCTGCCTGCGGATGGCGGTGATGGCGCGCTGGGCGCGCTCCGGGCCGATCGCGCCAATCGCGGTGACGTCGGCCCCCAGCCGCACCATCTCGGCGTCATCTGCGATCGCGCGCAGGCGCTGTTTGCCGCTGTCGGGCCGCGCGACGACCAGATGAACTGTATTGCTGCCAGCGTCTATCGCCGCCACTGGCTGTTTATCCGCCGTTCCCAGCGTCTCACCGCCTCTCTGCTACGAAAGCATGATCGTTTGTTGGCTCGTCCACTGGCCCTTGGGCGAGCGCAACTCCCCTCGCCCTCTGAGAGAGGGCCGGGGGGTGAGGGCGCGCCTCGCCTCAGAGATGATGCCATACTCTCGTCGCTTCGACAACACGGCGCCGCTCGTCGGATCGCGCTTGACGTGGCCTATCGCCAGGGGATACGCTGGCCAGAGATGCAGCGCACGCCGAAACCGAGCGGAGGGCCGATGACACAGACAACCGATTCCCTACCTGATGACCCACACACATCAGGCACTGAGCCTGCGCTGGAGTCGCGCCGCTCAGCCGCTGTAGGGGGATTGGTTGTGGCGCTGGCCCCCGATTACTTCGAGGTCGCGGTGGACGGCTGCGTCTACCTCTGCACCGCGCGTGGTCGGCTGCGCAAGGCGCGCCAGCCAGCGGCGGTCTCCATCAGCGCGCGGCGCGGCGCCAGTCAGGCAGGCCAATCCTCTTCGCGCGCCGCCGGACGCCGCCCAGCCGCGCCGCAAGTTGTCGCGCCGACCACGCCAGCGCCCCCCACCAGCATCGCGACGGGCGACCATGTGCGGATTACACGGCTGGGGCAGGATCGCGGGGTGATCGAAGACATCGAGCCACGCCGCAACGCCCTCAGCCGCTCGCGCTCCGAGATGGAGACTGAGCACGTCATGATGGCCAACGTCGACCTGGCCATCCTCGTCTTCGCCGTGCGCGAGCCGGAGCCGCGCCTGGGCCTGCTGGATCGCTATCTGGCGCTGTGCGAGCGCGCCACAGTTCCCGTGCTGATCCTCTTCAACAAGGTTGATTTGGAGGCCACTGCGGAGGTCGAGGAGGCGATGGCGCTCTACGCCGCGATAGGCTATCCGGTGGCGCAGACCAGCGCGACGACCGGGCAAGGCGTCGATGGACTGCGGGGCTGGCTGGCCGGGCGCACGTCGCTGTTGACCGGGCCATCGGGCGTGGGCAAGTCGTCGCTGATGAACGTGATGTTGCCGGAGGCTGACCAGCGCATCGGCGAGATCAGCGAGGCGACGGGCAAGGGACGCCATACGACGACGGGCGCGCGCCTGCTGCCGCTGCCGGAGGGCGGCTGGCTGGCTGACACCGCTGGCATCCGCGAGCTGGGGCTGTGGAATGTGCCAGCCGAGGCGCTGCCGAACTGCTTCGTGGAGCTGCGTCCCATCGCCGATGACTGCGAGTACGAGGACTGCGGCCACGCCGAGGGCGAGGAGGGCTGCGCCCTGCGCGCCGCGCTGGCCGACGGGCGCATCAGCCCATCGCGCTGGGAGAGCTTCGAGCGCCTGCTCGCAGAAGCGCGCGAGAAGGAAGCGCCGCGCTGGCTGCCATCGGGACGCTAACTTCCCCGTGCCTGTTTATACCAAGTCCGCCTCGGTAGTCGTCGTATCGGGAACAGCATTCCTAGTTTCAAGCGCCGTTGCCTATGAGCAATTGACAACAACCCAGGCGAACTTGGTATAAGGCCAGCCGCCTCTCGTGTTTTGCCAGTGGTTCAGCCTATACAGTCGGCGCTCTATGAATCCAGGGGGGAGACGCCGTAATTGCCAGATGGGCCTTCGCCCAGAGGTAGCCCGCAATCAGCGGCACGAGGCAAAGAGCGCCGACAAGGTAGCCGCCGAGAACATCGGTGGGCCAGTGCTCGCCAAGAAACACACGTGAAGGTCCAACCAACAGCACCAGCAGTGCACAAATCACGAGGGCGCTATTGCGCGGCCAGGATGGTTTGAAGTTTGTGGCCAGCACGAAGAACAGGAAGCCGTAGAACACAGTGTAGTGCAGTGTGTGTCCGCTCGGGAAACTTGGCTGCTGAATCACTTGAACGACATGCACTACATTTGGTGTTGGGCGGTGGCGGCCAACAACAACCTTCAGAATCCCTCCCAGGGTGTCCGCCAGCACCGAGAGCAAGAGAAATATGCTCTCCAGGCGCAGACGCAGGAGCCAGAGGATGAGCACGGCGAGGACAGTGATGATAGCTGAGAACACTGTGAAGCCAAGCGCGGAGATCGAATAAAACAGCCAAAACACTATGGGCGACTGGCTCTCTTGCAACTCCCGCGTGAATGGCAGATCGCCCGGCAACACGGCAGTGGTATGTGCGGCAAACGCCAGGAGGGCCAGTGCGACCACGGCAAGGACATAGGCCACCATCAGGTAACGTCCACGTAGCAACACGCGCCACCGTGGTTCACGTTCCTGCGCAACCTGTGCCTGAGCTTCATGGAGCTTCTCGGCGCCTGCGCCGCCCACTTGCTGTAGGTGTTGCTTGGCGTTGGACTGTCCATCGCCGGCAGCCTCATCCTTGCTCGTGTCATGCGCTGCATGATGGTCTTCAGACCCCGATAGGTGTTGCGTCAACTCATCGTGTTGCATAGGCGCCAAGGATATCCTTTCCGTCATCTTCTCCGTAATCTTCATGCGGTTGTCACCCAAAGGGGTCAAAGCTGTTTGAGATTAGAGAGCAGAGGAATGCAATTCCCGTGCCCCTTATGGCTCGGCATATGTTGCTTCATGCGTTTGCTTGTTTTCTCTACGAGCGATTCCTTCCAGACGAGATGCGGTTAATTCGCAGCAAAACGCTGAAGCGCCCATCTCCCCATGTTCCGCTGCTTGCTACAGAGCCATTTGAAGCGGGGAATCCGCGCTGGACCCACCGTGATCGGGTGATTGCCATCGGACTACGGTTATCGCAGGTCTCCTGTTGGTGGGGTTGTCACTATGGGCACACTCCGCCGC
>DATAED010000113.1:0-7579 GCA_036258195.1 Ktedonobacterales bacterium
GTAGGTTTGGCCCGTCGGGTGTGCGGAATAGAACTGCAGCCAGCGGAACCCCACGTCGGCGATCAGCGTCAGGTCGCCCGCCACAGGTTTATAGAGCGGCTCGCGCACGCGCCCCATCGTGTAGAGCGTCACGACACCGCAAAATGCTGGCAGATCGACCTGCGCCACCGTGAACGTATGCTCCAGGATGCGCGCCCAATCCGCGCGGTCGCCATATTTCCGTTTCATCGCGCCACCTCCGACGCCGGGGTCAATGTCCCGCCAGCGGCGCGGCACAGGCGATCGGCCAGGGCCAGGCCCAGCCCCTCTGGCGCGCAGGTGTGGGCTAGCAGCACATCGCAGCCGTGAGCGTCCAGCGCACGCAGGGCGGCGTAGAGGCGGCGGCTCTGCTCAGTGGGCGCGTCGGACGGCCCCAGCCGCTCCACTGCGACGCCCAGCGCGGCCAGCGCATCGGCCTCGTCATCGGGAACGAGCGCGCCTACCCGCAGGCCCTCGCGTAGCGCCCGGCGAGCGCCCGCCAGCACAGCGTCGCGCCCGGCCTCGCCCGTGGCGTCGTAGACGACGAGGCGGGTGCGGGGCGCGTAGTGCCGCGCCATCTGCCCCGGCGCCCGCACAACAGCGTCCGCTCCAGCGGCGCCGGTATCACTCGACACGGGCGCCTGTGTCTCGGGCAGCAGCTCGCGCAGCAGCTCCAGCGCGATGCCACCGGGGCGCAGCAGCCGTGCAGGTGCGCTGCTGAGATCGAGCACGCTGCTCTCTACGCCGACCGCGCACGGCCCGCCATCCAGCACTGCGGCGATGCGGCCATCCAGATCGGCCAGCACATGCGCGGCGGTGGTGGGGCTGGTACGCATGAAGCGATTGGCGCTCGGCGCGGCCAGCGGCGCCCCCACCGCGCGAATGAGCGCGCGGGCGATGGGATGCGCGGGCAGGCGCACGCCGACGGTGTCGCCACCCGCCGCGACGATGGACGGGATGCGCGCGGCGCGAGGCAGCACCAGCGTCAGCGGCCCCGGCCAGAAGCGCTCAGCCAGCTCCCACGCTACCGGCGGGATATCGCGCGCGACGGCGGCCATGTCAGCGGCCTGGGCGATGTGGACGATCAGTGGGTCGCTCAGCGGGCGCTGCTTGGCGGCGAAGATGCTGGCGACCGCTGTGGCGTTGGTGGCGTCGGCGCCGAGGCCATAGACCGTCTCGGTGGGAAAAGCGACCAGCCTCCCGGCGCGCAGCAGCGCCGCTGCCCGCGCGATGGACTCGGCGGGTGGGTCGGCGACGGCGTCAGCGTCACTGGCGGTGAGTCGCAGGGTGGTCTCGTTCATGCGCTGGCTGCTCCCAATCGCCAGATGAGGCACGGCAGGTCACCGCCCATCAGTCCGTTTGCCTGGCTGCAGGTGTATCTCAAGGTGGGTTCGCTCGTCCGTAACAGTGTCGCACAAATGCCAGGCACGGCTGTGGCAGAAACGTGGCAGGCGCCGCTCGCGGGCGCTTGTGTACTCTACCGAGAAGGCACAGGCGCGTTGCCCTGTGCCGCGCGGTGGGTGTATAGTAGTGCGCGATTGCTGAAAAATTCCGAGGATAACGTCGCCCTGAACGCGCAAGCGAGCGGCGCTCGCGGGGCGCGTTGGCGAGGGGGAGATCGTTGACCAGACAACTCCGCCTGGCGTATGGCATCCAGACCGATGTCGGGCGCAAGCGCGAACGCAACCAGGATAATGTCACCAGCAACGTGCCAGAGGAAGCAGACGTTCTCGAAGAACGCGGCGCGCTCTTCGTGGTCTGCGATGGCATGGGTGGGCATGCTGCCGGCGAAGTGGCCGCAGAGCTGGGTGTCCGCACGATTCGCGAGGTGTATTTCGCATCGCAAGGGCAGGATGTGATTACCTCGATCGCGCAGGCGGTCAAAGCGGCCAACGACGCTATCTATACACTCGCTCGCAACCACACCGAATATAGCGGCATGGGCACCACCTGCGTCACGCTGGTCATCCTGGGTGGGCGCGCCTACATCGTCAACATCGGCGATAGCCGTGGCTATATCATCCGCGATGGGCAGATGCGCCAGGTGACGCAAGATCACTCCTGGGTTGCCGAGCAGGTGCGCATCGGGCTGCTGACTGAGGAGCAGGCGCGCGTGCATGCGCACCGCAACGTCATCACCCGCAGCCTGGGCACGCAGCCCAACATCACCGCTGACCTCTTCGTGGAGACGCTCAAAGAGGGCGACCGCATCATGCTGTGCAGCGATGGTCTGCACGGCTATGTCGAAGAAGCCGCCATCGCGCAGGAAGTGGTGACGCAATCCAGCGCTGAGACCGCCGTCCACGACCTGATCGATATGGCCAACGCCAACGGCGGCCCCGACAACATCTCGGCGATCGTGGTGGATGTGCTGGAGGCGCCAGAGGTCACCGGCCCTATCCCGCTGCCCCCCAACGCCACCGAGGCCATCGAGGAAGGCACAACCCAGCCGCTGCCCGTGCCACAGGGCATCGCGCCCGCCGCCAGCGCAGCAGCGGCCAGCGTGGCGGCAGAGAGCGGTGCGCTGGCCACCCAGACCGCCGCGACGCAGGCAAAGTCGGCCAAGTCGGGCAAGCCCCGCTCGAAACGCAGCCGTGGCGGGCTGGTCGCGCTGCGCCTGCTGGAGATCGCGGCGCTGCTGCTGGTGCTCTTCACGGGCTGGTATGTCGGCTTCGGCCCACTCGCTACGCAGCGAGCCGCCAACCAGCATGCTCAGGATAACCTGACCGCCGCACGCCACATCATCAAGGTGTCGAGCACACAGACACCGACAGCGGCGCTCCAGTCGCTTGCCCAGGCGCGAACGCTGGCGCTGACCGATGTGAACAATCCGACGGTCGACCCATCGGTCAAGACGCAGGCGCAGGCGTTGCTCACGCAGGAGCTGGCGCCAGCGGTGCAACAGGCGCTCCAGCGTTACAACACTGAAGCGCTCATCACGACGGCGCCCGTCAACGACGCCATCTCGTACACGCTCAACTGCGTCTCGCCCAATCAGACAACGCCCGCGCCGCTCACGGCCATCTCCGGACTGGCGCCCGTGCAAGCGCCCGCTGGCCAGCCCGCGCTCGTTCCTGGCTCGCAGCAGGTGGCCTTCGTGCTGAGCGGCGGCGCGCTCTACGAGACGCTCATCCCCGTCGATAGCGCCAACAAGCCCACGACGGGAACAACGACCTGCACGCCCGTGACGGTCAAAGGTGTAGGCGCATTCGTGGCCATCGCGAGCGACGGCGCCACCGTCTACGCGCTTGCGCAGCAGGCGGCAGGCGGCTACAGCCTGGTCAGCGTGAATGCGACTGGCCTGACGAACAACACGCCAACCAACAAGTCCAGCGTGCTCTTTACGATCCCAGTGACACAGGAGTCGCCGACGCATCTGGCGGTGGCGGGCAAGTCCATCTACGTCAGCTTCGCAGGCGGCGCGACGACTCCCTTCGGCGTCTGGCTCTTCAATGGGCAGCCGAAGACGCCTGGCGGCCCGGTCAACCCGGCGCAGACGGTGACGCTGCCGACGGCGGCTTCGAGCCTGCTGACCTCGAACAACTCGCTCTACATGCTGCTGGCGGATGGCACGCTGGGTCAGCTCGATGTGGCGCACCTCTATACGACGCTGGCGGTGATCGTGACGCAGCCAGCCACGACAACTGATCCAGCCAGCTACACGGCAGCGACACCGGTGCCGACGCCATCCAGTCCGACGGCCACGACCACCACAGCGCCCACCGCGACGCCTGCGGCCACCAGCGCGGCGACCGGCACGCCCAGCCCGACGGCCACGCCGTCCAATCCGACGGTTGGCGCGACCTTCGGCCAGGGCGCCATGCTGGCGGCTGATCCGCTGACGCCGAGCAATGTGCTGCTGAGCGACCCTGTCAACAACCGCATCATCCGCCTGGTCACGAGTTCGACTGGGCCGGGCGTCGGCGTGGTGGGCCAGTATGTCTACAGCGCGCCGATTGGCCAGGTGAGCGAGGTCGCCATGACGGGCGCTGGCTCCGCGCTCAACGCCTTCGTCTGGGCCAATGGGCGGCTGATGACATTTGCGCTGCCCGCTACCAACCCTGGCAGCTAGCGGTGCGCCCCCTCCCCAACCCCTCCCCGCATTGCGGGAGAGGGGCTTTTTGCGCGCCGGTCGCCGCTACTGCGCCGCGGACACAACCACCTTCAGCTCTGCTCGGCTATACTGGTGACCGACAGGCGCCCATTTCTGGCCACAACAGTGTGGGGGCCCGCACGAGCCAGACATGAAGCCAGACATGAAGCCGCAGGTGAAAGGCAATGCGTATGCAGAAGATCGATGCGTTCGCGCACATCCTGCCACGTCCGTACCTGGAGCGTCTGGAGCGGCAGCTAGAGCAGACTATGGCTCCGAGCCAGCTCGCCTACTACCGTGAGGGCGTCTTCACCTTCGATCCGGCGCTGACCGACCTGGATGTGCGTTGGCGCACGATAGACGCAATCGAGCGCCTGGAGGCGAGCAAGCCGTCCGCTGGTGGATACGCACAGGTTCTCGTGCTGGCCGTGCCACCGCTCGAAGAGGTCGGGCCGCCAGCCCTCGCGGCGGAGTTGGCCCGCATCGCCAATGATGAGATGGCGGATCTGGTGCGGCGCTTTCCGGATCGGTTCGTCGGCTTTGCGGCTGCGCTGCCGATGTCTGATGTCGAGGCAGCCATGCGCGAGTTCGACCGCGCAGTGACCGAGCTTGGCGCGCTGGGCGCTCAGCTCTACACCAACGTGCTGGGCGCGCCGCTCGACGATCCGCGCTTCGAGCCCCTGTTCGCCCGGCTCGAAGCGGCAGGTCGCGCCATCTGGCTGCACCCGACGCGCAGCGCAGCATGGCCCGATTACGCGACCGAGCGCACGTCGGACTATGGCCTGTGGTGGTCGCTCGGCTGGCCCTACGAGACCGCCGCAGCGCTTTCTCGCCTTGTCTACTCTGGGCACATGGAGCGCCACCCGCGACAGCTCGTGATCGCTCACCACGGCGGCGGGATGGTACCGCATTTCTCTGCCCGCCTCGCCATGGGCCCGGGCTACCGGCAGGTCAAGGACTCGCTGCCTCTGCCACCGCTCGACTACTTCCGGCGGTTCTACGCCGATACGGCGCTTTTTGGCGCGCCCCACGCGGTGCGCTGCGTCCTCGACTTCTTCGGCCCGGAGCATGTGCTATTCGGCACTGACATGCCGCTTGGCCCCGCCAACGCGATCGAAGCGACCATCGCGGATCTCGAGACGGCGGGCCTGGCTAGCGAGGATCGCGCGGCGGTCTATGCCGGAAACGCCAAGCGAGTGCTCGGGCTGAGGGTTGGCTAGCGCCCCCTCCCCAACCCCTCCCCCGCCAAGGCGGGAGAGGGGCTTTTTCGCGCCTCCGTCGCTCTTGGTGGCTGACGGATGGCGCAGCGTGTCGTACACTATGCTGAGGGCATTTTCCCCACCCACTCAGGGTTCATCCGCGCGCCGCTGAGACGCTTCGCGGCGACGCGACACACTGTTTGCGTCTGTGACATCCAAGGAGACAGGACTCGTGGCATCACGACGGTCCACCAAGACGACCAATGGGGCGACCCATGGCGCGGCGATCCACTCGCCCTATGCGACGGCGCTGCGCACAGCCACCTGCGGCTCACTGACGGCCAGCGCGGTCGGCGAGCGCGTCACGCTGACGGGCTGGGTCGCCCATCGCCGCGACTATGGCAAGCTGATCTTCATCGACCTGCGCGACCGCTTCGGGCTGACGCAGGTGGTCTTCGATCCGGAGCGCAACGAGGGTTCAGCGGCGGCGCACGCCATTGCCAGCGAGGCGCGGCTGGAGTACGTGCTGCGCGTCGAGGGCATCGTGCGGCGGCGGCTGGAGGGCAAGGAGAATACGGCGCTGGCGACAGGCGAGATCGAGGTCGAGGCGCAGACCGTCACTGTGCTGAACGCGGCCAAAACGACGCCGTTCCCCATCGCCGACCACGTCTCGGCGGATGAGGCGCTGCGCCTGAAATATCGCTATCTCGATCTGCGCCGCGACATGATGCGCAACAACATCGAGCTGCGCCACCGCGCCGTCAAGTACATCCGCGACTACATGGACGAGCGCGGCTTCCTCGAGGTCGAGACGCCCATCCTGACCAAGAGCACGCCAGAGGGCGCGCGCGACTACCTCGTGCCGAGCCGCCTCTACCCCGGTGAGTTCTACGCGCTGCCCCAGGCGCCGCAGCAATTCAAGCAGTTGCTAATGGTGGCCGGGCTGGATCGCTATTTCCAGATCGCGCGCTGCTTCCGCGATGAAGACCTGCGCTCCGACCGCCAGCCGGAGTTCACCCAGCTCGATCTGGAGATGTCGTTCGTCGAAGAAGCGGACGTGATGGGGCTGATCGAGGAGATGCTGATCGGGCTGATCCAGCAGACGACCAGCAAGCGCATTCAGGAGACGCCATTCCCGCATCTGACCTTCACCGAGTGCATGGAGCGCTATGGCACTGACCACCCCGACCTGCGCTTCGATCTGCCGCTGCGCACAGTACCGGCGGAGCTGGCGCGGCAGGGCAGCTTCAAGGTCTTCCACGACGCCATCGAGAAGGGCGGCATGGTGAAGGGGCTGCGTGTCCCTGGCCAGGCTCACATGACCCGCAAAGAGTTGGACGCGCTGACCGAGCTCGCCAAGAACCTGGGCGCGAAGGGGCTGGTGACGCTGGCGCTGCTGCCGGAGGGGCCGCGCTCGCCGCTGACCAAGTTCATGAGCGAGGCGGAGTTGCAGGCGCTGGTGGCGCATCTTGACGGAGAGCCGGGCGACCTGCTGCTCTTCGTGGCCGACAGCGAGAAGGTCTGCAACGACGTGCTCTTCCGTCTGCGCGTGCGCATGGGCGAGCAACTGAAGCTGATCGACCCCGATGTGATGGCGCTCTGCTGGGTAGTGGACTTCCCACTGCTGGAGGTGATCGAGGAGGACGGCAAGCAGCGCTTCCACGCCACGCACAACCCGTTCTCTGGCATGCGCCCTGGCGAGGAGCCGATGCTCGACACCGACCCGCTGAAGGTGACGGCGCGCCAGTACGACATCATCTGCAACGGCTACGAGGTCGGCGGCGGCAGCGTGCGCATCAACGTGGCAGAGCTACAGCATCGCGTCTTCCAGCTTCTGGGGCTGGATGAGGAGCAGATCACCGAGCAGTTCGGCCACATGCTCGAAGCCTTCGAGTATGGCGCGCCGCCGCACGGTGGCATCGCGCTAGGCATCGACCGCCTGGTGATGCTGCTGGCCGACGGCGACACCATCCGCGATGTGACGGCCTTCCCGAAGATGCAGAACGGGCAGGATGCGCTGATGCGCGCGCCCTCGCCCGTGGCCGAAGATCAGCTACGCGACCTGCATCTGCGCATCCGCGAGGAAGACAAGCAGGAGAAGAAGGCCGAGCAATAGCGCACAGAGTGAAGAAGGGCGAGGCGTACGGCTTTCGGTGGTCGCGCAGCTCGCCTCTTTTGCAGTGATGGTGTTCTGTGAGCTGAGCAGGAGCGAGCATGGTCACAGTGCAATCGCCCCTCACACTGGGCGAGATAGTGGCTGGACTGCGGC
>DATAED010000114.1:0-25621 GCA_036258195.1 Ktedonobacterales bacterium
CTACCAAGCAGGCTCTTGACGGGGAGAGGATTCGTGAGCACCTGGCCAATAAACGGACGATGCTCGCCTGGACACGGACGGGCATCGCGGTCATCGGCCTGGGCTTCGTGGTGTCGCGGTTTGGCCTGCTCCTGCGCGAGCTGCGGCCTGCGGCGCCGCACCGACTTCCCGAAGGCGTCTCGACAACGTTTGGCGCAATATTGGTGGCGATTGGCGGTCTCCTGGTTATCCTCGCCAGTGTGGAATATCTCCGCACAGGGCGCGCGATTGACCGGCATGCGTATCGCTGGTCTCCCGCCCTGGAAATTGCTCTGGCGCTGCTGCTCGTGCTATCCGCCATCATTCTGACGGTCTATCTCTTCCTGACGGCATAGCGCGACGTCAGAATCTGCGTCACTCCACCGCGCGTCGCCAACGCGACTACAACCCGCAGCGGGCGCCTGTCACTGCGAGCCACTGCCCGCTCACGCGCCCGCCGATGCGCCGTCCAGAGCGCCGCCGACCTGACCTTGCAGCAGCCGCTGGCGCAGGCTCAACCAGTTCCGAAGCAGATCCATGCGAAACGGAAGGGTCATGCGCTGCCGCCACTCGGCTTGCAGCGTGACATCTCCACCTAGCCCCATCTCCATCGTCAGGCGGCGTTCATCGAGCCCGGCCTTGATCGAATCATCCGCATACGGGTCGAATCCCTCGGAGAATTGAAACTCCGCATGCACGCTGTGGGTTCGATGCCCAAAGGCCGTCGCGATTGCCGCGCCCGGCAGAAAACGCAGCGCGGGCAGCAATTCATTGTCTTGCCGGTCGACCACACCGTGCGAAATCTTGCGGAGCATTTCGACCGTGACGCTTTGCAAAATGGCCGCCTCGTAGCCATCCTGCGCTGCATAATTTGCCAGGCGGATTGCCGCTTCCCTGTCGCGAACGGGCGCCCAGTAGGGATAGTAGTCCCAGGCCTCGTCTTGTTCATGGGGTCTTGCCACCACTTGATAGTGCATCGATTCTCTCTTTTCCAGGGTCTGGGCGGCGCCGACAATCTAGCGCTGAAGGCCAATTTGATCCGAGTCGCGATCTACTTTCCTCATTTATCGGTACGGCGCCAGTCACCCTCGTGATGCACGAATCGCACTTTGGTACTATCCCCATCTCACCGTCCCCTCGGCAGTTTCCCCTGTCGTCCCCGGTGAAACTATCCCTCTGGATAGGCCGATCCTCACCCGCAGGTGGGGCGCCTCGCCATATTCTTTCCGTTCCCACTGCCATACGGCTCTATGTCCTGGAAGCCCTGACGCTGAGGTCAGCCTTTTCCTCCCCTGAGGCACAGAGTCGCGCTGACTCCACGATAGATGAAGACTCGCCGCAACGTCTCGCCGTACGCATGGGGTATGCGCATCGTCGTTGGGATAGGCTCACCCTGACGCATCGCGTGCGCGCTGTCCGTGTGACGCGCGGTCGCGGGGCGGGGCGCCGAGCGCCTGCCTGAATCGCGGCGCTGCATGGCTCAGCGCCGCTGTTGGCATCGGGCAGGCGTGGTTGTTGGTGGAGCGCAGGCTCTGAAGCGGGTGGTCGGGTGAAGGTGGTTGGCAGGCGGAACCTGCTACGAGCGAGAGGTCGCGCAGCGCCTCCCAGAGCAGCTCCATACGAATCCAGGAAGGAGCGCGAGATGTTTCGCGGACGCAGAGAGGAACGTCGAGAAGAGCACGCAATGGCTGGTCGGGCTGGTGGCCCCTCACGCTATCAGATGCGCCAGCGCCTGGTCTCGATTGGTGATGACTACAACATCGAGAACGATCGCGGCGAACGCGCCTTTCACGTGGACGGCAAGGCGCTACGGTTGCGCAGCACGCTGATCTTTCAGGATCCCATGGGACATGAACTGTGCAAGATCCAGGAACGGGTAGCGCGCGTCAAAGACACGATGGCGATTGAAGGGCCGGGAGGTGAAACACTCGCCACCGTCAAGAAAGCGCTCATCACTCCCGTGCGCGAGCGCTGGACGGTGAAGGTGGGCGCCGGGCCTGACATGGAGATTCAGGGCAACATCCTCGATCACGAATATGCCATGGAAGCTGATAGGCGCAGAGTCGCCGAGGTGTCGAAGAAGTGGTTCCGTCTGGCCGACACGTATGGCGTCGAGATCGAACCTGGTCAGAACGACGTGGTCATATTGGCGGCGACCGTCGCCGTGGACATGATGGCAAGCCCCGATCGCTAGCCCCCATGATGTCTGGCTCCATGCGCAGCGCGCGCCGTTGTGACCAGTTGTGGCCAGTTGTGATCAGGTGTGACGTGGTGGCTGGCGCGGCTGCTGGAGCCGAGGAAAGACACATCGCAGAGGAACGATAGGGGAGACACGCAATGGCCAAGGAATTCAAAGGTACGATCAACCTGGATATCCGCGACTCACAGCCCGACTGGGAGCCGTTCGAGGCGCCCGAAGCGCCCGAAGGCGCGCCCAACGTCCTCTACATCGTCCTGGACGATGTCGGCTTCTCCGCAATGCAGTGCTATGGCGGGCCGATTGCGACACCCAACATTGACCGCATCGCGCAGAGCGGTGTGCGCTATACCCAGTTCCACACGACCGCGCTCTGCTCGCCAACGCGCTCCTGCTTGCTTACTGGCCGCAACCACACCCGAAACAGCATGTCCTGCATTACCGAGGCAGCGGTTGGCTTCCCGAGCGGCAGCGGCACGATCCCGCCAGAGAACGGCATGCTCTCGGAGATCCTGGGCGAGCACGGCTGGAATACCTACATCGTCGGCAAGTGGCATCTCTGCCCGACTGACGAGATGACGCTCGCTTCGCCGCGCCGCAACTGGCCGAGTGGGCGCGGTTTCGAGCGCTTCTATGGCTTCCTTGGGGCCGAGACGAGCCAGTGGTACCCCGAGTTGATCTATGACAATCATCCGGTGGATCAACCCACGACGCCAGAGGAGGGGTATCACTTCACCGCAGATATCACCGACAAGGCGCTGGAATTTATCAAAGACGCCAGGGCCGTGTCCCCCGACAAGCCGTTCTTCCTGTATTACGCGCCCGGAGCCTGTCACGCGCCGCATCAGGTTCCCAGGGAATGGGCGGACAGGTACAAGGGCCAGTTTGACATAGGCTACGAGGCGCTGCGCGAGCGGACGCTGGCGCGGCAGAGGGAGCTGGGGCTCGTTCCTGAGGACACCGAGCTTCCGCCGCTCAATCCCATCGGCACAACGGAAACGCGCAAAGGGCCCGATGGCCAACCATTCCCGGAGATGGATGTCACGCGGCCCTGGGACTCGCTCTCTGCGGACGAAAAGCGGCTCTTCGCGCGGATGGCGGAGGTCTACGCCGGATTCCTTTCCAATGCCGACCACCACATCGGGCGCCTGCTCGACTACCTGGAGGACACCGGGCAGCTTGAGAACACACTGATCGTGCTTGTCTCGGACAATGGCGCGAGCGGCGAAGGCGGGCCGAATGGCTCAGTCAACGAAATGAAAGTGGCCAACGGCATCCCCGACGACATCGAGGAGAACATGGCGCTGCTCGATGATCTGGGTACGCCCAAGACCTACAACCACTATCCAAACGGCTGGGCGATGGCGTTCAACACGCCGTTCAAGATGTGGAAGCGCTACGAGTTCAATGGCGGCACCTCGGATCCCTGCATCATCGCCTGGCCGGCTGGGATAGCTGCGCGCGGCGAGATCCACACTCAATATCACCATGCCATCGACCTCGTGCCGACCATCCTCGACGCGCTCAACGTGCAGGCGCCGGAGGTTCTCAAAGGCCACACGCAGAGCCGTCTCGACGGCGTCAGCATGCGCTACAGCTTCGATGACGCGCGCGTAGCCACCCGGCGACCGACGCAGTTCTACGCGATGCTTGGCTCGCGCGGGCTCTGGCATGATGGTTGGAAGGTCGTGACGACGCACCCCACGCTCAGCGGCTGGGGTCATTTCAACGACGACGAGTGGGAGCTCTACCATACCGATGTGGATCGGTCGGAGATACACAATCTCGCCGCCCAGCAGCCAGACAAGCTGCGCGAGCTGGTGAATCTGTGGTTCGCGGAGGCTGGGGCCAACGGCGCCTTCCCGCTCGACGACCGCTCGGCGGTCGAGATTATGAACACGCCCCGCCCGCAATTGACGAAGCCGCGCAACCGCTATCGCTACTACCCCGATGTCGCGGAGGTGCCAGAATGGCAGGCGGTCAACATCCACAACCGCTCGTTCACCATCGGGGCGCTGGTGGATCTGCCTGCCCGCGGCGCGCAGGGCGTCCTCTTCGCGGAAGGCTCGCGCTTTGGCGGCCATGCCCTCTACATCAAGGACAACCGGCTCTGCTATGTCAACAATTTCGTGGGCATCACTGAGCAGCATGTGGTCGCCGACGCCGAGTTGCCGATGGGCGAGAACCTGCTGCTCTCGGCAGAGTTCGTCAAGGATGGCGAGGCAGCGCCCTTCACCGCGACGGGCATGCTCTCGCTCTACATAGCAGAGCGGAAGGTCGGCGAGGGACGCATCAGCACGCAGCCGGGCGCGTTTGCGATCGCTGGAGCGGCTCTCACTGTTGGGAGGAGCCGCGGCGCTGTCACGATGAACTTCCCGGGCGAGCGGCCGTGGCGCTTCACCGGCGGCACGCTCAAGTTCGTCGCTGTGGACGTGAGCGGTGAGCCATATGTCGATATGCAGCGCGCAGCGGCGGCCATGCTGGCGCGCGAGTGAGCGCCGCAGAGGCAGCTAACATCGGCGCACAGGTGAGGCAGGCGCGCACCGACGGCAAGTCGTCTGGCGCCGCGCGGACACACCTGGCGTTCTGGCAGTATTGAGGAGGCAATCCTATGGCTGACGTACCCATGCAAGTGATCGTAGCTGCGTTCAAAGACGTTGAAGGCGCCAGTAACGCCCTCAAGACCTTGCAGGACGCTAAGCGTGAGAAGTTCATCACCATCGAGGATGCGGCGGTGATCACCAAGGATGCGAACGGCAAGGTCAAGATCAAAGAGACGGCTGACATGCGCGCTGGCAAAGGCGCGGCCATCGGGGCGGTCGCTGGAGGAGTGATCGGCCTACTGGCGGGGCCGGTGGGCTGGGTGGCTCTGGGTGGCGGCGTGATCGGCGGATTGGCGGCCAAACTGCACGACAGCGGCTTCCCCGATGCTCGGCTTAAGCAATTGGCTGAGGGCCTGACGCCGAACTCCTCTGCGCTGGTGGCGGTGATCGACCATGTGTGGGTGGAAGAGGTACAGCGCGAGTTGGCGAGCCAGCAGGCGGATCTCGTCACGCTGGCGCTCAGCGATGACATCCACCAACAACTGACGGGCGGCGGAGATGTGGTCTATACCGTCGTAAGCGATGGCGAGGAGGTCGTGGCAGCGCGCGACACGTCCTCGACCGACGTACCGGCAGAGCTTCCCGACAACCAGGCGCCGCCGCCACCGACTCCGACGCCACCAACTCCAACGCCACCGACTTCGGCACCGTGACCGAAGCCATGCGACCCTGCGTGCGCTTTGACGGCGCACGCAGGTCGCCAGCCTAAACACCGCCGCAGTGCGCCTGGCAGGGCGTTGAGCGGGTCGTCGCACAGAGGACGGCCTCTGCCCAGCGCACTGCCTTCCCTGGCGCCCGCGAGTGGACACGTGACCGACTTTCAGTGTCGAGTCCGGCGTCGAGGCGTTCCGGGCGCTGCGTCCTGTGAGCGGCTCAGCCCAGTGAGCCGCTGTATCCGCGCGCCACTCTTCCGCTGGCGGGTGACGGTTGAAGCCAGCGCTTACCCTGCGGACAGGCCCCTACTGCCGCGTTGGGATAAGACAGGGCTAGCCGCGCGAACCCACCCCGCAGCGCAGGCTGTGGAGAGGCGGCTGGGCTACAGTGAGTTGAAGCGATTCCGGGCGAGGAAATGCGCAGACAGCACGGGGACGGGCAGCATAGCGCTGTCCGCACATTGGAGCATCTCCAATGGCGAGCATACAGAGGTCTTCCTGGAGCGTTACCGTCATGCGCGGGGTCGCCGCGTTATGCCTCGCCTTCCTGTGCCTGGCGCATGCTTCGACGCCGCGGGTCTTCACTGCTCACCTCTTCGGAGCGTATGCGCTGACCGACGGTGTCCTCTGCGTGCTTGGTGTGAGCGTCTTACATCATGCTCGCGTGAGAGCGCTGCCGCTCTTCGCTGGCGTGGTTGGCGTCTCCGTCGGCATCTACCTGCTGTCGCCACCGCGCATCTCGCTCGTGGCGCTCGCACTGGCGACGGCCGCGTGGAGCTTCGTCGTAGGCCTCCTCGCGCTCAACGGCGGGTTCGCGCTGTACCGCAACAGGCCAGGGTCGTGGCGCCTCACCACACTGAGCCGCAGCGCCCAGCGCCGAGGAAGTCTGGTTGACCGCGAGTTGCTGCTGGCTGGCGTGCTCGCGCTGGCGTTCGCTCTGGCCGTCCTCGCGCTGGCGTTAGCGGGAACGGCAGTCTCGCTCACGTTTATGGCGCTGTTCGCAGCGATGTTCGGCTATCTGCACCTGCGTGTCGGTCTGTCACTCGGGTTATGCGCGCTGGCTGCAACAGACGAGAGCTCTGAGGTGGAGGGAGGGCATGCGTGAGATGACGGCGCCGTTCAACGGCTTGCGGCGCGACATCACGACCATCGCGCTGATTTGCCGCGATCGGCGGACTCCGTGGCATGCCAGGCTAGCCGCTGCGTGCTGCGACGACAGACGCGCCATGCACACAGAACACGCTTCGAGCACACATCGACTGGAGTCACTGTATGCACACTGAGCAGAGCGCCGAGCGTTCGATGAATGCTGAGATGCAACCAGCCGCCAGCCTCCATGCGGACATGGTCTGGGTTCCCGCTCGCGCGTTCCGCATGGGCTCAGACGACTACTATCCAGAGGAAGCCCCTGTCCACCGGGTGAGCGTTGATGGTTTCTGGATGGATCGCTGCACGGTGACCAATGAGCAGTTCGCCGCGTTCGTCGCCGCGACCGGGTATGTCACCGTCGCGGAGCGTCCGCTCAATCCCGATGACTACCCTGGCGCTGATCCCACGCTCCTCCTGCCGGGGTCGCTCGTCTTCCAGCAGCCGTCTGGCCCGGTTGACCTGCGCGATCCGATGCAGTGGTGGGCCTACATGCCCGGCGCCAACTGGCGGCGCCCCTACGGGCCTGCCAGCGACCTCACGGGACGCGAGCGCCACCCGGTGACGCATGTCGCCTATGAAGACGCGGCGATCTACGCAGACTGGGCGGGCAAGTCGCTCCCTACTGAGGCGCAATGGGAGCTCGCCGCGCGCGGTGGCCTGGAGGACGCCACCTATGCGTGGGGCGATACCTTCATGCCAGATGGCAGCGTGATGGCCAATACCTGGCACGGCGAGTTTCCCTGGCGCAACGAGCGCATGGGCCGCCACCCCAGCACGATGCCCGTCGGCTCGTTCCCGCCGAACGGGTATGGTCTGTATGATATGGCGGGCAATGTGTGGGAGTGGACGAGCGACTGGTATCGCCCCCGACATCCGCGCGACGCCGGGCCTGAGGCGAAAGCCTGCTGCATCCCCCACAATCCGCGTGGTGGCCCCATCGAGCGCAGCTACGATCCAGCGCAGCCACAGGTACACATCGCACGCAAGGCGCTCAAAGGCGGCTCCTATCTCTGCGCGCCGAATTACTGTCTGCGGTACCGGCCAGCGGCGCGAACGCCAGAGATGGTCGAGACCTCAACGTGCCACATCGGCTTTCGCTGTGTGAGCGAGCCCGCAGAAGAGCTGAGGTGAGGGAGCGCCCAGCCGGAGTGCTTGAGAACGGCAGGCGCAACGCCAGCTTCTGCTATGCTCGCCCTGTGGTCAGGTGAGGCTGCAGCATTGGCTTACGAGAACACTAGCCATGCAAACCCGCCCTGCGGAGCGAGGCCATCAGCGACGCGCAGGCTACAGTTAGCAAGGATGATCGTTCGCAGGCGCGCCCGTCATGCGATGAGGACGCAACCAAGCATGTACGGAGTTCTACGAGCCAACGCGCCTCGCGTGACACACTCGTTGTCAGCAGTTCCCAGCAGGTTCCAGCAGTTCTTGGTCGATGCCGCCCGTGAGTGCGCAGCAGGATCAGCGCCTCCACTCCAATACCCTATTGGCCCCCATTGGCGGATGCTCGCACGGGTGGCGGCAGCATCGTAAGGTCGACATCTGTCGGTCAGGAGTCAGACGATGGAAGACAAAACCAAAGATTCAGCTACCCTGGCCTCGGCTGCCAGGCCCATTGAGACGACCAGCGCATCCACAGACACCACGCCGACGACGCCGACGGCGCCGACGCCGCCGACAATGGCGCCTCGTGGGACGCCACCCCAGCAGACGGCCAGGCGGCGGCGCCTGCATCCCCTGTGGCTCGCCATTGGCGCAGCCGCACTCTTCGGCCTCATCTTTGGCGTGGGGAATGTCGTTCAAGGCGCCGGAGCCTCTGCAACAGCGCCGTCAGCGCCGTCCGGCGAATCCATCGAACAGACGACCATCAACACGATTCAGAAGGTTGACCCCTCGGTCGTCCAGATTCAGGCGCGTGGGCCAGGGCCAAGAGGCGGTGTAGGCTCCGGCGAGATCCTCACCACCAGCGGCTACATCGTCACCAACAGCCATGTCGTGCACGGCTTCACCTCATACACGGTGTTGCTTGCCAACGGGCAACAGGTTCCCGCCACGCTTGTGGGGGACGTGCCCTCGCAGGATCTGGCGGTGTTGAAGATCAGCGCCAGTAATCTCACGCCAATCGCGATTGGCGACTCCAGTCAGACGCAGGTGGGCGAGTATGCGATTGCGATGGGCAGCCCATTGGGCCTGGAGCAGTCTGCGACCACCGGCATCATCAGCGCGCTCAATCGCGAGGCCACAGAGGTGGTGGATGGCAACAAGCACACCCTGAAGGGGATGATCCAGACGAGCGCGCCGATCAATCCCGGCAACAGCGGTGGCGCACTGGTGAACCTCAAAGGGCAGTTGATCGGCATCCCAACGCTCGCTGCGGTTGATCCGTCGACTGGGGTCGCGGCCAACGGCATCGGCTACGCTATCTCCTCCAGCACCATGGAGACGATTGTCCACCAACTCAGTAACGGCGCCGCGTGATAAGGGTGTCGAGGCGCTCAGCAAGGCGACTCAGCGATCCACCCAACCACACGCCAGACAGGCAGATAACCTGGCATCGCGGGGATACCCGCAGAAAGTAGGGTGAGCGACATGTTTCTCCAGACCGTCTTCGTGTCCCTGGGATTGCTCGCGTTCGGCGCGATACTCTGCGCCTTCGGGTTTCGCCTGTTCGTTATTCTGCTCCCGGTGTTCGCCTTCTTTGCGGGCTTCGAGATCACCGCCCAGGCGATTCAGGAGCTGTTTGGCGTGGGCTTCCTGAGAACCGCTAGCAGCTGGGTCTTCGGCTTCATCGTTGGCCTGCTGTTCGCCGTTGTGGCCTATCTGTTCTATTACGGCGCGGTCGTGATCCTGGCGGGAGCGGTCGGCTATGAAATTGGCGTGGGAATCCTCATAGGGATAGGCTCCACGTCGGGCTTTCTGCTGTTCATCGTGGGATTGGTTCTTGGGTTGGCGCTCGCTGCGGCTGTCGTCCTGCTCAACCTGCCGAAGGTGCTCATCATTGCGCTCACCGCGTTCGCCGGCGCCAGCATGATCGTCTCAGGCATCCTCGTCGCGTTGGGGCAGATCCCGATCGCGGCGTTGAGCTCGGGGGTGGTTGGCAGCCTGATCCGCCTGTCGTGGTTCTGGACACTGGTGTGCCTCGTGGTGGCGGCGGTAGGCTTCGCGATACAGATCCTCATGCCGAGCGCATATCAGGTCACGCCGTACGGTGAGACGCAGATGTTCGAGCCAATACCCCCAACCGCTGATGCGGCGACCCCGCCAACTTCGGCGCCGGGCACGGGACAGGGAGGTCTTCCAGCCGTATAGCAGCGGCCCTGCACGTCTGCGTTTGCCCATATCTCCAAGACCTCTACTGATCTCTCCTCATGCCACGGCCCCGCATACGTATCGAGCGTATGCGGGGCCGCTGAGCGAGCGGCGTCTCGCCCAGAGGTACATTTCGTACTATCCAAAGGATAGGCACGAAACTAACCTGGCAAACCCATCCAGCGCACGGTTGCGATACAGCGACACCTTCGTACACTGTAGTTGTGTACAAGGCCAGCGGCCAGCAGGAACGCGCGAGCAGATGCTTGCAGTCAGGCTCTGACGCGCGGCGCACAAGCGGAACCGACCTCGGCAGCTCTGCGGCCCCGTGAGGAGGTGCGGAATGGATTCGGAGACGGTGGCAGTCGTCGTGGCGCTGGTGATCATAGCGCTGTCGTTGCTTGTTCTAGGTGTTCTGTTTGCCCTTGAGTGGCACATGCGGCACGGTGGGTGGATAAAGCCTGGCGTCACTCCTACTGAGCGCGCTGAGGCGCTGCTCCGTGAGTTCCTGGATGAGCGTGAGTACGAGCAGTGGACGAGGCGCGACTATGTGGATGTGGTCAGCCCGCACAATGCGCAGCGCATCTATCGCATTCCAAGATACATTGGGCTCGTGCGCATGTATGAGAACGGGATCGCGATGTGTGAGCTGTGTCTGCGGTCGGTTGAGCCGTTGCCAGGCCCTGACGTTATCGTTCTGCACAAGCTGATGATCCAGGGCGATGAGCAAGCCTATCTCGCGAGTGCACGGTCGTACCCACACTCTGGTGTGGAGTTGCGCTATCACCCCTAGGTGTAGCGTGGGGTGGTCATGTCGGCATACGCATGGTGGCGTTGCTGGATTTCTGCTGTTCCCAAGGCCTCGTGGTGAGCCAGCGCGGATGGATACGGTCGGGTGGAGACGAACGGCTGGCTGGGAGCGGCGACGGGACATCGCGATGCGACGACGAGGGTAGGGCGCGCTCCACGGCGCTGCAGAGACGAGACATCGGTCAGGGTTGGCTGCGGCGAACCCACCGCGCAGACGACAAGCGTGACACATGGCGGCGTACTCCCTGATGCGCCTCTGGCGACGGCCAGCGACATCGAGATGGCGCCCTGCCTTCCCTTGCCGTGCGCGACCAGTCTCCCAGGAGGTACGGAATGTTCGACTATGACGCCGCGCCGCATGACGCGATTTGTCTGTGCCAGATCGAGCCGCCTGACGCAACGCCAGACCCAACGCCAGACCCAACGCCTGACCCAACGCCTGACCCAACGACGGACGAGTTGATGGAGCCACAGCGTGCGCATGGAAAACGGCTTCCAGACTCCAGGCGCGACCGTGTACAGATGGGGAAGTCGCTTCCCGAGGACATCGCGAGCCAACTGCGCCAGCTCGAAGCGGTGTTTGGCGCGTTGAGCGATAGCGTCCTGATCGTCGATCGACACGGGCGTATTCTGCGCGCCAATGCCGCCGATCGCGCGACATTCGCCTACGATACGCAGGCGACTGGTTTCACCACCACGCTGCGTCAGCGTGCAAAGCTGCTGATGGCGCGCAATGAGCTGGGACAGCCCATACCGGAAGAGCAATCACCGTTTGCCCGCATCCTGCGCGGCGAAACGCTCAGCGGGCAGCATGCCGTGGAAGCGACAGTCCGCACCGCCGCTGGCAGTGAGCTTCAGGTCAGTATCAGTGGCACGCCGCTCGTTGACGCTGCGGGGGCGCCCATCGGAGGGGTGATCGTCACGCGAGACATCACCGAGGAACGGCGCCGTGAACGCGGTTTACAGGATGCCAATCGCGACCTGCAAGATCTGCTCGCCATCGCCGCGCACGATATGCGAACGCCGATCGCCGCCAGCAAGGGGTATGTCCAGCTTGCCATCACACGCCTGAACAACATGGCGGCTACCATGACGAAAAAGCCTGAGGTGGTCGGCGCTGTCGACCGTCTGCGCAAGAATCTCCAGGAAGCCGAGTACAGCACGCAGCGGCTGACCCGACTCGTTGAGCGATTGCTGGATGTGGCGCGCCTCCAGGCCGATAGATTGCAGATGGAGCTCGAAGTCGTTGATCTGGCGGAGATCATCCGCACGATCATGCGTGAGCAACGGCTCGCGGAGCCAACGCGCGTCATACGGTTTGTGGCGCATCCGCTCCAGCCAGTTCTGGTCGTCGCTGACGCTGACCGCATCGCGCAGGTGCTGCTGAACTATCTCGCCAACGCGCTCAAATACTCGTCAGAGGAGAGCGCCGTGGAGGTCACGCTCGATGTGTGCGACGGCGAGGCGCGTGTCTCCGTTCGCGATAGGGGGATGGGTGTCCCGGTGGAAGATCAGGAGCGCATCTGGAGCCGCTTCGAGCAACTGGAGGAGCGACGGCGTTCTACATCCGCAGCCGGGCTCGGACTTGGTCTGTACATCAGCCGCGCGATTGTCGAGGCGCTTGGTGGTCGCGTAGGCGTCGAGAGCGCCGTTGGTGGGGGATCCATCTTCTGGTTTGAAATGCCGCTGGCGCGCAGCATTGAATGAGCGCCTGCGCCTCGCGGCCCGACCTCACCTCACGCGCTGTGATGAGGGCTTCCTCAAGGCACGCCCGGCGGTGAGGCGCGCGCAACCCCTCAGAAGAGCGTAAGACTACCTGCTCCTTCTGCACATTCGTGCGATGTTTGGAGTGTTCCTCATCGGCTACGCTAGAATTACCGATTCACCTGGGGCGACAGAGGGGAGGCAGGCCGTGTTCATGAATCAGAAGCGAAAAGCGAGCCCCGCAGCGCTTGTAGGCCAATTCACATCTGAGGAAACCGACCGCCTCACCCAATTGCAAGAATTGTTTCGCGCCTACCCGGACTGCTACACGTTCGACCTCAACTATCGGCGGCTGGAATTTGCTCGCTGGTTACAGGAGCACGGGCGCATCGGCGAATGGCATGATGCACAGCATGATGCGCAGCGTGATGCGCAGCGTGATGCGCAATCAGAGCCTCAGAACGGCGCGGCGACGGATCGACAGAAGCACGCGCCTCATCGGCAAGTATGCGCGTAAGCGTCGTTACTCCATCGGTTCCTGCCAGGACAACGCCACGATCATCCCCAGTGCCTCCAGCGCCTCTGGCGTCAGGAGCGCTCACAGAGCGCTCGGGAGGCCAGCGGCGTACCGCGCATCATACAGTTGCTCGCCCAGGCGCCGCAGGATGCCATGAGCGGCGTCCGCCTGAGCGCGCCCACGCTCGAACTCATGCAGTCGCATCAGGAACTGGGCGGAGATGACGAGGGCTTTCGCTTCCGCATAGGGATATGGCAACGTATGAGCAAGCGACTGGGCTTCCGTAATGCTCGCCCAGGCATCTTCCCACCGCCCCGCGTAGGCAGCCGCGACCGCCCGAACACGTAGCGCATCCGCCAGCGCGCACTGCTGGCCCAGATCCCACGCCCGCAGGACACTCGATGCGATGTATGACTCACTTTGCCGCACATCGCCGAGCGCCAGATGTGCCCAGCCGAGCAACGCCAGGACGCCCGTCAACTCAGACATGCGATATCCGGAGCCCCGCGCCAGCAGCGGCTCCAGACGCAGGCGCGCTTCCTCCGGCTTCCCATCGAATAGACTCCGCTCCGCCAGCGCGCAGTGGGCGAGAATCGTCACGGGAGCGGCGCCGCTCGCCTCAGCCAGGGCGAGGCCACGCCGTAGCTCATACTCCGCGCGTTGTCGGCGCCCCTTCGCCAGCGAAAGCTTCCCAAGCCATACGCTGGCATGAGCCGCGCAAGACATCAGCCGATGCGGGCGCAACAGCGCGCTCGCCCACCGCAGGTCGGCCTGCGCGTGCCGCCAGTCTCCTTGGTAGCAGCGCAGCATGCCGCGATTGAGCAGCATCATACCAGAGACCAGTTGGTCGTCCAACTGCCACGCGAGCGCCATGCCTCGCTCGATGTCCGCGCTGGCCTCAGCGAACTGTCCACGCTGAATGCGGCTTTGCGTCGCGTGATCCAGCGCGAGGGCCTGGCTCCAGAGATCCCCAGTCATCTCACTCTGTGGAGCCGCCTCATCCTCTAACACCCGCAGGCTCTCATCCAGGCGGTCGAGCATGCCAAGCGCCGTGCCACGCTCCAATTCAGCCACAGCCAGGAGGTGGCGGTCGTCGCTGGCGCGGGCGAGTTCGACGGCGCGCCTGGCAGCCTCCAGCGCGTGTTCGAACTGCTGATGTGCGCCGTAGAGCTGCGCCAGAGCCAGGTAGAGCGCCGCCAGCTTTCCGCCGCCATCGGGCGCGCCTTCCAGGTCGGCCGCCTCACGCTCCAGCCGAGCGATGCCCTGTTCGATCTCGCCTCGCGCGTAGTAGGCCTGGCCGATCTCAGCAGCGACGCGCGCCTGTTCATCATACCTACCGCTTGACCGATAGCCCTCCAGCGCGAAGTCCAGTTCCGCCAGCGCTTCCTGAAAGTGTCCCATGTATCCCAGCATGACGCCCAGACGCTCACGCGCCTGCGACGCCTCCAGCAACCGATCGCGGCCAATTGAACGTTCCAGCTCCGCGAGGATGCGGTAGTAGAATGCTGCGTCGGAGTACGCATGGAGCGCTTCCGCATGCGCCCCTGCCCGCTCAAGATACGTCAGCGCCTTCTCCGGCTCGTCCGCTTGCACATAGTGCTGGGCAAGCGCCTCCGCTGAATGGCGCGTTGACGCGCCTTCCATCACTTCAGCGATCACCTGGTGCAGATAGGCGTGTTGCGCGGCCCCAATGCTGCGCTCTATCACCTGCTGGAACAGGTCATAGGTGAAGGCGTACACGTCACGGTCACGCTCGACCAGCACACCGACTTCACAGGCAGCATCCAGTGCCGCGATGCTCGCTGCTTCTGTCAGGCCGAGCCGCTGGGCGACGCTGATGAGCAGCGCACGAGGGGCGTCGCCATCCACAACCGATGCGACGCGCGCCAGTACGCGCGTCGGCTCAGGCAACGCGGCGATGCGTTGTTCCACGGCCTGGGCCACGTCCTGCGGGATGCCCAACTCTGCGCCTCCATCCTGGTTCGCCCTGGAGCGCAGCCATTGAGCATAGCTGATGAGGACAAATGGCACCCCCGCCGCGTTGTGGAGCGCTTCGGCGCGAGTCAGCTCGCTCACATGCTCGGCTCCGGCGAGCAATGTGTCGAGCAGCTCGGCTGCGGCTGTCGGCGCAAGCGCGCCAATGCCCCGCCGGATGATCAGCTGTTCTTGGGCTAAATCCGTGATCAGCGCGGCTAAATCGCTTGCCGGGACTACTTCATTCTGGCGATACGCGCAGATCACCCGCAGCGGCGACCGCGGCGCCGCGTCAATCAGCGCGCCTAACAAATCAAGGGTATCGGCGCTCGCCCGCTGCGCGTTGTCCAGCAGGAGGAGCGTCCCAGCAGGCCCGGCGACAGCGCAGAGGAACTGGCTCACTGCGGAGAACATCAGCCTGCGCTCCTGGTCTGCCGACAGCGACCATGTGGGCATCGGCGCGGCGCCACTCTCGGCTAGCTCAGGGATGAGGCGCGCCAGCCAGGAGCAACCCGTGAGCGCGATGCGGAGTTGGCGTTGATCCATGTGGCGGATGATGCCCAAGAGTGCTTCGACCAGAGGGCCAAATGGTCCCTGCGCTCCGCGCCGACGGCAGACGCCCGCTGCGACGAACCACCCCTCACTTGCCCCTCGCTCGGCTGCCACCTGTAACAGCCGCGATTTCCCGATGCCTGGTTCACCAGCAAGGAGCAGCAGCGGCGGCTCTGCGGCGGCGGTCAGATGCCGCTCGATGGCGGCTACCTCCAGCTCGCGGCCAAGCAGCGGAGGCAGTCCCTGTGGCTGCGCCCATGGCGAGCCAGACGATAGCCCTCCCGCGCGCCGGGCGGCTCGCTCCAGCGCGCTCCGCTCCGCCGGATTCAGCGCAAGCGCATCCGCCAGCAACTCGATGGTTGCTGCGACAGGGAGACGCGCGGAGGATTCCAGCTTACTGACGTGGCCTACGCTGTAGCCCGCGCGCACGGCTAGTTCATCTTGTGTCAGGCCTGCAGCCCGTCGGTATCGCTTGAGGGTGGCCCCAAACGAGAGCGTGTCGGCGACGGCTACTGGCGCTGGTGATTGGGCGTTCACTCGCTGCACACTCGTGTACTCTGTGTACTCTGGCTGGTCTGCGCGCATGGTTCTGGCAAGCTCGCCAGCCGTACGAGCAGCGCCACGGCTACTTTCAGGGCTACATTCAGGCCTACTCGTCTCTGTGCTCTGCATACGCGCTGGGCCATACTGTAATTGACCTCCGTAGAGTGACGCGAGGACGCCGTCAATCGGCAGGTCGGTCAAGGACAGATCAAGGAGCGTGACCCGTGCAGCGAGTGCTGATAGTGGACGATGACCCGGATATCCGGACGATGTTGCGACTGTTGTTGGAACAGGAGGGCTATGACATCGAGGCCGTGAACGATGGCGTGGCGGCGCTGGAGTGGCTGACACGCGCCGACGAGGCCTGGATTGTGCTAATGGACATCAACATGCCACGCATGACCGGCCTGGAGGTCTGCGCGCGCCTTGCTGCCGCAGACGAACTGGCCAGACGCCACATCGTGGTGTTGATGACCGCTGGTTTATTCCCCGACGACGATATGCCTCCGCCTGTCCGGGCGCTGCTCCGCAAGCCCTTTGATCTCGATGCCCTGCTTGACCTCCTCACCAGCCTGTCCAGCGAGCGCCCGGAAGGGGATGACGATCCACCACCCGGCGTTGCGCTGTCAGCGAGCAGCGCGCTCGACGAGCAACGACGCTGGGTCGCTCGATACGTGGGCTTCGAGCGTGAGCATCCAATGCCAACGCTTCCACACGCCGTGCCGTTCGCCATGACTGCGCGCTCCCATCAGGAGATGGGAGCGTTGTGAGGATTGTATGCGACGCGGATCGCTGGCGCCCCGTTCGTCGGGGCAGTCTCCTGGCTGGAGTGGGCGTTCGACTATAGAGCAGCGCTGACCTCACCACAGGGTGAGCGCCACATCCGCCGACTGATGCCCAGTGAGCGTATGTCGTGCGTGCGATCAGGGCGCGCCATCCCTCGGCAGCCGACCCTCCTGGTGTGGCCGCACCTGGCCCCAGAGCGAGACGAGGCGCGCGACGACGATCACGAGATAGATCTGCCCGAAGAGCGCCTCCACCATCGCCATGGTCATGCCCACATTGCTCGCCGGAATAAGGTTGCCGTACCCCACAGTCGTCAGAGTGGTGTAGCTAAAGAACAGGAAATCATTGGTCGACGCGCGCGGCGTCCCCACAAAGAACGGGACAGGACTGAGGATGTCCAGGCCAGCGTAGATGAGCGCGAAGATCATTCCGGCCAGCAGATAGACATCGATCGCCCCAAGCACGATCTGCACGGTCACAACGGTGTGCGCGATGATGCGGCGCACAATCACCACCATCGCAACCACCAGCAGCAGCCCGGAGATGACAGGCCCCAGTTGGCCGATGTTCTGGTGGCCAGGCCAGAGCACGCCGATCAGGGCGGTGAGGAAGCCAAGGGCGAAACATACCACCCCAATCACCATCGTACGGCGGCTCGCCGAAGACGTGTGCAGGGCGACAAGAATCGTCGCCCCGAGCAGGAATGCAGTGACCACCCTTCCCCAGGGCTTGTCGTCGAGCGCCGACGCGGCGATGTAGTCCAGAAAGATGAGGATGAGCACCAGCCCATAGCTATCGGCGGCGCGGGCGAGCTCTCTCAGTCGCCGCATTCCGCGCTCAGGCGGCCTCTGTGCAAGCTCTTCGCGCAGGTTTGTCTTGTCAAGATGTTGAGCGCCCATGGCAGATCCTCACCAGAGGTCGACGGCTGGCCTCGCGCGGCGCAGGCTCCGCTCGTCATTGCGCGGGATGCATCCGCGCGTACATGCGGCTGCGCTCGTAACGCTGTCGCAACACGGTCGAGGCGCTGGTGATCAGCAGGGCGCTCGCAACGGCGATCGAGAAGGCGACCACAGCCTGAAACTGGGTGGCATCGCGGGTACGACTGCTACGGTGGATGTCCGCAGGTGACGCGGCGTCTGCGCCCGATGGCCGCTCCCCGGAGGCTGCCACTGGCTGGAGCGAGGCGACGAAGGACGCCGTCGTGAGACGCCGATCGGCGGTAGAGCGTCGCGCTCGCGGCTTGGACTTGAACACAGCGAAGAGATACCAGAGCGAAGGCAATAGCACGACCAGGCCGAGGATGGAGACGATCAACATTGGCCCAAGCACGGACGCCGGACTGGCGGCGTTCGTGATGGTGACATCTGGCACGATCAGATACGGCCACTGCGCGACCGACCAGGCGATCAAGATGCATGCAGTCTCCGCAGCCACCAGCACACGAGCCACCTGGTAGGCGTTCCGAAGGAGCGCCACAGCCGTTACCAGACCAAGCACGACGGCGCCGAGTGAGAACGGCAGCGCCTGGCCGACCAGCCCACGCCACAGGACAGGCGCTTCTGAGACGGACAGCGCCGCCGCCACAGCGCCAATGAGGGCCGTGATCGCCCCGGCGATGAGCGCGCGGCTCCGGAATGTTTGCGTCAGGACTTCGCTACCATTGGCGTGCGCTTCAACGGTCAGGTACGTCGCCGAGAGCACCGAGCACAATCCCAGCGCAAATGCGCCGCAGGCCAGGGCAAAGGGCGTTGTCCAGGTGGCCCAGATGTTGGCCTGTACCTGTAACGGTGGCCCCGACACGTGAATGGCGCCGCTGGAGAGCGCGCCAGCGATGGTCCCCAACAGGAAGGGAGTGATCACGCTTGCGATGTTGAAGACATGCCCCCAGCGCATACCCGCGCCCACCTGCATGCCATAGTGAGAGCGAAAACTGAAGGCGGCTCCACGCAAGACAATGCCGATGAGGGCGAAGGTGATTGGGATGAACAGGGCGACCGAGATCCCAGCATAGACAATCGGGAAAGCGGTCCAGGCAATGACGAGCACGAAGACGAGCCAGACGTTGTTGGACTCCCATACCGGCCCCATCGCCTGGGCTATCGCGTCGCGCTCGCGCGGCGCCGAGTCTCCCCTGGCGAGCAGATCCCAGACGCCGCCGCCGAAGTCAGCCCCGCCGAATATCGCATAGGCGCCGAGGGCGATGAGTACCAGGGCCGCGCTCAGGGTGGCAAGTGTGGATTGAGTCATATGACGTCTCCGATCCTTCAGCGCGTCTGTCAGCTCGTGGCAGACCCCAGATCGCGCGACCCAGATGACTGCTCGACGGTCACGCCTTGTTTGACTGCCTCAGGAAACGTCTTTGGCTCGCGCGCCAGGCGACGCAGCAGGGCGATTGTGGCTACCCCCAGAGCGACGTAGATCGCGAGAAAAACGAAAAAGAAGACGCCGATACCGGGCGTGATCGAGACGCCATCACTGACACGCATGATGTTGTAGATGATCCACGGCTGGCGCGCCAGCTCCGCGCATATCCAGCCGCATTCAAGCGCGACAAAGGTGAGTGGGCCGCTCACCACCAGCACCCAGAGCAGCCATCGGGCGGTCGGTACCGTCTTGTGACGCCGAAAGTAGACAAACCAGAAGACCAGCGGCACGAGCAGGAAGAGACCGCCAAGCGTCGCCATCGTGTCGAAGGCCAGGTGAGCGATTGGAGTGAGCGATTGGCTGGGCCAGGTGTTCTGCGGAAAGGCGTCCAGCCCGGTGACGGTCGCCTTGAAACGATTGAATGCCAGAAAACTCAGCATGTCGGGAATGTTGATGGCGAAGTAGACCTGCTGCGCGGCGGTGTCGACCCAGCCAAACAGCGCGAGCGGCGCTCCGGCGGTGGTGTGGAACAGACCCTCCATTGCAGCCAGCTTTTCTGGCTGCTGTCGCGCGAGCATCTCCCCAATCCAGCTCCCAGCGATCACCTGAGGGATGATCATGACCGTCGCCAGACTCATGCCCAGCAAGGCGCCATACCGATGGTAGGCATCGGTGCGCTTTCGGAGCATGCCGGCGGCATAGACCGCTGCCACGGCAAAGCCGGTGACCTGATACGCCGCGACCAGCATGTGTAACGCCTGGGCAGGAGCGGCAGGATTGAACATCGCCGCAAACGGGTCGATATTGACAGGTTTGCCGCCGACCAACTGGAAACCGGCTGGAGTGTTCATCCAGGCGTTGACCGCGACGATGAACTGCGACGCCAGCGCGCCCGTGATGACGACCGGCAGCGACGTGAGCCAGTGGGCGCGCGGCGAGAGTCTGTCCCAGCCGTACAGATACAGACCCAGAAAGATCGCTTCCAGGAAGAAACAGAAGCCCTCGAACGTGAACATCAGCCCGACGATGCCCGATGAGAACGCCATGAAGCGCGACCAGAGCAGTCCAAACTCGAATGAGAGGGCTGTACCTGACACGGCGCCCACGACAAAGAGGATGCCTGCGGCTTTGCTCCAGCGTCGCGCCAGGGTGTACCAGGTGACGTCCCGGGTGCGCAAGCCAATCCCCTCGGCGATACAGAACATGAGAGGGAGTCCGATGCCTATCGCGGCGAAGATTATATGAAAAGCCAGCGACACGCCAAGTGATGCGCGCGCCGCAACGTCGGAACTCATCTCCAGGCTCCTTTCTCCCTCTCGCATCCGGGCGAGGGCGCAGGCAGACGTTCACGTTCCAGCCTGCGCCCTCGCCGCCGCAGCGGGCCAGCCGCCGCGCCACACCCGCTAGCGATCGCTGATCGTAGCCGCAGCGGGCGCAGTGGCCGCGACGCCGAGCCGCTCCATTACGTGGTCGCCCACACGCACGGCATTCGCGATGGCGGTCAGAGCAGGGTTGACTGCGCCGATACTGGGGAAGAAGCTGGTGTCCACGACATAGAGGTTGTCCAGCTCGTGGGCCTTGCAGTTCACATCCAGCACTGACGTTGCAGGATCATCGCCGAACCGGCACGTTCCGGCCTGATGCGCCACGCCCGCCAGAGGAATCTCGTTTTGCAGGTAGAGGTCACGTTGAATCAGCCGCCCCCGCTGCATACCGAGTTGCGGGAGCAGCGACTTGACCTTCTCGTAGAGCCGTTCGGAGGCTTCCTGGTTATTCGGCGTGTAGGCGAGCTTGATGTTTCCCTGCGCATCCACAGTCACGCGGTTGTCCGGGCGTGGCAAGTCCTCGGTAGAGAGCCAGAAGTCGATGGCGTGCCGGGACACATCCGCGAGGCTCCAGGTCGGGGCGAGTTTGGTCAGCCGCGGCTTCTCGCCGCGATACATCGGCGGGACCGACTTGCCTGTCATCTGGATGTTGCCCATCGGATACTCAAACCCCTCCATGCCGAAGTAGAAGTCGTTCAGGCCGAGCGTCTTCTGGAAGATCGTGTCATTGGGCGCCGTGGAGACGGCCAATATCGCCCGGCTGTTGTGGTACATGTAGTTCCGACCAACCTGATCCGAGCCGTTGGCCAGCCCATGCGGATGCTGGTCGTTCGCCGACATCAGCAGCAGCCTGGCTGAGTTCGCCGCGCCGCATGAGACCACGACGATGTCGCCGCGATAGACCTCGCGCGCTCCGTCACGCTCGACCACCACCTCGGTCACGGCGCGGCCTGACGGACTGGTGTTCAGTTTCACCACCGGGGAGTTGGTGAGGAGTGTCACGTTCGCATACTTCAGCGCGGGGCGCACGCAGATGACTTCAGCGTCCGCCTTGGCATGCACGAGACACGGATAGCCATCGCATGTCTGGCAGCGGATGCACTGGCTGAAGGCGGGTTGCGCCTCATCCAGCATGATGCCGCAGGGCGCATGGAAAGGGTGGTATCCGGCATCGTGCAGATCGTCGAACAACTGCTGTATGCGCGGCTCATTTGACACCGGTGGGAAGGCATAGGGGGCGCTGACGGGTGGCTCGGTGGGATCCTCGCCGTGCAGGCCATGCACCTGATAGAGCCGTTCGGCCCTGGTGTAGTATGGCTCGAACTCCTCATAGCTGATCGGCCAGGCGGGCGAAATGCCATCGAAGTGGCGCAGCTCGCCAAAGTCTTCTTTGCGCAGCCGATAGAGCGCTGCGCCGTACATCTTGGTGGCGCCGCCGATCACGTAGTGCACCTGTGGCTGGAACGGCTTATCTCTGTCGTCGTACCAGGTATCAGCGGAGATGTAGCGATTCTTGACGAAGACCTCGGTCGCGTCCCAGTTCTGGATCTCGCGCGGGAGATAATCGCCACGCTCAAGCAACAGGATGCGCTTGCCAGTTGGCGCCAATTGATAGGCCAGCGTCCCACCTCCGGCCCCGGTTCCAATGATGATCACATCGTACTGATTGTCCTGAGCCATGGGTTCGCTCCTCCTCTGCAATGGAGTGATGCGGGCGCATCATCCGTGCGGGTAGCGCGTATCACGAACTGCGGTGCGCGCTGCGCCGCCTTGCGCCGTCTTGCGCACACGAGTGTGGATCACTTCGACTGCCGCGTGGAGAGCCGACGCGGCAGTCACGGAACGCCGGACATGCTCTGGGGCCTTCAGGGGCGTGAGTGCTCTGGAGCGCCGGAGGTGGACGATGTGACGCTGGCCGGTTGATCCGCAGGCGTCGAAGCGCTCGCGTCGGGCGCCGGACTGCTAATGTCCTTCCGCGCCATGGCGCTCGCGAGATTCTCCCTGATGATGGGAAGCTGCGCCGTGTCGACGGGAGCGAACATATTCACCGTCCAGTCCAGCCCAACCCGGATCTTCTCACCCAGCGTGGGGAGTTTGGCGAGGTAGATGCCGCGCCAGGCGAGCCATGCCAGCAGCCCTGATAGCCGCATGTTCCCGATCTGCGCGACAGCTTGACGGCGTCCCAGGCTCGCCAGGCTCCCAATCGGCTTGTACTCGAACGCCTTGAGTGACGCTGAGTGGCGAAGGAGGGCGCTGACATTGGCTGCGGCGACAGGCCCCTCACGAATCGCGTTCTGAGCTGTCGGCGCGTAGAATCCTTTCCCGTCGGGTAGCGGTACAGCGGCGCAGTCACCGAGAGCAAAGATCGTGGGGTGATCAATCACCTGCAGGCGCCCGTTGACCTGGAGGGCGCCATGGTGATCTTTGGGCAGAGCGACTTCGCGCAGCGCCGGATTGACCATGATCCCGCCGGTCCAGATCACCGTCCGCGTCGGGATGACCTCGCCGGTCGTGAGCGTCGCGCTGCGGGCGGTCACAGCGTTTACGCCGACGCCGAGGCGAACGTCGATAGACCGTCGGCTGAACTTCTCCACGACGTAGTCTCCGAGCCGCTCGTCTACCTGCGCTAGCAGCCGCGAACCATGAGGAGCGAGGATGAACCGCAACTCTTCTGGTCGGATGCTGTGGTAGTAGCGTAGAGCGCCATGCAGCATATCTTCGAGCGCGGCGATCCCTTCCACGCCGGAGTAGCCGCCGCCAGCCACCACAAAGGTGAGCAATTCCTGGCGTAGCTCTGGGTCGCGCACCGTGTTGGCCCATTCCAGCATGGTCAGCGCTCGGTTACGAAGGCTGACGGCATCGAAGAGGTCTTTCAGCCCGAAGCTGTGTTCGGCTGCGCCAGTCGCGTGCGCGAAGTTGGTCACAGAGCCGAGCGCGATCACAAGGTAGTCATACGGGAGTTCGCCAGCCGAGCCGTCCAGGTGCGTTCCGTGCACGATCTTGCTGGATACGTCAATGCCCGTGACTCTAGCCTCACGCAGGTGGGCCTTCTTCAGGAAACCGCGCAGGGGTGGCACCGCGTGGCGCGGCTCAATCGTTCCGCCAGCCACATCGGCGAGCATCGGCGTGTAGACGACATAGTTCGAGTCGCTCACCAGCTCGATCTCAACATCGTCATCGTGGCGGAAGGCGCGATCCAGATGCTGAGCGGCGGCGAGGCCACCGAATCCACCGCCGAGCACAACTATGCGCTTCATGTGCTGCTCCTCTGGTCGGTTTCAGTCAGAGTCCGACGCTGCCTTGCATGATCCCGCCATCGACGAAGTAGGTGATCGCCGTTGCATAGCTCGACTGATCGGAGGCCAGCCAGACCACCATATTCGCAATCTCCTCCGGTTCGGCGACACGACCAAGTGGGATGGCGGCATCCAGGCGCGCCTTTTGTTCTGGATCAGCCAGTGTGGCGGCGTCAATTGGCGTGTTGACTGCGCCGGGGCCGACGTTGACGACCAGAATCTTGTGCGGCGCCAGCTCCACGCCCGCCGTCCGCGTGAGCATGCGCACGCCGCCCTTCGCGCAGCAGTAGGCGATGTTGCCGGGCATTGGCCAGTCCTCATGCACCGAGGAAATGTTGATGATGTGGCCTCCGCCGCCCTGCTTGATCATTTGCCTGGCCGCGCTCTGCATGCCGAAGAAGGCGCTCTTGAGGTCGACACCGATCACGAGGTCGAATTGATGTTCTGTGGTTTCGAGCAGCGTTGTTCGCGTCTCCATGCCAGCGTTGTTGACCATGATGTCGAGGCGTCCGAACGCGGCCACGGTCTTGTCAACAAGGCGCTGAATGTCCGCCGGACTTGAGACGTCCGCGTGGACGAGCTGGGCTGTTCCACCCGTTCGCTCAATCTGCCGCAGGGTCTCTTGCGCTGCGGCCTCGTTGCGGTGGTAGTTGACTGTCACCGCCGCGCCAGCCTGCGCCAATCCCAGGCTAATCGCGTGTCCTATCCCACTATCGCCGCCCGTCACGATGGCGACTTTCTTCTCCAGTAGCATGCTCCATCCTCACAATCTGTTAGCCGCCAACGACGCGCGGAACGATCACAATCTGCTCGGCTCCCGGATCGAATTGGTCGAGGCGTGTGGGAACATGGCCCTTTTCGATTTTGAAGGCCATGGATCCCTTGGCCCGCTGCGCTGCGAAGATCCGCTCGGCCTCGCGAATGGCCGCCGAAGCTTCGTGGTCACCATTCGCTGCCGAGTGGTCATCCCACTCAACTCGTTCATCGCCAAGCTGCGACAGCACGCGCAGCATCCCCATACTCTAGTCCTCGCTTTCATGCGGCGCACGCAACGCAACGCAGCGTCTCGCCGCGCACCGGGCGCCCCTCGTGTGAACGTCACTTCCCGCTCAATCGCGCCAGTCTCAGCGCTCGTGCAGGTCATGCTTCGACGAGATTGTGTGCACATGATGCGCGTCACCGGGAACATGGTAGGCGCTGCTGCGGTCGTCTTCCCCACTCGTTCAGGGGGTTCGTCGGGATAGTGCCGCCCCTATCCAGAGGGGGGGCATAGCAGCGGGGCGCCGTCGGCGATGCGTTCGCCTGAGCGGAGCGCGGCAGCGCAACCACGCGCGAGGAAACCACGCGAGCAGAAGGTCACCCGCGTGCGCCGCTCAGCCAAATCAGGCGGCGATCACGACGATTCCGACATGCCCGATTGCCCGATGATCACTCTGTGCGCCCACGAGCGGTGGCGCTATCGGAAGTGGCGCCGCCGAGGCGCCAGGTCTGTTGGGACGTGGCGCGGCGGTCGGTCAGGAAGTCCCACCAGACTTCGCCTATCGTCACGGGGAGCGCGATCGGAATGCGGACGTCCGCGATAGTGTAGGTCAGCTTGCGCCAGACCGGCCTGAGGTCACGCCACAGCCAGCCAATGCCGAAGAGCGTGGCGCCAGACAGCGCGATCACGCCGAAGAGCGTGATGACGCCGGATGAACGTGAGACGGCGAAGCGCGCATGTCTCGTCATGATGGTCTGGTCGTTAGCGACAGATTGCTCTATGGTGAGCCGCTGCTCGTCCGGCTGCGCGGCGTGTGGAGCAGCCACAGCCTCACCTGCGAGGGG